>NZ_UFYA01000001.1:326957-653914 GCF_900447215.1 Dermatophilus congolensis
TCTTCTAACCGCATCTGCACCAGGTGATGCGCCCAATACTCACAACTTCATAGACCACCCGTTCACACGAACGATGCTTCGGCACCAGCCGAGGTAACTCACCACCAGAGAAGGAATCTGCAGATCATGACCGGCTCCCTTTCCCTAGTTGGCTACGGCATCTCGACGCTGGGCCCGGCCCTCGCGATCGGCCTCATCTTCGCTGCCCTCATCAACGGTGTGGCCCGTCAGCCTGAGGCCAAGAGCGTCCTCCAGCCGCTGGCCATCCTGGGCTTCGCTGTCGCCGAGGCACTCGCCATCCTGGGCTTCGTTCTCGTCTTCATCCTCCGCTGAGTCCGACCGCCCACCCCCAACGCCCGGCCTAACCAGGCCGGGACGATGCATGGCACAAGGAGTTCTCCGTGCAGAACATGTCGAACCTCGCGGCCGCCATTCCCGCCGCAGCGGGCGGTGGCGGCAACCACGGCTTAGGCATGCCGATTCTCCCTCACCTTGGTGAGTTGATTTTCGGCTGTGTCTTCTTCGCCGTCTTCCTTATCTTCATTATCAAGTACGTCGTTCCCAAGATGGAGACCGCCTACACACAGCGTGTGGACGCCATTCAAGGCGACATGAGCCGTGCGGAGAAATCCCTCGCCGAGGCGGAAGCTCTTAAGGCCGAGTACCAGCGGATGATGGAAGACGCCCGCCACGAAGCAAACCAAATGCGCGAACGCGGCCGTGAAGAAGGTGCTGCAATCGTTGCCGAGATGCGGGCCCAGGCCAGCGCTGAAGCCGAGCGCATCATTGAATCTGCCCGTCGTCAGGTTGAAGCCGAACGCGCAAGCGCCATGGCTGAACTGAAAAACGACGTCGGGCGAATCTCCACCGATCTGGCAGGTCGCATCGTCGGCGAGTCCCTTCAGGACGACGCTCGACGCAACGGTGTCATCGAGCGGTTCCTGCAACAGCTCGAAGACGGCACCTTGCAGCGTGAGACCTCCACGATGGACTGGGCAGGTCGCTGATGGATGGTGCACCCCGCTCGGCATGGCAGAGCGCGGTCGAGACACTCGCCGGTTACCAGCGGGCCGGAGGTCCTGACCTCCGTTCCCTGGCCGGAGAGCTGTTCTCGGTCTCGGAACTTCTTGCCGACAACGCCAAACTACGAATGGCTCTCACGGATCGCTCACGCGATGCGTGGTCCAAGCGTGAACTGGCACGTCGTCTTTTCGGTGGGCGACTCAGCGAACCTGCTTTGGCTGTTGTCGAGGCCGCCGTCTCTGGGCACTGGAAAGAGTCCTACAACCTCATAACCGGTATGGAACGCCTCGGTGGCGACTGCGTCTTGGCCGCAGCGCAAACCGAAGGAAACCTTGACCAGATAGAGCGCGAGCTCATCGCCGTCGAGGAAAAGTTCCGTCAGGACCACCAGATCGGTGCAGCGCTCTCTGGGGATCGCGGAGACAAGCGCGCTAAAGCAGAACTCGTGGCGCGCCTGCTGGCCGGAAAAGTTCTGCCCGACACTGTCTGGATCGCCCAGCGCCCCGTGCTTAACCCCCGCGGGTACGACTATGCGACGGTCATTCGGCGCTACCTCAGCCTCGCGGCTAAACGACGACAGGCAGTCACCGCTGTCGTCACCACACGTACATTGCTCCCACAAACAGTCGTCAGCCGGCTGCAAACGGGCCTGAGCAAAATGTACGGAACCACCATTTTCGTCACCCAGGTCGAGGACCCCCAGCTGCTCGGCGGTCTTCGTATTCAGGTCGGCGACGAAGTCATCGACGGCACGATCGAGCGTCGACTGGCCGATGTCAGCCGCACCTTGAGTGTGTCCTGATACCAGCACCGCCCGGTGTCAGGCACCGAGGCACACCGCCGGATCCCCGGCACCGATAGCCCAACTGGCCGCCTCGCGGCCGCCGATGAGGAGAGAGACTTAACGATGGCGGAGCTCATGATCCGTCCGGAGGAAATCCGGGACGCCCTCGACCAGTTCGTCCAGTCATACGAGCCCGATGGGGCCTCCCGCGAGGAGGTCGGACGCGTCACCGACGCCGGTGACGGCATCGCACACGTCGAGGGCCTGCCCTCAGCGATGACGAACGAGTTGCTGCGCTTCGAGGACGGAACCCTGGGCCTGGCCCTGAACCTCGACCGCCACGAAATTGGTGTGGTCGTTCTGGGTGATTTCTCCGGCATCGAAGAAGGACAGGCAGTGCACCGCACCGGAGAAGTTCTCTCCGTGCCTGTCGGCGACAACTACCTCGGCCGCGTGGTGGATCCCCTGGGTCGCCCGGTAGACGGTCTTGGCGAAATCAAGGCAGAAGGGCGCCGCGAGCTTGAACTCCAGGCTCCTAACGTGATGTCGCGTAAGAGCGTTCACGAGCCACTACAAACCGGTATCAAAGCCGTTGACGCGATGGTGCCGATTGGTCGTGGCCAGCGCCAGCTCATCATCGGTGACCGTCAAACTGGTAAAACCACTGTTGCCGTTGACGCAATCCTGAACCAGAAAGCCAACTGGGAATCGGGAGACCCCAACAAACAGGTCCGATGCATCTACGTCGCTATCGGTCAAAAGGGCTCCACGATCGCCTCGGTGCGCGGCACCCTCGAAGAGGCCGGCGCTTTGGAGTACACCACCATCGTCGCCGCCCCCGCTTCTGAGTCCGCTGGCTTCAAGTACCTGGCTCCCTACACTGGTTCGGCCATCGGTCAGCACTGGATGTACGGCGGAAAACACGTCCTCATCGTCTTCGATGACCTGTCCAAGCAGGCCGAGGCTTACCGTGCAGTGTCGCTACTGTTGCGCCGCCCGCCGGGCCGCGAAGCCTACCCCGGTGACGTTTTCTACCTGCACTCTCGCCTGCTTGAGCGTTGTGCCAAGCTCTCCGACGAGCTTGGAGCTGGTTCGATGACGGGACTACCCATCATCGAAACTAAAGCCGGTGACGTCTCCGCGTACATCCCCACCAACGTCATTTCCATCACCGACGGCCAGATCTACCTGCAGGCCGACCTCTTCAACGCCGACGTACGCCCGGCTATCGACGTGGGTGTCTCCGTCTCCCGTGTTGGTGGTGCCGCGCAGATCAAGGCAATGAAGTCGGTCTCCGGGCGCCTCAAGATCGACCTGGCCCAGTTCCGCGCCATGGAAGCATTCGCCATGTTCGCCTCCGACCTCGACGCAGCCTCCCGAGCTCAGCTTGACCGCGGCGCCCGCCTGGTTGAACTGCTCAAGCAGCCACAAAGCTCCCCGCTGCCCGTCGAACTACAGGTTGTGTCGGTCTGGGCTGGCACCACCGGAAAGCTCGACAAAGTCGAGGTTTCCGACGTGCGCCGCTACGAGGCTGAATTCCACGAGTTCCTCCAACGCAACCACCAGGCAGTCCTCAATGGCATCGTCGAAACCGGCAAACTCGACGACGCCGCAATCGACGCCCTCGAGACCGCAGTGAAGGAATTCGACAACCAATTCCAGGCCGGTAGCGGAGGAGCAATCACTCCCGGCTCAGTTGCCGAGGACGTTGACGCCCTCAGCGACGAGCAAATGGACCAGGAGACGATCCGACGCGGCTGAGGCCTGTAAGCCGCCGACATCACACAATGTCGGCGGCCCGGTCCAGCCCGTCCGATCCGATCAGGAAGGCGGTTTTCCATGGGAGCGCAGATCCGGGAGTACCGGAGCCGCATCCGCTCCGTCACTGCGACGAAGAAGATCACGAAAGCCATGGAGCTCATGGCTTCGTCCCGACTGGGTAAAGCCCGTCGACGCGTCGAAGCCACCACTCCCTACGCCGACGCGATCACCAAAGCACTTGCTGCGGTTACACGACATTCGGACGTCGATCACCCCCTCACCCGCGTGGTAACCAACCCTCGCCGGGCAGCGGTTCTGGTCGTCACCAGTGACCGAGGACTAGCAGGTGCGTACTCGGCCAACGTCCTCAAAGCAACAGAGCGACTCGTCGAACGCCTCAACCAGCAAGGCATCGAAGTTTCAGCGTTCCTTTATGGACGCAAAGCAATCCAGTACTTCTCCTTCCGTTCACGCGAGTTCGTCAACTCCTGGGAAGGAAACACGGATGCGCCGGTCTACGAGACCGCCGTAGAGATCTCCGACACCCTGCTTGATGGCTTCCTTACCGACAGCCAACCCTTCGACGAGGTCCACGTGGTCTACACGCGGTTCAACTCGATGGTTTCCCAAGAGGTCCGCGCCCGCCGCGTGCTACCCCTGGCTGTCGTCGATGCCGAGCACGAACACGAGAAAATGCACTCGCTGTTCGAGTTCGAACCAAGCGCAGACGAAGTCCTCGACGCCGTACTACCCCAGTACGTACGTCACCGCATCTACAACTGCCTGCTCCAGGCGGCCGCATCCGAACTGGCCAACAGGCAACGAGCCATGAAATCGGCAACTGACAACGCCGAAGAGCTCATCAAGACCTACACCCGGCTGGCGAACCAAGCTCGCCAGGCCGAGATCACCCAGGAGATCACCGAGATCGTGGGCGGCGCGGACGCGCTCGCGGACGCGTGATCGGGCGAGAGAACGAGGAGTACTCAGCAATGTCAACTGCGTTCGTCGAGGAGTCCAGCCAGGACGCCAACGCGCCCGGCACAGGACGGCTTGTCCGCGTCATCGGCCCCGTCGTCGACGTCGAGTTCCCCGAGGACTCGATGCCAGAGATGTACAACTTGCTTTACAGCGAGGTGACCCTCTCCGAAGGAGAGCGTCGCATCAACTTCGAGGTCGCCCAATTCATCGGCGACAACGTCGTTCGTGCCGTCGCTTTGCAACCAACCGACGGTCTTGTCCGTGGCCAGAAAGTGATCGACACAGGCGACTCCATCCAGGTCCCGGTAGGTAACGCCACTCTTGGTCACGTCTTCAACGTGACCGGTGACTGCCTTGACCTTCCCGAAGGAGAAAAGCTCGAGGTCGGTGAAACCTGGGGCATTCACCGCAAGGCTCCCGCATTCGATCAGCTCGAATCCAAAACCCAGATGTTCCAGACGGGTATTAAGGTCATCGACCTGCTCACCCCGTATGTGCAGGGTGGAAAGATTGGTCTGTTCGGTGGTGCCGGTGTTGGTAAGACCGTTCTGATTCAGGAAATGATTGCTCGTGTGGCCCGCGACCACGGTGGTGTATCCGTGTTCGCAGGTGTTGGTGAGCGTACCCGTGAAGGTAACGACCTCATCGTCGAAATGGAAGAAGCTGGCGTTCTCGGGCAGACCGCGCTCGTGTTCGGCCAGATGGACGAGCCCCCAGGCACCCGTCTGCGCATCGCCCTGTCTGGCCTCACAATGGCCGAGTACTTCCGTGACGTGCAGAACCAGGACGTGCTGCTGTTCATCGACAACATCTTCCGGTTCACGCAGGCCGGTTCCGAGGTTTCTACGCTGCTGGGTCGTATGCCCTCGGCCGTGGGATACCAGCCGACGCTGGCCGACGAAATGGGTGTGCTCCAAGAGCGCATCACCTCCACACGCGGCCACTCCATTACCTCGATGCAGGCCATCTACGTGCCCGCCGACGACTACACCGACCCAGCTCCGGCCACGACGTTCGCTCACCTGGACGCCACTACCGAGCTGAGCCGTGAAATCGCCTCCCTGGGTATCTACCCCGCAGTGGACCCGCTGACCTCCACGAGCCGTATTCTCGACCCGCGGTACATCAGCAAGGCCCACTACGACACCGCCGTGCGCGTTAAGGGAATCCTGCAGAAGAACAAGGAACTCCAAGACATCATCGCCATCCTCGGTATGGACGAACTCTCCGAGGAAGACAAGATCGTCGTCAACCGCGCCCGCCGCATCCAGCGCTTCCTGTCGCAAAACACCTACGTTGCCAAGCAGTTCACCGGCATCGAAGGATCGACAGTTCCGCTGGACGAAACCATCGACGCATTCACACGCATCTGTGACGGTGAGTACGACCACGTCCCAGAGCAAGCGTTCTTCATGTGTGGTGGCCTCGACGACGTCGAGCGCCAGGCCGCAGAACTCGCTAAGAAGTAACCACCATTGGTGCACCCCAACCGGGGTGCACCAATGCAACAGGTGTGGGGCTCCGACCATAGTCGGAGCCCCACACCTGTGATGGACACCTGGATGTGTCACATGACTTGGACAAGGAAATAAAACACACTCATGTGATGTAAATGGTGGCCGATGGGGGATGTGTCAGCGCGGCAACGCCGCCGCGACACACTCAGCCAGGGAAGGCCCCGCCTTGTTTACACAGATCCGCATCGCAAGCTCACGTATCGCCGGCCGTGCAACGATAGCTACCGCATCCGCGCTGCTTTTGGCCCCCGCCTTCGTGGCAGCCGCCGCGGTTCCCAACACAGCCCCCACCACTGGCAAAACCTCCACCACCCAAAACACGGCAGCCCGGCCCCGCAGCGTCTTTGCCGTACGGGCCTCCTCACACCCCAGCGCAGTACGCGACGCATCCGGCAAACTCTGGGAACGCATGCCACTGACCTTCGGCACAACACAACGCTCCCGTGTCACTGTCACCTCCGTGCCCTCACCCCGCGAACGCATCGCTTACCAGTCCCTGGCCAACAACGCCACGGGCTATCAACTGCCCGTACCCAACGGCACCTACCGGGTCCGGCTCATGTTCGTTGAACCTTCCGCAGCCCCCGGCGAACGCGTCTTCGACATCACCGCCGAAAACCGCAAGGTCGCAAACCGATTCGACATCGCTCGTGTTGCTGGACGCAACCGCGGCTACGACCTCAACATCACCACCCGCGTCACCGACGGCCTCCTCAACATTAAATTCACCTCTCGCAGCGCCAAAAAACCCGTCATCAGTGCCGTCACTGTCACCTCCCGCGGCAAAGTCGCCACCCCCAGCAACACTCGCGTCGTCAAACTCAACGCGCGCTCACCCTTCTACACCCCTATCGACAAAGCACCACTGGCCGCGAACTCCGAGCAGTCCATCGCGCACCTTGCCAGCCAAGTGCGCGACAACTGGGGCGGAACCGCAGCTACTAACGCCTACGAATTCAACGGCGCAGTCAACATCGCCACCCCCCAAACCCCCCGCATCCGCGTGGGATTCCACAACTGCCAGAAAAAACCCTCCACTCCCGCAGGTCTCTACGACGGCCCCAAATACTTCGTCAATGTTCCCGTTCCAGCCAATGCCACCGCAGCACGCGGCAGCGACGGTGAAATGAGCATCTACAGCCCCGCCACCGATCAACTCTGGGAGTTCTGGCAGATGCGTCGCGGCACTAGCGGATGGGAAGCATGCTGGGGCGGGCGCATCGACAAAGTATCTAGCAATATCGGTCAATTCGCCTTCCCCTACGGCGTTAGCGCTTCTGGATTAGCCATGGCCCCCGGCCTCATCGGTATCGACGAAGCACGCCGAGGCACCATCAACCACGCCATGTACCTGGCTGTTCTCGACAGCCATCGCTGGGATAAATTCTCTTGGCCCGCCAACAGATCAGACGGTATCTCCACCAATCCCAACGCCCTCATGGAAGGGCAACGCATCCGCCTAGACCCCACCATCAACCTCAACGACTACAACCTCACCCCCTTCGGGAGAATGGTCGCCGAAGCTGCACAAAAATACGGCTTCATCATCTCCGACAGATCCGGAGCCGTTGCCGTCGCGACCCAAGACGGCCGAGCCGAACAAGCCCGCACCGGCATCAACCCCTGGGGAACCCTGCTAGGCGGTCCCGCCTACAGCGCACTGAAAAACTTCCCCTGGGACAAAATGCAAGCCCTTCCCAAGGACTACGGCAAGAACTGACCAGGCACACAGTCAGGGAGGCCGGACAAATCCGGCCTCCCTGACGCCGCATCCCCGGCACAGAGGGATCCCCCCAAATGACCTCAGCCGAGGAACGGATGCCTCGGCATATACACCCCCACGGAAGGAACCATCGTCATGCCTGCCTACAGCACACCAGCACGCACAGCCATCGCTCTGGCACTTGCTGGAACTATTGCCTCCGCAGCGGTAACCCCAGGTCACGCCACCCAATACGCCGCAGCACCCGCAGCTACCGCAACGGCCACTAACACCATTCGATTGGCTGCACGCACCACCTCACGCGTCGATCCAGCGGGAAACACCTGGAAACCCTTATATGCACTTCGCGGAACGCCCAACTACCGCGTCACCCCCGCTAGCCAGGCCATCAGTAACACCAATGACCCGGACCTCTACCGCTACGAGGTCTACGGCCTGACCGGCACCACAATTCCTTTGTCCACCGCTGGCCGCTACAACGTGACGATCGCCACCGCAGAGCCCTACTGGAAAGCAAAAGGCAAACGCGTTTTCGACATCACAGCCGAGGGTGTCACCGTCGTTGACGACCTGGACATCTACGCCACAGCCGGCTACTCCACCGCCCACAACGTCACCTTCACCACCACCGTCACTGACGGTGCACTCGATCTGAAATTCCTCGCCAGCGTTGATAAAGCCATCATCGCCGGAATCACCATCACACCCACAACAACGCCGTCTACCGACACCACAGCACACAACTCATTCACCTCACGCATGGTGGCTTCACCTACACCAGTCACCGACAAATCCGGCAACGTCTGGAGCCGCTGGTCAGCCACACTCGGAACGAATCGCGTTGACCGTGGGCTGCGCGGCATTGACATCAAAGGCACCGACGATGATGAGATCTACCGCACCTATGTACAGAACCCCCGCGGATACGCCCTCAATGTTCCAGGCAAAGGCCGCTACAAAGTACGCCTCGCTATGGTCGAAAACACCTATTGGAATAAAGGCGGCCGTGTCTTCGACGTCCTCGCCGAAGACACCCCCGTGGTCAAAGACATCGACATCACTGCTGCAGTCGGCCCCCGCGCCGCCTACGACGTCACCTTCGAGACCAACGTCACCGACGGCATCCTCGACCTCATCTTCCGCGCCACCGCCGGAACCCCCACCATCAGCGCCATCGAAGTCACTAACGTAACCCCCCTCAACACCACCTCAACCACCAACCACCCAGGACTACCTTTCCCTCTTTACCCCAACTCCGTCTACGCCACTGATATCAGCACTGCCCCCCTGGCCCCTAACGCCCACGCTGTCGGCACTTATATCGCCCACCAAGCAGCTACCCGATACGACGGCTACGCCGGATTCAATAACCGTGAATTTGCCACCGCCATGCACATCGCCACCGCCGACACCCCCCGCACCGACGTCATTCACGCCTGCGCCACCGACTGGGGAGTACCACCCAATCTTTTCGACGGAGACTCCCATTTCCGCTCCGTCCCCATCCCCGTTAACGCTCTGCCGGCGGCCGGCTCCGACGGAGAAATGAGCATCTACGACCCAGCCACCGACCAGCTCTGGGAATTCTGGAAAATGTCTCGAGACAGCAAAAACCAGTGGCAAGCATGTTGGGGAGGCCGCATCGACAATTTCTCCACCAAAGAAGCTATTTTCCCCACTGGATTCGGAGCTTCAGCATCCGGAATGGCGATCTCACCGGGAATGATTACCCTCGACGATATTCGCCGCGGCCGCATCGACCACGCGATCGCGCTTGCCGTTCCCCACCCCAGTGGTCTGGGACATAGTTGGCCAGCCAACCGTACCGATGGCACATCAACAGACCCGAACGCCCCCTACGAAGGCCAGCGACTGCGCCTACCGGCAAACCTCGATCTCGACAAGTACAACCTCACCCCTACCGGCCGCATGATCGCTGAAGCCGCACAAAAATACGGATTCATCGTTACTGACAACGCCGGTGCTGTCTCAGTCACTGCCGAATCCAGTCGAGTCGTCACTGCCCAAACAGGTAGAGATCCCTGGTCTGCTTATCTGGGCAGCGACGCCTGGTCCACGATGCGTGACTTCCCTTGGACAGAGCTAGAAGCACTGCCCATCAATTACGGGAAACGCTAACCGACACAAATATTCACATCGCGAACCGCCAGAGTTGGCCGGGAGTGCGCATTAGGCTGTGCACGCCCGGCCAACGTTGTACTTCCGGGGATGCACCCACTAAAGGAGAGCGCTGCGATGGCACAACAAAAAACAGCCGCAGAGCCACCCCAACCTCTTTCTGCAGACCAACCCGTTCACGACCCGGTTCGGTGGTGTCGCGCGATGCTCGCCGCCGACTATCCCCGCAACCCGTACTGGACCCAACGCCTCACCCTTTTTTGCCTGCGAGCAGGACGAGCCTGGCATCGGCAGCCGGGGCTGAAAGCTTTCCTAATCCGTCGTGTGCTACAGGTCCTCAAATTTGTGTGGGTTGAAGGGTTTATCGGTTCTGAGATTCCGAACCAAGTGTGGATTGGGCCCGGCGTGCGCATCCCGCACGCTCTGCGCGGTGTGATGATTCACCCGAGCGTGACGATCGGCGCGAATGTCACGCTCTATCACCAAACTGTTCTTGGTGTTCGTGACACCAGAGAAGGCCCCACATTAGGGGACGACATTGTCGTCGGCGCTGGTGCGAAAATCCTTGGCCCCATCACAGTGGCATCTGGGACGAGTATTGGCGCCAACGCAGTTCTTGTGTCTGACACTGAACCGAATACCACGTGGGTGGGGATCCCCGCTCGCCCAGTTACCTCTCGCCGGGACCGGTGAACGAACTGGTCATCACGTGATAGCCGGTTAGGTTCGCTGACGAAGCGGTGCGGCTGGTACACCTACCGCGATCCACCCAGCGGGGATCTGGCCACGCACAACCGCGCCAGCACCGATCACTGCCCCGTCACCAATCCGCGATCCAGGCATCACTACTGCGCCAGCACCGATCCACACATCGTCACCAATCACCACTCCATCACCCACCCACGGCTGTGTATTGATCGGTGTCCCTGGAGCCGTGCCGTGATTAGTGCCAATGATCGTGATGTGTTGCGAAATGAGGCAGTCAGCTCCGATAACGATCCGGGCCCCCGCACACCGGATGTTATTGAACTCGCCGATATACGTTCGGTCACCAATTTCCAGAAAAGAACCGTTGAGTTCTCCGCCCTGAGCGACGTTGACCACTGTTGGGCCCTCGATGGTGACCTTGCTTCCTAGCCGTACCTGGCCAGGATCGCCGGAAAACTTCACTGTGGTGGAGATGCACGCGTCTCGATGACGCGCCTGGAGTCGCAGCAGGGGCAGGCGTTCTTTTTTTAGTGAGCGGAGCATCGACTTCAGGGGCATGGGGCCGAGCATAGAAGGCAGTAGCGAATAGACAGGACAAGGGGAGTCAAAGAATCTTCATGGGTTGGTAAAGACAGTTGTGTTGGCTGGCTATCAAAACCAAGAACCGTGAGGGTGGTTGCAAAGAGCTGTCAGGAGCGGTCGAGTGCTGCCTGGCATCGAAGCGCACGTGAGGCAACGCGGAGGCTTTCATGACCCCGGCCAATGACGAAACGGAGCGGAACAGTACTGATGCTGCACCCACCGTTTCAGTGATTATCCCTACCTATAAACGGCTCGGGGTGTTGCAGCGGGCATTGGAGTCGGTGTACTCCCAAACGTTCACAGACTGGGAAGCGATCGTTGTTGATGATCACGGGCAGGACGGGACGGCCGAGTATATGGCCGGGGTGAGTGACCCGCGGGTGCGATTTTATGAGCATGAGGTCAATAAGGGCGGGAACGCGGCACGCAGCACCGGGATCGCGCATGCGCGAGGTGAATGGGTTGCGTTTTTGGATAGTGATGATGCGTGGCGGCCAACCAAGCTGGAGAAACAGTTGGCGATGTTGCGGGCAAGCGGGCCTGAGTATGGGTTGGCTGGGTGCGGGATTGAGCATTACGCCCCAGATGGCACGTCAGAGATGGTGCAGATTCCGCAGGTGGATGGGTGGATCGCTACCGAGATGATGACGTGGAACCCGCTAGGAGGATTCTCAGCGATCATGGTGCGTCGTTCGGCTCTTCTTGCTGCAGGAGGGTTGGATCCGACGATGCCAGCTCAACAGGATTGGGAGTTTTATGTGCGGGTGTCGCGGTTGGTGGCGGTGTGTGTGGTGCGTGAAGTGTTGGTCGACTATCTCGCTGACCCTCATGACCCGATCCGGATCACTGTCGACAACTCGCGGGTGGTGAAAGGTATGCGTCGTATGTGGGCGCATGTTGTGCAGCATCGGGATGAATTGACTCCTGAGCAGAGAGAGCAAGCGGTTCGGTATTTCACGACGATGTTGGCCAATGTGGGGGCGGTGGGAGATGTTGCGTTGATTTTGCGCTCGGGGATGGTGCCAGCGCGGCCAGGTGAGGTTAAGCATGGGGCGCATATGTTTGTGCGTTCTATTCGTAATCAAGTGCGTGCGGCTGCTGAAGGTCAGCGCCGGGCAGCGGAATTGGTGAATTCAGCGGGGAAGCGAGCCAAAATTAGTCGCATGTGACAGATAGGGGCATGGCCGCAGTCACGGGGTGGTACCTATGTGAGGAATTAGATCCATCTCTCCCGGGGGGACCCACACGGTGACTTGCGTTATTGATGCACGCGATGTGCGTAAGACCTATCAGGGCGGCGGGGGTGATGCTGTCCTTGCCTGCGATGGAGTTAACGTTCAGGTCGCTGCGAAAGAGGTTGTCGCGATTGTGGGCCCTTCGGGGTCCGGTAAGTCCACTCTGATGCACCTACTCGGCACAGTCGATGACATTGACGCGGGATCGCTGACCATTTGTGGTCAAGAAATCTCATCCATGAAGCAGCCCGAAAAAGCTGCGTTCCGTCGTGAACATATCGGTTTTGTTTTTCAGTCTTTCCACCTTGTTCCTACGCTCACTGCGGCCGAGAACGTCGGGTTGTCGGCGATTATCGGTAATCGCCGACGCAAGGAGTGGGATGGTCGTGCACGTGAATTGTTGGCGCGTGTGGGGTTGGAAGAGCTAGCTGGTCGCAAGCCTGATGAAATGTCTGGTGGGCAGCAACAGCGTATCGCTGTGGCGCGGGCGCTGTTTAGCCAGCCTCATGTTCTTCTTGCTGACGAGCCAACGGGAAATTTGGATCAAAAAGCAGCTGGCGAAGTGATGCGGATGTTGCGTGAGGCCGTCGATGATGGGCAAGCACAATGCGCAGTGATCGTCACCCATAGCGAGCGGTCTTCGGCGGCAGCTGACCGAGTTCTGCTGTTCGTGGATGGGCGAGTGCGCGATGAGATGACCTTTGACGATGGCGGCTGGGCGCCAGAGAAGGAGGTGGCCCGCATTGAACGCCTTCGTCATTGGATGTCGTCAGCTGGTTGCTGATAAACGACGTTTCGCAATTGCTTCTGTTGCTCTGGTTTTCAGCGTTGCACTGTTCCTGGGGACGATAGGTGGTATCGGTAGTGTTTCGCGGCAGATAGCAGCTACGAGTGAAGCATTCCAAGGATTAGGGGATGTCACGATTGCCGGGGCAGGAGTTCCGGGATTGTTAAATGCCAGCGACCAGCAGTATGTAGAGAAACTTCCCGGGGTGGCGAAGACCGTTCCTTTCCGCACCTTGACTACTTCGGTCCGACTACCTGAGGGCACTGATCTTAAAGGGGAGCATGTGACGGGTGTGCCTTTCTCGCAGGCACACAAATTAGCTGGAGCAGTGTATGGCCGAATGCCCGACGATGATCGTGACGAGATGCTGGCTCCCAGCTCATGAGCGAAGAGGTCAGGGGTAGGTATTGGGAGCACAGTCACGATTGCTACCCAGGGAGCGCCTCGAACATTCACGGTTGTTGGACTTATTGATCAAGCTAAAACGTCAGTTTTTCTCGCAGATAATCTGTTCGTTCCGCTGAAAGCAGCGCAGACATCGACAACGTCGCCGCAGGCATTTACTCGATTTGATGTTGTGTTGGATGGGGTCTCTGTTGCCCAATGGCGTGCCTCGCATGGGGCTGGTCTACCAGCTCACATGACTGTGTTTGATCCGGCGCAAGCCACCGCCACGTTTCTTCCATTGGTGAATGCTGTCCGGGGAATTCTCACTGCCTGTGCCGCAGCATCGGTGGGGCTGGCTCTGGTACTTGTGACTACGGCTTTCGCTGCGGTGATCCGCTCCCGCCAAGCGGTTTTGAGCACCATGCGATGTGTGGGTGCCTCGACAGGATGGATTGTGCGCATGATCCTCGCGCAAGCCTTCCTCTTGGGGCTGGTGTGTTCACTCTTCGGGGCTGCGTTAGGGCTGCTTTTGGGGTGGGGGTTGACCACTGCGTTGACGGCTGCAGGGCAACTTGGCGTTCCACAGTTCCAGGCAGAGCCGCTGCATGTTTTTCTCGCTGTGGCAGGGGGCGTTCTGGTCAGCGTTGCTAGTGCGCTGGTTGTGGCGTTGCGTGTGCTGCGGGCACCAGTTGTCGGTTCGCTTCGAGGCTCGCTGGCACCGGTTTCTTCACGTATGGCCTGGAGGTTGGGAGGCCTTGGTCTGCTCAGCGCCATCACGGCAGCGGTGATGTACATGCGTGGTGGTGCCAGTGCGGGGGTAGTGGCCTTTGTGCTGGTGATCGTGGCTACTGGCCTGCTCGCTGCGTGGGTATTGGCCCAGTGTGTGTCTCACCCACCGTTTTTGGGGTGGACAGCGTGGATGTCAGCCTCCGGCATGCGCGGTCATTGGTTGGGCTCTCTGATGACAGGTGTTTTCGCTTCTCTGGTGGCGCTGGGGATCGGTTTGGCGCTAGGGATTGTCTCTATCGGATCAGCGATGGAGACGCAGATTTCGCGACAATTCCACGCCAGGGACACGCCTAATAGCAGTAACGATGACATCGTTACTGCTATTAGGCGTGTCCCTGGCGTGGAATTGGTTTCCCCGATTTCGCGCGGTCAGGTTGATCTTTCCTGGAGTGGCGGCAACAAAGCCGTTCCTGCTCGCTCGATCGACCCCGCGACGTACTTCCAGGCTGCTGATCTTCCATGGACTGGAACAGATGTGCCGCAGGCTAAAGCGGCTTTGACACGCGGGGGAGTAGTTCTTCCAGTGGCATTGGCCAAGCAAGCCAAAATCAATGTTGGTGACTCGGTGACGGTGAAGGCTGATGCCAAGAAAAACACAGTGCCAGTAGTTGGGCTGTACGCATCTTTTGCCACGGGTAACCAAATCGTCCTTGACACATCCACTGCTACACAGCTGGGCATCACTGCGCCTTCTTCATGGAACATTCGCGTTACGCCAGGATCTGCCCCAGAACACGTGCAAGAGCGTATGGAGAAAGCGCTCGCGATCTTTCCTGGTGTGACTGTGACGACGGCTGGCAAGATGCGACAAGGGGCACGTCAGCAGCTCATTGCCTATTCCGGAGGAGCTGTTGGTCTGGTTGCTCTAGTTATTGCTTTGGCCACGATGGCTATTGCCGGGCTATTTGCTCAGCGCACTTCGGGTCGTGTCACGGAGTTCGCGACTTTGCGTGCGGTAGGTGCGACGGTGTCGCATATTCGTCAGATAGTGCTGTGGGATTGTCTGCTGTGCGCGGGGGCAGCTATTGCTGTGGCCGCGCCTGCTGGATTCGCGGGGGCGTTTTTCCTGCGTCAGTTTTTGAGTGGCGTGTTGCAGTCAGAGCTTCCAGGTGCGCCGTTTCCCGCGGTAGTGGTCATTTTTGTGGGCGTTGCTGCGTTCGTGACGCTGGCCAACGTGTTGATAGGTGTGTTTGCTGCAGGAAAGACCACGAAAGCGCAGATTGTGGCAGGGCTTCGATGAGTATGAAGCCTGTGAGGGGATGCCCCGTTCTTTGGTGGTTAGTTTTCGGGGTATTCGTCGCGGTAGTTCAGTAGAGGGCGTTGCCCGGTGCTGTGATCACGGCAGTGCCGGGTGCAGCGCGAGTCGAGCCAGGCGCGGCGTAAGAACCGTGGGTTGCCGACGATGTATCGGCGCCACATGCGCCCTGGCTCCTGCGCAAGCCTCCATACCCACTCGAGCCCGATCTCACGTAGCCACAAAGGTGCCCGAGGGATACGGCCAGAGTAGAAATCGAAAAGCCCGCCTACGCCTTGGATAAGGCCAACATTGAGTTGTTTGCGGTGCTGGTCAATCCAAAGCTCTTGGTTCGGAACCCCGAAAGCGATGAGGAGGATGTCAGCGCCAGAGTTATTGATCGTTGCGATGACCTCAGTTTCTTCTTCGGAGGTGAAATATCCATGGCGGGTTCCGGCGATCTGTAGTCCAGGGAATTTGGAGGTCATGTTCTCGGCAACAGCCTCGGCGATACCAGGTCGAGCCCCGAGAAGAAAAAGAGAAAGTCCTTCGTTGCGGGCACGTTCGCACAGTCGCGGGAACATGTCAGTTCCGTTGAGATTAGCGATCAGCGAAACCCCGTGCAGACGTGCCCCAAGTTTGGCGCCGATGCCGTCAGGGAAAATACGGTCTGCGTGATGGAGGGCACTGGCGTAGGCCGGATTTTCTGCACTTTCGTTATAGCAAGCGGCATTAACGAAGACGAGAGTGGACGCTGGACGGGTGCGGGCGGTGTTCACGCACCAGGTGAGTGCTTCATCCATGGTGGTGTTGGTGATGGATAAGCCCAGTTGTGTGTATGTGGCCGGGGTGGCAAGTCCATTACTTCCCAGAACTTCAGCGATGAGGTAGCGGGCCGTTAAAGCGATGCCATCTTTAGACAGCAGTCGCTGGTGGCAGGTAAGGGTTTCTGGTTCGTAATCGATGCCGAGCCGAGCATGTAACCGGCTGGGGGAGAGGAACCCTGGAGTGATGTTGGGAGTGCGGCGCGGTTGAGCTTCGGCGTCTTCAGGGTCCAGGGGGCGGGGGCCGATAAAGCACATGTCGCCTCGGGCTACTGACAACAGGTAAGCAAGTCGACGCCCGGGTGCTGATCCTGCAAAGGATCGGATTGTGATCGGGGTGAGATTACGCCCTAACCGTGGGTGCTGTTCATAGACGTGGCCGGTGGTGGCGTAGGCGATAGCTGCGCGGGCAGCTAAAAGAGGAGAGAAAGTGACTGCCATCGCCGTGGCGATGAGACGGTCGCTAGTGTCGGTATGGTGTGGACAGTCTCCGAGGCGAGTGTGAGGGGTAGCCATGCGGTTTCCTCCGGGACGTTGAACGCGCGCAGGCAGATAGATGAGGGTCAAATACCGTGCGCACAGAACCTCTGTGCGTTGAAAGTACCGCGCAGGTAAGGGTTAATCGGGGAGGCGCTAGGGAGGGTCGCAGGGTATTTTCTGCTGCGGTGATCCTTCAGCGACAGAGCATGCCAGGGGTGGGTTACTTGCCGGCGGTGGGGCTGACGGCACGGAGAAAATCAGCCATGACGGGGGCTTGGGAGTCGATGGTGTAGCTGTCGAGGACGGCTTTGCGGCCGGCGTGTCCTTGTGCCTGGCGACGGTCGGGGTTGTGGGCCTGATCTTCGATGGCGTTGGCAAGTAAATCGGCTCGCCCTGGAGTGAGAACATGCCCCATGAGCTCGTCGTGGACGAGCTCGGGAATGCCGTTGATACGGCTGGTGATAACAGGCAGTTCAGTGGCAAGAGCTTCCATAATCACCACGGGGAGCCCTTCCATGTAGGAGGGCAAAGTGAAAACATCAGCCCAGTGATAGTGGGGAATCATGTCGTCTTGTCCCACTGCTCCGACGAATTCGACCATCTGCTCTAGTCCTCGCTCGCGGGTGCTGCGTTCGAGTAGTTCGCGTGCGGGGCCGTCTCCGACGAAGCGCACCTGCACGGCAGTTCCGCGTTCTTTGAGCAGAGTGAGTGCCTCGAGTAGGAGCGGTCCACCTTTTTCAGGGACGAGGCGCCCCACGAACAGCAGCCGTAAGGGCTGCCCCTGACGTCCAGCACGGCCATCGGGAGGTGGCATATAGATGGTGGGGTCGATGGTCATGTGCGTGATGGCCAGTTTGTGCCAGTGAGCGGGGTCGAGGTACCGCATCAGTTGGCTGCGGGTGAAGTCAGTGATGCAGCTGACTGCGTCGGCATCAAGGATTTTGGCTGGCAGGTCGACTTTATCGACCCCTTCGAATTCAGTAGGGCCATGCATGGTCAGTGACCAACGCCAGTCAGAGGTGGGGCCGTCGATGAAGCGGCCAATTGCCACGGCTAGGCGGGCGACATCGGCGGAAACGTTCGCGAAGTGGACGTGGACATGGCGTAGCCCCCGGGCACGCATCTGGTCATGAAGTTTGATCGCCTCAGCGAAATAGAACCCTTGCCACAGACGGGTTTTGGGGTGTGGTTCGCCGGTGGTGACTGCCCGCATCAGGGTGCGCACATACGCGCTGGGTTGGGAGGTGAGTAGTCGAGCGTGCGCACGGGGAAAAGTTGCCGGTACCTCATCAATGAGAACTGTGGTTTCAGCAGCTTCCTGCCGCATCGCCGCGGAGATCAGCTCAGCATTAGGGCAGCGCCGCACCGAGAACGTGTCGATGCGTGCCCCCAATGCGCGTAGGCCAGCGATCTCACGTTCGATGAACGTGTGAGAAAGAGCGGGATATTTACTGACCAGGTACGCGACCTTAATGTCGCTGGCGTCATCAGGGATGGTCGGGGGA
Organism: Dermatophilus congolensis; assembly: GCF_900447215.1. NCBI lineage: Bacteria > Bacillati > Actinomycetota > Actinomycetes > Micrococcales > Dermatophilaceae > Dermatophilus > Dermatophilus congolensis. The sequence goes on from NZ_UFYA01000001.1 coordinate 345,417, forward strand.
ACCGCAGGGGTAGGCATACAAGACTCCTGGAAGGTCAGCGGGTGGACTCGTCGCGGTGCCACGCGGTGCTGCTACGTCGAGCACGTATCCGCGCGGCGGTCACGACGCTGGTGTAAATCGCGGCGCCAGGAGCCAAATGCGGGGCATGGCGGACGATGTCGCCCAGAGAACGGAATGTGGAGGTGGTGGTGGGGCTGTAGTCAGCTGCCGGGAGGGTATGGCTAGAAGCGGCCAATACTGCGTTACCGCGGGCTACGCGAGTGCGGACGCGGACAAGATCTTTAAGGGTGCGGGGAGTCTGCACTTCAAACCACCCCGCAGTGGTGATGCGTTCAGCAGGTGCGAAAAGTCGCTGAATGAATAAATCGTCAGCTTGTAGTGCTGGGAATTGACGGAAACGGCTGCGAGCTGCGCGGGAAAGGCCATATACGCCCAGGCCAATTAAGCCTTGAGTGACGTAGGGAGTGCGTTGGTACACCTCGTAATACTGTTTCACGGCCCAACTGGCCCCCGCGGAATTAAAACGAACTTGCGGGGCAGCGACCCGTGTGTGAGAAGTAGTGAGAGTTTCTACCATTGCTGCTAAAGCTCCCGGGCCCAGGACGATGTCAGCGTCAAGGAAAATACGTGGGAATGCTTGTGCGACACGGTCGCCCTCATTAAGTGCGTTCGCTTTTCCTGGCATAGCGATATCGACCACGCGGACGTTGTTATAGCTGCGGGCAATCTCGGCGGTGTTATCGGTGCTGCCGTTGACGGCAACAACAATCTCGGTGTCTATCCCAGTGCTCACGAGCGCATCAAGGCAACGGCCAATGACTTTGCCTTCGTTATAGGCGGGAATGATGATGCTTGCACTGCTCACAGAATCCACCCTAGGGCGAACAAGAGCGAAAAACGCGCCCCTGCGACACGAGCCTAACTCGGGCGTTTTGCGACCGGGTTCGTCGGTACGGTGGGTGAGTGGCCTGACGGGTAACGGCGCTGCAAAGAAAAATTCCAGGTGCTTTCACCTGTTGCCGTACGCATTCGCCCAGGTGAGCACGTGGCCTAGGGGGTTGTCGTCAGGCGCGGCATTGTTCTGTACGCGTCGCGAGGAGAACCAGTGGGCACAGGCGTAAAAAACAAGCCTTACCGACGTATTCGGCTAAACCGGATAAGCGCAGTGAGTATCGCTGCAGTAGTGTCCATGCTCGCTGCGTGCGGAATAGAGCACACGCCGAACCAGCCGCCTGCCTCACCAGATAGTGACGTGCAGCGAAAAACAGCGCACCCATCACTGATCTTCGGGCAAGGAAACACCAACCCATACACAGTTGATATTTCCGGTGCAGCCACAGACCCCGACAGCCAGCACTTCATGAACAATATTCGCGGCCAATTCGCCGCAAACAAATCTCTCGTTCCGCTCAACACAGATCATTACAACTCGGCATTTGTTGTAGCCGACACCCACACACCCCGCACAAACCTCACCTTTGACAACTGCCAAAAGAAACCAGGCACCCCGCCGGGCCTTTATGACGGCCCCGCTCACTTCACTAATGTGCCTATCCCTGCTGATGCCACTCCAGCTAAAGGCAACGACGGAGCCCTAGCCATTTGGTCGCCGCAAACCGACCAAGTCTGGGAATTCTGGCAAGTGAAGAAAAAAGGTGAAGGGGCTTGGTCTGCTTGTTGGGGAGGGCGCCTGGACCACGCCTCGGGCAGCAACGGAGTTTTCCCCGTCCCCTACGGCACTTCCGCATCTGGCCTGGTAACCATCGGGTCGATGATTTCTTTAGCTGAAGCTCGCAACGGCAACATCCCCCATGCCATGAACCTCGGATTAACCAGCATCGCCACCCAGCCCATCGTGGTTCCGGCTAACCGCACCGACGGCACTTCCACTGAACGTAGCGCTCCACCTATGGGGTCCCGGCTACGCCTGGATCCTTCCCTGAATGTCGATGCCCTCAACCTCACACCATTAGGGAAAACCGTCGCTAAAGCCGCACAAAAATACGGGTTCATCGTTACCGAATCTGCTGACGTGCCATCCATTGGAGTTGAAAGCGGCCTGCACGAAAAACAACGCACCGGCAAAGACCCCTGGGAAGCCATCCTCGGCGGCACCCCCAGCTACGAACAACTACGCAACTTTCCCTGGGAACATGTTCATGTCATTCAACTCGGCTACGCCCCTGAAGGTGTACCTGGCGGGGAAGTGAACCCACACACCGGACAGGCAGCCACGCCGGCTAAATAAGTCAGCAGATAAAACCCCTACTCCGTTAATTTCACGCCACCACCGCCTTTGCTGAAGCTGACTCTTGCGGGAGAGCGAGCGCGAACCCCGCCACAAACCACATAAGGAACGTCGGCAACGGATATGGGTTAGGGCTGGTCATCGACACGGTAAACCACACCACAAACACCGACAGCGAAAACAACTGCCACGGAACCAAATCAACACGCACCCGCCGAAACAAAGCCGCCACAGGCCCCAACAGCAACGCCAGTACAAACAACACCAAACCGGGCACACCCAACTCCGCGCCCCGAGACAACACCACGTTATGCACCTCGATATGCGTATTTGCCAACGGAATCACATCCGCTTGACGAGCCCAATCCGGCACCACTTGAATGAACTGCTGCCACCCCACCCCCGTCAACGGTTCCGCCGCGATGATCTGCATCGCCGCATCATTGGTGGTCACCCGATCCCACAATGAACTCGACATCCCAGCGCGCTGCGAGGCATCCGCAGCCAACTGTGGAAACAACCAGGCCCCCACCAGCAACGACCCCACCCCAGCAACAGCCGCTACCGGCAGCCATAAAAACCACCGCCACCGCGTCACCGCTACACACACCACCGCCAACGCCGTCCCAAGCCACACCGATCGCGTCATCGCCGCGATGAGCGCAGCCACAGCACACGGCGCAGTCACCACCGCCACTACGCGCCACCGGCCATGCTCATGCCGGGCTGCGACAGTGGCAGCAAAAGCACAGATCGCTAATGTCATCCCGTTGGGCTCACCAAACAAGAAAGGCCCACCGGCCCGCGTAGCATCCTCAGACATCGCCGCCATGGACGCTAGCTGTTCCCGATGCGTCGCGATATAACGAGGAAAAAGCAAAAAATTCGCGCCCAACGCCTCAGCGATCGTCGTCGCTGTCAAATACACGCCCAATAACGTCAACATCCGTAAAAACAACGCCCGCCGCGCCGCCGTCCCCAAAAAATACGGCGCAAACGCGAACAGCAAAAACGGAATATAAACCCGGTCTAACAGTGTAAAAAACGACTGCAAACTCACAGTCCACGGCATCGACAGATACGACCCTGTCGCGACCGCTGCGAACGCCACCATCGCTATATGCGCCGACCGCAACCGCCACCACCGAGCCCGACGGTCCATCAACGCCGCAACAAACGCTGCCGGCAACAGCACACGATCCAGACCAATCGGCAACCCCATGTCATCGGCGTGGCCAGAAAACACATTCGCAGCCAACCCCGCAAATAACAGCCAGACCGCCACAGGAATACTGCGCCAGCGCAATGACCGCGCCTGCGCCCTCGTAGCGTAAACATGCTCCGAACCATCGGCCTGCACGGCAGCTATAGCCATCAGCGTCCGTCCACCTGCACATCACCCTCACCAGTGCTACCTAAGCCATCCCCCTCATGGCGCCCACTACGACGACTGCGAACACCACGCAAATCACGCACTGCCACCACCCCAAACGCCACGATCAGCCCCACACCAGCCCCCGCAGCCGCACCGAAAGCGACCTTCGAACTGCTGTTAGTCCCCAATGAAGACGGCGCCGCAATCACCTGCAACTGCGATACCGGAGATGGCTCAGCCACCCGCTGCCGGTACTTATCGCCCTGCGCGTTCTGGATCAACTGTGCCTCAGCCAGCACAGCCCGAGCCTGCGCCAACGCCTGCGCATTCTCTGCATTGGGTTTCTTACCGAACGTGCTCTCAGCCACCGACACCTGCGCCCATGCTTTCGACACCTGCGGAGCCAACTTTCGATACTCCTGCAGTGCTGCCTGCGGCTTCTGTGTCGACATCGCTGCATCTACCGTCGACAACAATTTTTTCGCCACTGCCTCCGCGCCCTGCATCGCAGCCTTCTCATCGCGCGATGTCGCGCTCACCCGGATCACCCCTGATTCAGGGATAGGAGTGGCAGTAATTTTCGACACGCCGGGCTGAGACCATGAACCATCCGAGGCGCCATTGGTGACAAACCGTGCATAGTTACTTGCTAAATCCCGAGCCGCCACCGGAAAACCAGCAATCGCATAAGCGTTATCGCTGCCTGCAGCAACAGCTAAACGAGTTTCCGCCGTGTATTCCCCAGGCATCACCGCCCCTACCGCTCCACCAGCCACCCCACCAACCAGTGTCGCAGCTACCAGCAGTTTCCAATGCCGCACAGCTGTCGCCAGTGGAGAGCCTGTGCCGTCCGAATCGAGTTGCTGTGCCATGAATCCTTCCCAGAGATGCTCGCCGGCCGTACCTACGCACACGAACTGACCACATCACCGCAGCGAATTCACGTGTGCCTCAAGGCATGTGATTGCAGCCGATCCTAACGGCCAAAGACGCCAATACGGCGGTATTAAAAACAGGTCGCTGCGCAAGCCAAAAATGCACCCCTTCATGAAAAACACCCATGAAAGAAAAGCTGCACGCGACAACCTCAACCGAACACGCAGCCTCACAACCGCGGATCAGCATCCCCCACCTCAACCTGACGACGACGCTGCATCCTGGCCAAAACCCCACGCAACGGCCCCCACCGCAATAACTCCGCCTTCAACCGCACCCTGCGATCCGAAGGCATCAACTGAGCCGCACGCACAAACGCCGCACGCGCCTGCCGCCCCCGACCCTGCGCCAACGCAACCTCACCAGCACGCACATGCACACCCGCCACACCCCACGCCACTGACAACTCCAACAAACGCTGCTCCCGCACCGACAAACGCCCACCCTCACGCTCCAACACCCCCCGATGAATATCCCGCAACGCCTCATGCATCCGCCCCTCAGCCCGCGAAGCCGAGACCTCCGTACGCCGATACATCGCCTGCGGCTCTACACAAAACACCACCTCCCACCCAGCCAACACCGCACGCAACCACAACTCATAGTCCTCGCAATACGCCAACCCCTCCGTAAACCCCCCAACCTCATCCACCAAACCCCGAGGAAACAACGTAAAAATCGACACAAAATTCCGCTGCAACAAAGAAAAACGCTGCTCATCAGGCGCAACCGGCCCTACCGGAAGCACCTTCCTGCCCGGAAAAACCCCCTCATTACTCAACACAAACGCCTCCGACGTCACAAACCGACGCCCACCACCAGCAGCCACCCACGCGTCATACATCCCCTGCACATACCCCGGAAACGCATAATCATCAGCATCCAACAACGCCACAAACTCACCTTGGGCCTGCGCAATACCCCGATTACGCGCCGCCGACACCCCACGATTTTCCGTGCGCACCAACCGCACCGCCGGCCCAAAGCCCTCAACAATTCGAGCCCCATCATCAGTTGACCCGTCATCGACAACAATCACCTCCACCCGCGGATACGTCTGCGTCAACGCACTCGACAACGTCCCCCCGATCGTCCTTTCCGAGTTAAACAACGGCACCACGATCGAAATCAACGGACACGAAGACAACGCAACTCCTCAGATAACGCCGACAACCCTCTCGCCCACCCAGCGCACCACCACAGGCAGCACAACACGAGACCGACTCTCTCCCATCCGAGCACACCCCCACCCCACGACACGACCAGCCACGCCGCTACCGCACCGCCACCCACGCCACACCCCACCCGCCCCCGGGGGAAACCGCCCCAGTGGGCAATTCACTGACGTAGACTTCCCACAACTCACGCCCACCCCGACACGGCCCACCGCGCCGGGGAAAGCAGCCACCGTACCGACGCCCCACCGCCGCCCCACCCAGGAGGTCCTCCGTGTCTGCACTCAACGTCACCCTCGTCGCTGCCGACGGCAAGGTTTGGGACGGCGAAGCCACAAAGGTCACTGTCCCCGCCGACGAAGGCCCCATGGGAATCCTTCCCAGCCACGCCCCAGTCCTGGCTTCACTTGGCCATGGCGAAGTCCATATCACCGGAACTGACAAAACTTCCTTCACCGCTGACTGCGACGGCGGATTCGTCACCGTCGATGACAACATCGTCACCATCGCTGTAGACACCGCAACCATCACAACGCGTCGTTGATCGTCCCAGACCCATCCTGCCGGGAAAGGTGCACGACATGGGTCTGAGCTTGATCGAGCTCCTGATCCTCGCGGTCTTCTTCCTCCCTTTCCTCTTTCTGATCGCGCTCCTGATCCGTCGTCACCTCATCTCTCGCCACTCAGGTATCAACATCGGAGCTATCCGGTTCGCCAGCACCGACCGATGGCAATCCGGGCTTCTCGCGTTGTCCGCACGCACCCTCGACTGGTACCCCCTTGTCGGGTTCACCACCACTCCTGCCCACCGATGGCTTCGCCCGACAGTCGAACTCACTGAAGTCGAGGTGGCCCCAGCAGCGCCCCCTTGGCTTCTATCCAGTCAACCCGATCTTCGGCTCGTCCGCTGCGCCGGAATGCCCATCGATGGGGATGACACCACCTTTGAGGTAGTCATCCCCGCAGAGTCCTATAAAGCACTACGCTCCTGGGCAGAATCCTCCCCACCCCTGGACCGGCGCGCAGAATACTGACGGTCTCTCCATCAGTGGCTTGGAGCTTGATCCCGGCCGCCACCAGGCTTCCACAACACATCGCCACCGTGATCGACGTTGGCAACCCGGGCTAGTACGAACAGCAAATCGGACAGTCGATTCAGATAGTGCGCTGTCAAGATGTTGACGCCACCAGGCACATGATCTTCCGCATGCCGATCGGTCGAAGACGCTTGGGTTCCATACGATTCAATCGCAGCCCACACTGACCGCTCTGCACGTCTGGTTACTGTTGTTGCCACATGCAGATAGGCCGCTCCCACTGACCCGCCCGGCAAAATAAACGAACGAAGCTTCTCTGTTCTGGTCAAAAACCGGTCGCAGTCCGCTTCAAGCTCAGTGATCCATTCACTTTTTACCCGCAACGGTTCGAACTCGTACGCCGAGGCCAGAGGATTACACAAGTCTGCCCCTACATCGAAGAGATCATTCTGTACCCGCAGCAACACCTCACGAACATCTTCATCAAGCTCACCGGCAGCGATAGCCATCCCGATCGCTGCATTCGCCTCATTGACATCGGCATAGGCAGCCAAGCGCACATCCGTTTTAGAAACACGAGAAAAATCGCCCAATGCGGTGGTGCCGTCGTCGCCGGTACGGGTGTAAACACGCGTGATATTGACCATGGCAGGAGTCTTGCACTTCCGCACCCAGACCGTTACCCCTCACAGGTGAACGGCAGTGGCTGCTTGCCTGCGCGGATCCCCAACAGCGTGAAGAATCCCGTCACAGTCACGGGCAGCGGCCCCCACACCACCGAAGTACATGGTTAATCCTTCAGAAAGGATTACCGGCAGCCCTGATGCCTGGGCTGCTTTCTCAGCTGCAGGGTGCGCCTCCAGTCGAAGCACGACACCTTCTGCCTCTGCCGCGAGATGGATACGCGGATGCACGATAGCCTCCTGCAAAGAAGCCTTATCGAAAGCCAGAGCAGCAATTACCTGGAACAGCGCTGTCGTAATCCGGTCCGCTCCTGGAGAACCCACAGCAAGAACAGCTCCAGCATCGGTGTGGGCCGTGGTAGGGGCCATGTTCGAGGCGATCCGGGTCCCCGGAGGCATGCTGTGAAATCCACGTCGGTTCAGCTCAGCTTCTCCCAGAGCATTGTTGAACATGAGCCCGGTGCCTGGCGCGATGTATCCCGAGCAGTAACCGCACGATGTGGTGATGGAACACGCCATGCCATCGGCATCGACGACCGAAACATGCACCGTATCTGGTGATGATGACAACAGAGAAAGCCGCTGGGGACCAGCCTCATCGAGGAGCCGAATAAGTTCTGATCCGGCCTCAGTGAGGTCTTCGGCGAGGTCGATGACAGACCACCGGTACCCCAAAACCAGGCGCAAGGTTTCGATGATGTCTGCTGCGCTGATCCGATCGCCGGTGCGGCGGTGCTCTAACGTGCGTAGACACGCGGCTAAGACCGGTCCACCAATCGATGGGGGAGGGTTAGTAGCGACGTCGTATTCGCCTATCCGGGCGCGTAGGGCAGGACGTTCAATCACGCGGTAGGCCGCGAGGTCTTCCCAACTGATGAGGCCTTCGTTGGCTGCCATGTCCTCGGTGATGACGTGGGCGATCTCGCCGGTATAGAGAGTAGATACGCCATCGCGGGCGATGGTTTCGAAGCTACGCGCCAGGTTACTTGAGCGCATGATTTGCCCAGCGACTGGTCGGCTGCGGTCGGGTGCTTGACGAATGTAATCAACGCATTCAGCGTTCCAACCAAAAAGATGATCCGCCGCGCGGTCGAGCCAGAACGCTGCGGAAGCTCCAAGAGGGAAGCCATCTCGGGCGACGACGGCGGCGTTGTTGATCAGGGCGTGCCACGGTAACCGCGCCCACCTGCGATGCGCATGGCCCAGACCAGCGAACAGCCCTGGTGTTCCTACGCTTGCGTGTCCGCCGTAGAGGGTGACAGGTCCGAAATAGTCAAAGTCGAAGCGCCGCAGGCCGCGGCCGAGGCGGTCAGCAGTAATACCTCGACCGGGCATTTCGGCGTTGGCATCAATTACGACAGGTTCGTGGCCGGGCTGCCATACGTTGATGAATCCGCCGCCCATGGGGCCGGTGATCCCGAATTCGGTGACGGTAGCCACGCAGACGGCGGCGATTGCTGCATCGACAGCATTGCCGCCATCTGCGGATACGGCTGTGGCGGCTTCGACCGCCGCTGGTGAAGGGGCAGCGATCGCGACGCCTGTCATGGCAGGGCCTTTCTGGGGCTAGAAAAGTCGGAAAGAAGAGTCGTCGATGCCGCGCAGCTGGTCGTAATCCAGGATGAGACAGCGGATTCCGCGGTCAGTGGCCAGTGTGCGTGCCTGAGGCTTGATTTCTTGTGCAGCGAAGACACCCAGTACAGGTCCAGCCGAGGTCAGGAGTGGATCTCGGTTGAGCAGTTCCAGGTAGCGGGTGAGTTGTTCCACACCGTCAATTTCGCCGCGTCGTTTGATTTCTACGGCGACGGATTGTCCGTTGGCATCGCGAGCCATGATATCGACCGGGCCGATGGCGGTAGGGAATTCGCGACGAACAAGGGTGTGTCCCTCGCCGAGGAAGTGAATATTGGCAGCGAGGAGTTCTTGTAGGTGGGCTTCCACTCCATCTTTAACCAGGCCAGGGTCGACACCTAGTTCGATAGAGGTGTCGGAAAGGATCTCGGCGATTTTGATGCGGAGGTAGTCGTCGGTCTTGTTGTGATTCACCACCCAAATCCGGGTGATTCCTGCTTCGCGTTCGACCTGTTCAGGGTCTTTTTCGGTCAGTGTGCAGGGAGGTGACATCCAGTTGAGGGGTTTATAGGAGCCGCCGTCACTGTGGACGAGGACGGAGCCATCGGCCTTGACCATGAGAAGTCGTGGCGCGAGGGCAAGGTGGGCGTTGAGGCGGCCGACATAGTCGACGGCACAGTTCGCGATGACGAGGCGCACTCGGGCAGGCTACCGCTTTGAGGTGGGAGTGGGGGTGGATGTCGGGCTGGTGAGGCGTTCGACGGGGGTGGCTGCGTTGGTGAACACTTCGCTGAGCAGTTTTGCTCCCTTTTTGACGCGTTCGGTGTAGCGAGCAGCGGACCACGAGGGGATGGGCAGCGGGAAAGAAACGGGACTGCCTGGGGTGCTCGATTCGATGGTGATGGTCATGGCTTTGACGGGCACTTGGTTTTCGTCCCGGTTGGTGGGGTTGAATGCTAGGCGTCGTGGTGCGTCGAGCATGTCGAGTAGGCCCCAGGGCAGGCGGTAGCGCAGGATGGCCGGGCCGTCGGAGGAGGGGCGGGCCATGTGCCAGGTGGCGCGGCTATCGAAGTCGGAGTCCTTTGGGTTCCAGGAGCCGAGGATGAGGTCGCCGGCGTCGAGGAAACGTAGCTTGGCGAGGCGCTCGCGGCGTTGTTGGTCGGTTTCGTTGTCGTTGTCGTTGTTTTTGTCCAGCGCGGCCAGTGATGCGGTGGATCGCAGGATGCGCTGCATGTTCCAGCCGATGTGGGCGCTGTTGGGAATGGCCAGTAGGGGGAGTCCATCGATCTGGAGTGGGTCGAGGACTTGGCGGATAAGCAGGTAGGTGGTGCTCATGGTGGGGACGGTGCGGATGGCTACGTCGTGGATGGGTTCTCCGCTTCCGCCGGGTAGGCGTAGTCCACCGTTGGAGAGTAGGTCGAATCCGATTTCGACCGGTGAGGTGATGCGTCCTGCGAATTCGAGGGTGAAGTAGAGCCAGGAGGCGTCGTGGTCGACTAGGACGCGTTGCAGGCCGGCTTTGGGGGCTTTGTGAACGACGCGTTCACCTGCGCGGCGAGGATCCAGAGCGACGATGCCCAGCCATTGGTCTGCGGTGAGGGGGTCGTGGTCGATGATGGGACGTTCGGTGCGGTCGATGAAGGCAGCACGGTTGGCGGTGTTCCAGGTTGCTGCTGACCAGTCGTCGTGCCAGTTACTCATGATTGCGCCGCTGAGCGCGCCAGAGGCGAGCTGTTCGACGAGAGAACTGTCGATTTCGAATTTGTGTTTTTCGTTGTGGTAGCCCTGGCTTCGGCCTGCTGATCCGGGGAATCCAGATCCGATGCAGCTGCTGACACCGAGTCCGCCAAGGACGAGGGGGCCGTCGATGGATTTTTGGAGTTCGCGGATGTAGGCCAGGTAGGGGTCAGGGTCGGAGCCGTAGTTTTCGTTTGCGGTGATGAATTCGGGGCGGTAGGGCGGGGCGTCGTAGTAGGCAAAGGTTCCGCCGGGCCAGTCGCTGGTGGCTGCGATGTGGTCTGGGCGCAGGTCGGTGCCGGTGGGAGCTGGCGGATGGGTGGCGGTGCTGCTGGGGGTGGGTGAGTTAGTGGGGGTTGGGGTGGCGCTAGGGGTGGGAGTGGCGGTGAGCGAGCCGTTAGGGGCCACCGCAATATTGGGACGTCGCAGGGGGTCGCTTTCGGGGCGGCCGATGATGGCCAGGGGGATGGTGCGGTTGAGTTTGGCCAGGAGGGTGGCGATGTGTTCGAGGCGTTCGGCTGCCCAATGTTCGGTGGTGGTGCTGTTTTTGCTGGAGGTGATGTAGGTGCCGGCGAAGGGTTTGGGTTTAGGGATGGAACGGTCTGCTTGGGCGAGTTGGTCTGCGTTCCAGTGCAGGTCGAGCAAGATTGCTGCTAGCCACGAGGTGACGTCGGTGTCGTATTTTTCGTCTTTGCCGGCCAGAGCGTGGATGAGGTGTTGTGCGTGGTCGTCGAGTTTGCTGGTGGTGTTCTCGTCGAGGCTGGGGGGTTCTTCGTCAGCGTTGCTGGTGCTGTTGCGGGCGTCGTTGTTGCGGCTGGTGGCTGGGGGTTCAGGAGAGCCGGGGACGACGAGGATTTCGTCGCTGTCGGTGCGGGAGAGTACCTGAATGAGATAAAGCGGGGATTGTGGGTTTTCGGTGTTGTGGCGGGCTAGCTCGGCGTAGGCAGCTGCGGGGTGCAAGCGGTTGAAAACGATGAAGTGTAGGCCGAAGTTGTGCATCTGCTGGTACCAGCGGCGATAGTGCGCTGCAGTACCGGTGAGGTATCCAGTTCGGCTGCCGGGAATATGACCGGTGAGAGTGGCCCCACCCCAGAAGAGGATGTCCCCGGAGGTGGTGTGCAGCCGCAGACGCTTGTTGTCTACGTGGGCTAGCGCGTGGAGCTTGCCGAAGGTAACGGGGGCAGGCCCTGAATTGGGTGCGCCGGTAGTCGCTGGTGCGCTGGGGGTGTTACTGGTGGTTGTGGTGGCTGGGGAGCTCTGCTGTGGGGTGGAACAGGCAGCGAGAGTGAGGACGCTAGCGCCGAGTGCGGATCCGCGGAGAATGTCACGTCGGGTCGGCTGGCTGCTCACAGGTGGGGTCCTCTCAGGGATGAAACGGTGGAGGGGGCGTTCCTGTCCAATGATCTCTTTAGGTCTTGGAAGAAGCTTGTGGCCCCCTGCGAGAATACCTGTATGCCTCGCCACAACCGTCGCCGTGATGATGTTCGTCCGATTGGTGTGGGGCGGGCGTTGGGTGGTTTTACCAAGAGTGAGCAGCACCCGGACGGGTTATGGAATGTTCGTTCCGTGGCGGCGTCGGGAAGAACGTATTTGTGCCCGGGATGTCAGCAATGGTTTTCGGGCGTGCCGCACGTGGTGGCTTGGCCTGCTGATGATTTCGTCAGTTTCGGGGGAATCGAGGATCGGCGTCATTGGCACACCAGTTGCTGGCGGGCCCGCAACCGTCGGCGCCCTGGTGGCGCTGTGCGCTAAGGAGATCAACGCGCTCTACCGCGAGGTGCCGGGCGTGCGTATACATCTGCGGCCAGCCCCGTGTAGAGGGGGGCGACCGCAGAGAGTGTTTGTGGGGTGCTTTCAGTGCGCGCCGATAGCTGGTTCGACTAGCTCGACGAGGACACCACCAGCGTCTTTGGGGTGGATGAAGTTGATACGGCTGCCAGCGGTACCGGTTTTGGGAGTGTCGTAGAGCAGGCGTAGCCCGCGCTCGCGCAGCGTGGCACACACGTCGTCGATATTTTCGACGCGGTAGGCCATCTGTTGGATGCCGACACCGTTTTTCCCGATGAACTTGGCGATGGTGGAGTCTTCATTCAGGGGGGCTAGGAGCTGGATGCAGGAGGTGGAGTCCCCGACAGCCATCATTGCTTCGGCGACGCCTTGCTCTTCGTTCTGTTCGCGGTGAACCATCCTCATCCCGTACTTGTCCTCGTAGAAGCGGATTGCTTCGTCGAGGTCACGCACAGCGATGCCCACGTGGTCGATATGGGTGAAAAGGCCGGATGTAGTTGCAGTCATGGGTCCACTGTAAAGACGAGGTGCCTCCTGTACGGCGGGTCTCGTTAGTTAGCTGCGTGTGACTTTTCAATCATTGTGTTTCGGGGATATCGGTGCGCCACAGTTGATAGCGAAGGTCGCATCAGAGGTGACCTGTAGGAGAGAATGTGTCCATGAGCACTCCTTCCTTCTCGTCCGGCGCTATGCGCGGCGCTGTTGATTTGTCGTCATTGGGGCAGGGGACGCCTGCGGCTTCTACTGAGGCACCCACTGAAGGTGGCGCGGCCGCGTTGCGTGTGAACGGTACGGAAGCAACATTCCAGGAGCTTGTCCTGGGAACCCGTGATGTTGCGGCGTTGTTCGTCTTGTACTCGGCTTCTCGCCCGGAAACTGAACAGGCGGTGGAGCAAGCCGTCGCAGCGGCTTCCACAGTGCAGGGACGGCTGCGGGTGGTGGCCTTTGATGTTGACGCGTTCCCGGCAGTGGCACAGGCTTTCCAGGCCCAGCAGATCCCGATGACTTTCGGAGTGATCGCTGGGCAGCCGATTCCGTTGTTCCCTGGCGTGCAGCCTGCCCCACAGCTTGCCCCGATGGTGAACGAATTGTTGACGGTTGCGGCTCAAAACGGAGTGACCGGCCGTATTGAAGCAGCAGAAAGCACTGGCGCAGCCCCGGCCGAAGAGCTCCCGCCGTTGCATCAAGAAGCATTCGACGCAATCCAAGCAGGCGACTATGCCGCCGCTCGTGCCGCCTACGCTAAGGCACTGGAGCAAAACCCCAAAGATTCTGCAGCTACCGCAGGAATGGCCCAAGTAGGCCTGCTTGAACGCCTAGCCACAGTCGATGCTGCCGCGATGCGGGCAGCAGCCGCCGAAGACCCCAAGAATGTGCAGGCAGCGCTCGCGGTTGCGGATATTGATGTGGCTGGTGGTCATGTTGAAGACGCGTTCGCGCGGTTGATTGACCTGATTCGGGTCACGGTTGAGGACGAGCGCGATGCGGTGCGGGCCCGGTTGCTGGAATTGTTTGAGGTTGTTGGTTCCCGTGATGAGCGGGTGTTGAAGGCACGGCGTGCGTTGATGGCTGCGCTGTTCTGATTGGGGAAAAGTACATTTGCCCCTTGGCGGGTGCGTGCAGCTAAGTGTGGCTGGCGCGCCCGTCTTTTTGTATCTCAGTGCGTGTCTGAAGCGGGGGAGGAAGAGCTGGCTTTCTAGCATGGACGGTGGGGGCTGACTGGCATGTCGGTGCTGGTCGGACGTGTTCTTTTGCTGAGGTGCCCCATGCCTGTAAGTCCGAATCGTGCTGTCCGTGTGGTCGTTGCGGTAACTACGCAGCGTTCTTCTGGACGGTTGCCGGTGTTGTTGCGTGGCTTGGCGGAGCAGATTCAGGCCTCAGCGCAGCCGGGACGGTTTGCGGTGTTGGTTGCAGATGAGTCGGCTGAGGTGGTGACGGCTCGAGTGACGAAGCAAGCCTTGGCTGGGGTGGCTGGTGGTGTGGTGGGGTTGCGGCATACAGCTCCGGCACGGGTGAGGAATGCCCAGGTTCGGACAGTGTTGCGGCGGTTCCCTGCGGTGGAGTGGCTGATTTTTCTTAGTGATGATTGCCACGTGCGTGCCGGGTGGTTGTCGGCGATGGATGCGGCGTTGGAATGCTCGGGTGATGTGGTGCGCGGGGCAGTGGTGAGCCAGCTGCCTGCGCGGGCGGCGCGGTGGGATCGGCTAGTGGTTGATGATGACATGCGGGGCAGGTGGACCTGGCCTTCGGGGATTGGCATGGGGCTAGTGAATGTGGCTGTGCGGGCGGATGTTTTTCGGGCTAAAGGTGGGCCCTGGTTTGACCCGCAGTGCGGTACGGCACGGGAAGTCGATGAGAGTTTTGTGTTGTCGTGCCGTCGTGCGGGGGCGTCTGTAACAGCTGTTGCAGGGGCGACAATTGCCCGTCGGATTGTGGAGCCAGGAATAAATGTTTCGCGTGCGGTGCGGGGTGTGTTTGCGCAGGCGCGTGGTCAGGGGCGGCTGGAATGTGCACAGGGTGGAGCGGTGCAGGGAAGCGGTGGTGTGGCTCGCTCGTGCGGGCATGTTGTTCGTGATTTAGCGGCAGCGGTGGTGCACCGGGACAGCGATGCTTTGGTGTTGGCTGCATTGGCGTCGGTAAGGGTAGTTGGTGGGGGAGTAGGGGTGGTTGAGGGACTGCGGCAGCCGCACGCTCGGGCTGTACCGGCCAAGAGCAGCAGAGTTTCAGGTGAGTCGGTAGTTGGTGGGGCCTCGGTGGTGTCTCTGCCGTTGGGGTGAGGATGTGCACGATGTGCGGTGTTGTCCACAACCCTTGCGCAGCTGTGGGAGAACGGGACGGCGACGATCCCAGCGGCCAGGCTGATCTGCATGAACACTCTTACACCTGGTGAGGCCATCGTCACATGCTTGCGGCAGTTCTTCGTTTTCTCTGGCCGTGCTCGTCGTAGCGAGTACTGGTGGTTTTTCGCTTTTGGAGTCGCGGCAATGTTTGTCACGACCCTGATTGATGCAGTGCTTTTCCCGTTCACGGCATCTGAGCTCACGGCGCTAGGACCGTTGGGGAATGTGGTGAGCCTGGTGCTGCTGGTTCCCATGCTAGCGGTCGGATCTCGCCGCATGCATGACACAGGACGTTCTGGCTGGTGGTTGCTTATCCAACTGATTCCGCTGCTGGGCCCGGTTGTTTTCGGGATTCTCGCGGCACGTCGTGGTACAGCTGGTCACAACGCCTTCGGCGCGGCACCCACTGGTGGTTTTGCAGGACAGACCCAGTTCTCGCACGTCTGATCAGTATCGACATCATCGGTTCATATGTGTTGGGGGCGGCCTCCTGAAGTATCTAGGGAGGCTGCCCCCCAACACATATGTTGTTAGCTGCCTAGAGCTGCTGCGACGACGCTCTTTGCTTCTTCTTGTACCTGGGCAAGGTGGTCAGGGCCTTTGAAGGATTCTGCGTAGATTTTGTAGACGTCTTCAGTGCCAGAAGGACGGGCAGCGAACCATGCAGATTCGGTCATCACTTTGAGGCCGCCGATGGGGGCACCGTTGCCGGGTGCCTCGGTGAGTTTGGCAATGATTGGCTCACCAGCGAGTTGTTCAGCGGTCACATCGGTAGCCGAGAGGTTTTTCAGTGTGGCTTTTTGTTCGCGGTTCGCGGGAGCATCAACACGGGCATAGGCAGGCTCGCCATGTGTGGCCACGAGCTCGGCATAGTGCTCGGAAGGGCTCTTACCTGTTTTTGCGCGGATTTCGCTGGCAAGCAGGGCCAGGATGATGCCGTCTTTGTCAGTGGTCCAGACAGTTCCGTCGAATCGTAGGAAGCTGGCGCCAGCGGATTCTTCTCCTCCGAAGGGGCCTGATCCATCGAGAAGTCCAGGGACGAACCATTTGAATCCAACCGGTACCTCGACCAGTTCGCGGCCCAGCGCGGCTGCAACCCGGTCGATCATCGCCGAGCTGACAAGCGTTTTTCCGACGAATCCATTGGCTGACCACCCGGGACGGTGTGAATAGAGATATTGGATTGCTACGGCGAGGAAGTGGTTGGGGTTCATCAATCCGGCGTCGGGGGTGACGATGCCGTGTCGGTCTGCGTCGGCATCGTTACCGGTAGCGATGTCGTAGGCGTCTTTCATGGCGATGAGAGAAGCCATTGCCGCAGGAGAAGAACAGTCCATGCGGATCTTTTCGTCCCAGTCCAGGGTCATGAAGCGCCACGTGGCATCGACCAGAGGGTTGACCACTTCAATGTTTAGGCCGTAGTGCTCACCGATAGCGGCCCAGTACGCTACAGCGGCGCCGCCCAGGGGGTCAGCACCGATGCGGATGCCTGAAGTTTTGATCGCGTCCATGTCGATGACGTTTTCGAGATCGGCAACGTAAATGCCTTTGAAGTCATAAGGCGTGACGTGCGCGGTGACCTGCGTGTGTGGTGCTCGTTTCACGCCATCAAGGGCCTTGGCAATGTAGGCGTTAGCACGGTTAGCGATCCAGGTCGTGTCATCGGTGTCGGCGGGGCCGCCATGGGGCGGGTTGTATTTGAACCCTCCGTCAGTGGGCGGGTTGTGGCTGGGCGTGACGACGATTCCGTCAGCCAACCCGGTGTGGGCTGGCATGTCGGTGACACCACCGATTTTTCCTTTGTTTGTGCGCAGGATGGCGTGAGAGATCGCTGGCGTGGGGGTGTAGCCGTTTTCGGCATCGACCATGACGGTGATGTTGTTGGCGACGAGTACTTCTAGTGCGCTTGTCATGGCTGGTTCAGACAGAGCGTGGGTGTCACGGCCAATGAACAAAGGGCCGTCGTACCCCTGTTCGGTGCGGTAGTCGACGATGGCTTGGGTGGTGGCCAGGATGTGCTGTTCGTTGAAGGAGGTTTTTACGCTGCTTCCGCGGTGGCCTGAAGTGCCGAAAACGACCTGTTGGTCAGGGTTAGCGGCGTCCGGGATGCGGGTGTAGTAAGCAGTGACGATTTCGGCAATGTCGATGAGGTCTGAGGGGTCAGCAAGCTGTCCAGCGCGGTTGATAGCCATACGAGAATCTTTTCACCCGCCAAGGCCAGTTGTGCAGCAGGAGGGTGGCCAAATCGGGCAAAGTTGGCCACCCTCCTGCTGGTGTAAGGCTTGGCTGCTACTTCAAAGAGCTGCAGTTGCTGCGCTGGTTCGCTTTCCCAGCGAACCTTCCCTCGAACCACAATTGGGCGGCTGCGGCGTGTGGGAATGCCCCCAAAGCGTGCATGCCATCCAAGTGGGTGCGGAATTGCACATCGCCGCCGCGGGAGCACCAATCTTTAGCGAGCTGCTTACCCACCGCGTAAGGGATGACATCGTCACCGCGTGCGTGTGTGATCAAAACGGGTGCTTTCGGGGTGCGGCGACCGATGCGGTTGTCTTCGATTACGTCTTTCAACGGGGCGGTGTCAAAGAACGATGTCAGTTTTTTCCCGGTCTGGGTGTACTTGGCGGTGTCGAGGTTTTTGAATGTTTTCAGCTCCAGCGTGCAGTGGTCTTCGGCTTTCTTGAGCAGGTCGATCCCTTTATCGTTGACGTATTTTTTGGGGTCGAGGTGGTAGGAGCTGAACAAACCAAGTGCCGAGTACAGGCCAAATGCGGCGTACGGTCCACCGTCGATCTTTTCTGCTACGGTAGCCAGGTTTGCTGGGACAGCGCCGGCAGCTACACCTTTAATGTCCAGTTCGGGGGCGTATTCAGGAGCAAGTTCTGCTGCCGCAGCAACGGCTCCACCGCCTTGGGAATATCCGTTGAGGCCAATGGGAGTGGAGCTGTCGATGCCGGGAAGCTCCATGGAGCGGGCAGCACGAGCCATATCGAGCACGGCGTGTGCCTGTGCACCACGGACCATGTACGTATGTGTTCCTGGTGTGCCGAGGCCCTGATAGTCAGGGACAGCGATGGCGTAGCCACGTAGGAGAAGGTCCTTCATGAAGAGGATTTCGTACTGGCTGAATTTCTGGAATTGGCGGGAGGCAGCGCATCGGTCGCCGGTGCCTTGGGTGCCTGGTGCGTGCACGATGAGTGGGCGTTTTTTGCCCGGGCCAACCCAGCGTGCTTTGGGCACGATCACTAGACCGGTGGCGGCGATGGAGTGTCCTTGGCGGTCTTTGGTCGTGTACATGACCCGGCGGTGTGTGAAGTTTTTGTCGTGCACTTTGAGTGGGTCAGCGACTGTGTCGGCGGCTTCGGAACGGATCACAGAGCCTGGCTTGCCTGTGATGGAGGCCGGAGGTTCGTAGAAGGCGGGGCGTGGCGGTTCAGCGGCGCCGGTGACGGTTTTGGCCCCGGCGGTGCCGGGGATGTCGTGTTCGTCGGCTGATGAGGCATTGGCATGTGCAACGACGAGGGTGGTGGCAAGCAGAGTGCAAGCAAGTTTGCGGACGGCAGGCACAGTGGGTTCCTTGTCAGGTCTGGTCCCGGTGTCAACCGTGAGGCGACGAGGGGCGAAATTTTTTCGGCATGCGGAACGTACCGGGTGTGGGTGGCTGTGTGGGCTGGCACACGCAGCCGTGGGTTCCGATAATCAGCCCCTCTGTTTATTTGAAAAGTGTTGAAGCTCTAGGCATTTCCTGGGTATATGTGACAGCGGGCGTGTCGTTGGCGCCAATTACAGGTGCCAGCAACACGCCCACTGCTTTAAAAACGAGAGCCTCAGTTACGCTTCGAGCCTTTCTCCTCAGGCCAGCCCAATGGGGCCTGTTCAGGCTCTGCTCCGCGCGCGGAGGAACCGGCTGAACGACCTACACGAGGGGCGCGCAGATCAGCTTCAGACAGGTCACTGCGCACAACTTCGCCTTCCACCACTGGAGAGTTCGACAACTCTGGGCGTGCAGCTCCACGCACCTCCAACGATGCAGGCGTGTGCCCCTCATCTTGGTCTTCTGGCTCAAACCAGACCGCAGACATCTTCTGGATCGTGATCGTCGCCGAGTACGGCTGCCCATGCCACGGCACCGGTCCGGCTTCAATCCGGCCCAAGTTGCCTACACCAGCGCCGCCATACTCGGTGGAGTCCGTGTTGAGGATTTCGCGCCACGCACCCGGATGAGGCAACCCGATCCGCATGTTGTGGTGCTCCATGCTCGAGAAGTTCACCACTGAAGCAACGACCGGTCGCCGCGCTTGAGTGTCTTCATCGCCGTAGCGCAGGAACGAAAGCGTGTTTCCAGAGGAGTCGTTCGCATCGATCCACTGGAACCCTGCCGGGTCGTGATCGACCTCCCACAAAGCCGGACGGCTGGTGTACAGGTGGTTCAAGTCTTTGATGAGTTTGTGGATCTGCCAATGTGGGGCCTGATCCAGTAGCCACCAGTCAAGGCTGCGCCCGTCGGCCCACTCGCTTTCTTGAGCGAACTCCTGACCCATGAAAAGCAACTGCTTACCTGGGTGCGACCACATGTAGGCGTAGTAGGCCCGTAGCGCGCTGAGCTGCTCCCACCGATCGCCAGGCATCTTGCGCAGCATCGAGCCCTTGCCGTACACGACCTCATCGTGGCTGATCGGCAAAACGAAATTCTCGTTGTACTGGTACACCATGGAGAACGTGATCTGGTGGTGGCTGTGCTGCCGGTTCACTGGTGGTAGCGAGGCATAGCCGAGGGTGTCGTGCATCCAGCCCATATTCCATTTCAAACCAAAACCTAGGCCGCCGGCATAGGTCGGTTTGGTGACACCACTCCAACTGGTTGACTCCTCGGCGGTGGTGACTACGCCGGGGTAGCGTCGGTACAGGGTTGCGTTCGTTTCCTGCAGGAATTGGACTGCCTCGAGGTTTTCGTGCCCGCCGAACTCGTTCGGCACCCATTCACCTTCGGCACGAGAGTAATCCAGGTACAGCATCGAGGCGACGGCGTCGACTCGCAGCCCATCGACGTGGAATTCTTCGATCCAGTAGCAGGCATTGGCGACGAGGAAGTTACGTACCTGCGGGCGACCGAAGTCGAAGATGTAGGTTCCCCAGTCTTTGTGCTCGCCACGGCGAGGGTCGGGGTGTTCGTAGAGCGGCTTTCCGTCGAATCGGCCCAGCGCGAAGGCATCTTTGGGGAAGTGTGCTGGTACCCAGTCCATGATGACGCCGATGCCGTTTTGGTGAAGAACATCGACCAGGTAACGGAATTCGTCTGGTGTGCCGAAGCGAGATGTGGGGGCGTAGTAGCCGGTGACTTGATACCCCCAGCTTGGCCCGTAAGGGTGCTCCGCTAGTGGGAGGAACTCCACGTGCGTGTAGCCCAGATCTTTGACGTACTTCACGAGTTCATCTGCCGCATCGACGTAGCTGAGCCCCTGACGCCACGAGCCGAGGTGGCATTCGTAGACGCTCATCGGCATGTTATGAGGATCAGCAACGGCTTCGCGCTGGGCGATCCATTCTGCGTCGTTCCACGTGTAGTGGGATTGGGTAACAACTGAGGAGTTCAGAGGTGGTACTTCGGTGGCCCGTGCCAGGGGGTCGGCTTTGGCGCGCCAGTAGCCGTCTTCGCCACAGATTTCGTATTTGTACGTCGTGTTTTCACCGACGTCGGGGATGAACAGTTCCCATACGCCGGAGCCACCAAGGACACGCATCGGGTGGGCGCGGCCATCCCAGTTGTTGAAGGAGCCGACTACGCGCACCGCGCGGGCGTTGGGAGCCCACACAGCGAAGCTGGTTCCTTGTACGTCGCCCATGTGGCCGCCTTCGTAGCGGCGGATGTGCGAGCCGAGCACTCGCCACAGTTCTTCGTGGCGTCCTTCCCCGATGAGGTGTAGGTCAATTTCGCCCAGCGTGGGCCAGAAACGGTAAGGGTCATCCTGATGGTGGACCTGTCCGTCGCTGTAGGTGACATCGAGGCGATAGTCGGAGACGTCAGTGCCGTGAATGTGGGTAACCCATACGCCTTCGTGTTCGTGACGCATCGGGGCTGAAAAACCGTCGGGAAGTTTTACGGTGACGGTGCGGGCGTCGGGGCGCAGGGCTCGGAAGGTGACGCCGCCATTGTGGCGGTGCAGGCCCAGGACGCCGTGGGGGTCGCCGTGGCCGCCGCGGATTAGGAGGTCGAGTTCGTGTGTGGGGACTGGTAGCGCGCCGTCGGGGTCGGTGACTCGGGTGTCACCGGCGCAAGGTGCGCCGTTCTTGGACTGCTCAGAGCTGCTCGTCACGGTGTTGTTCCCTTCTTCAGGGGTAGATGGTCGTGACGCGAGACGTTCGACCGCAGCGGTGGGGATGCTCACCCAGGCTGGTCGGTTCCGAGTCTCGTACACGACCTCGTATAGGGCTTTGTCTAGTTCCAGAGCGCGCAGCACAAGTGCGTTAGCTCCGGTGCGTGGGTCGCTGGCAATTGAGGCGTAGCCGTCGCAGAAGGCTTCACGTGCGGCGCTCGCCCACGCCTGGGCGGTTGCTTCTTCTTCGGGGGCTTCCTGGGCCCGGGAGCCGGCGGCGTAGTCAAAGGAGCGCAGCATTCCAGCGACATCGCGCATCGTGAGGTCGGGTTCGTTGCGTTCGTGCAGAGGGCGCAACGGTTCACCTTCGAAGTCCAGCAGGACCCATCCGCGTTCAGGAACATCAAGAACCTGACCGAGGTGATAGTCACCGTGGATGCGTTGTAGGTCAGGCCATTGGGCTGCTTGGGCGGCTTGAAAGATCGCGTCGATGTCTTCTGTGTGGACGGCCAGCTCCGGTACAGCCGCTAGGGCTGCGTCTTTGCGTTGTTGCCACGAGCGGATTTGTGCTTGGTGATCTTCTTCTTCGGCGGGTTTGGTGGGTAAGACCCGCGCCAGGTCGACGTGCACCTGGGCGGTAGCGACACCCAGGTCGCGTGCGCGGGCAGTGAAGTCCTCTCCGGTGGCGAGTGCGCTGGTGACTGTGCGCCACGCGTCTTGTGTTCCGGTGAAGAATTCTTGCGCGAAGGCGAGGTGGCCTTGGGCGATACCTCCGTGCGGGTTTTCCCACGTGCCGGTGAGGCATCCGAATGGTTCGGGTACCAGGCGTGATCCGGAGGTAGCTAGTGCGCTTTGTAGGACGACGTCAGGGTTCAACCCTGAGGAGAGGACTCTGAAGAGTTTGACGATGAGTCGTCGCGCGGTTTCTTGGGTGCCGCTTCCGATGCGTCCTTCGATGATGATCGAGGTGTTGGATTGTTCTCCAGAAAGGATGCGGCTGGAGATGACCTTCACTGCCCGTGGCGTGTGGAGGGGAATTCCGCGGGCTGGGTCGTTTAACCCTTCACCTTCGCCGGTGGTGCTGACTCCGCCGCCGAGGCTGAAGCGGAGTAGTTCAGCGACGTAGACGGGGTCGGCGGCGCCGTCGTAGACCCAGTTTTTCCCGAGTTGGGGGTGTTGCAGGGTGCCGATGAGGTGTTCTTCGGCGTTGGGTAGGGGGCTGGTTCGGTAGGTGATGGGTACGTGATAGATGACACCGGGGGAGGAGTCGGTGGCTGCGCAGGAGTCCAGGAGGATGAGTACTTCGACTCCTACTTTGCCGGCCGGATCTGCGAAGGTGAATCCGCCTAGGCGTCGTAGTTCAGGGGTGTTTCCTTTGGAGGTGTACCACCGTTTGGAAGGCATCCAGGCGGTGAGTAGCTCCATGGTGGTGGGGGTGGTGTCCTGTTGCTCAGCCATCGGCGTCACGCTCCAGGAGTTCGAACCAGAAGAAGTCGCGTGATCCGATGGTTACTGAGTAGCTGCATTGGCCGTCGTCGTTGGCGGTGATTCTGGGGAATCCGCTGCCACCGAAGAGGTCTTTGACTTTGGCGTCCGTGAAACGTTCGGGCAGTGTGATGGTTCCGGCTTGGGGGCGAGAGGAAAGGTTGTGCACGCATAGGACGTGTTGTGATTCTTCTCGGCCTTTGCTGGGGTCTGCTTCCAGGGTGCGGGTGAAGGCTAGGACGGCTTCGTTGTCGCATTCGCGTAGGTCGAAGCTGCCCAGTCCGAAGACGGGGTAGCGTCCGCGTACTTGAAGCATGGCGCGCATCCAGTGCAACAGTGAACTGCTGGAAGCCATTTGGGCTTCCACGTTGACGTTGTTGTGGTGGTACACCAGGGATTGGATGACTGGCAGGTAGAGCTTGCCTGGGTCTGCGGTGGAGAAGCCTGCGTTGCGGTCTGGTGTCCACTGCATGGGGGTGCGTACTGCGTCGCGGTCGTTGAGCCAGATGTTGTCGCCCATGCCGATTTCGTCGCCGTAGTAGAGGCAGGGGCTGCCTGGTAGGGACAAGACGAGGGCGTTGATGAGCTCGATTTCGGCACGGGAGTTGTCTAGCAGTGGTGCTAGGCGTCGGCGGATACCGACGTTGGCGCGCATGCGGGAGTCGGGGGCATACCAGCCGTACATGGCGGTGCGTTCTTCGGGGGTGACCATTTCGAGGGTGAGCTCGTCGTGGTTACGCAGGAACGTTCCCCATTGCCCGTTTGCGGGAATGGGTGGGGTGTCGTTGAGGACGTCGATGATGGGTGTTGCCTTTTGCTCGCGCAGTGCGTAGTACAGGCGTGGCATCACCGGGAAGTGGAAACACATCTGGCATTCGGGTGCTTCGGGGGTGCCGAAGTAGTCCACGACTTCGTGGGGCATTTGGTTTGCCTCAGCCAGGAGGATGCGTCCGGGGTATTCCTCGTCGACCATGGCGCGGAGTTTGGCGAGGAATTCGTGTGTTTTGGGGTGGTTTTCTCCGTTGTGCCCTTCTTCTTCGAACAGGTAGGGCACGGCGTCGAGGCGGAAGCCGTCGATGCCTAGGTCCATCCAGAATCGGACGACGTCGAACATGGCTTCTTGGACGGCCGGGTTTTCGAAGTTGAGGTCTGGTTGGTGGGAGAAGAACCGGTGCCAGTAGTACTGGCGTCGTTCAGAGTCGAATGTCCAGTTGGATGTTTCGGTGTCGACGAAGATGATGCGTGCGTCGGCGTATTTGGTGTCGTCGTCGCTCCAGACGTAGAAGTCGCCGTAGGGGCCGTCGGGGTCTGAGCGGGACTCTTGGAACCAGGGATGTTGGTCGCTGGTGTGGTTCATCACGAAGTCGGTGATGATGCGGATGCCGCGGGCGTGGGCTTGGGTGACGAGTTCGGTGAATTCGGGCAGGGTGCCGAATTCGGGTAGGACTGCGGTGTAGTCGGCGATGTCGTAGCCGCCGTCGCGTAGCGGAGAGGCGTAGAACGGGGGAAGCCATAGGCAGTTGACGCCGAGCCATTGCAGGTAGTCGAGTTTGTTGATCAGGCCGGTGAAGTCGCCTGATCCGGAGCCTTTGCTGTCGGCGAAGGCACGGACGAGGACTTCGTAGAAGACGGCAGTTTTGTACCAGTCAGGGTCGTGTTGCAACCCGGGTTGGGAAAGGTTGAGGCCTTGCATGGGTCAGAACCTCCGGACCGAGATGACGTGGACGGGCTCCCAATCCACGCCTAGGCGTACGTAGTTTTCGTTGCCCCATTCCCATTCGCTTTCGGTGATGAGGTCTTTGGCGATGAAGCGTTCGTCCTTTTTCAGGCCGAGTGCTTCCATGTCGAGATGGATCATGGTGCCGCGCATAGAGTGCGGGTCGGTGTTGGCCACGACGATGATGGTGTCTTCGTGGGGGCCTTCGACGCGTCGTTTGGAGAAGCAGAGCACTTCGGGGTCGTCGGTGGTGTGGGGAGTGTAGTTGCGTAGCCAGTCAAGGGCGTTGTGTTCGCGGCGGATTCGGTTGAGTTTGCCGAGGTAGTCGGCCATCCAGAGTTGTCCGGCTCGTTCTCCGCCGGGGGCGTAGCTGGCCCAATCGCGGTTTTTGAATTCGTATTTTTCGTTGTCGATTTGTTCTTCAGCGCCGGGGCGGGGGACTGACTCCATGAGTTCGTATCCGGCGTAGATGCCGTAAGTGGGAGACAAGGTGGCGGCCAAGGTGGCGCGTAGTTTCCATGCAGTGGGGCCGCCGAACTGCATGTAGGGGGTGAGGATGTCGTGGGTGGTGGGCCAGAAGCTGGGGCGCATGTAGGCGGCGGAGCCGGTGGTGTCGTCGGTGAGTTCGGCCATGTATTCGGCGATCTCTTCGGCGGTGTTGCGCCAGGCGTAGTAGGTGTAGCTCTGTTGGAAGCCGACTTTGGCCAAGGTGGCCATCATGGGGGGTTTGGTGAATGCTTCGGCAAGCCAGATGACGTCGGGATGGTCTTTAGCAACGTCGTTGATGAGCCATTGCCAGAATTCGACGGGTTTGGTGTGGGGGTTGTCGACGCGGAAAATTTTGACTCCGTGGTCGATCCATACCTGGATGACGCGTCGGATTTCGGCGTAGATGCCGGCTGGGTCGTTATCGAAGTTCAGTGGGTAGATGTCTTGGTATTTCTTGGGTGGGTTCTCGGCGTAGGCGATGCTGCCGTCGGCGCGGGTGGTGAACCATTCGGGGTGTTTGCTGACCCAGGGGTGGTCTGGGGAGCATTGCAGGGCGATGTCTAGGGCGACTTCTAGGCCTAGGCGGCTGGCTTCGGCGACGAAGTAGTCGAAGTCTTTGAAGGTGCCTAGGGATGGTTCGATGGCGTCGTGACCGCCGGCTGCTGAACCGATGGCGTAGGGGCTGCCTGGATCTTCAGGGCCTGCGTTGAGGGTGTTGTTGGGGCCTTTGCGGTTGGTGGTGCCGATGGGGTGGATGGGGGTGAGGTAGATGACGTCGAAGCCCATCCCGGCGATGGCGGGCAGGCGTTTAGCTGCGGTGCGCAGTGTTCCGGTGACCCATTTGCCGCTGGTTTTGTCGAAGTAGCAGCCTTCGGAGCGGGGGAAGAATTCGTACCAAGCTCCGGTCAGGGCGCGTTTGCGTTCGACGAGCCAGTTGATGGTGGGGGAGGCGGTGACCCAGTGGCGCAGTGGGCGCGCGGTGAGTTCGTCTTCGACGCGGGGGTCGGTGCCTCCGGCTAGGCGGGTGGCGGGGGCTAGGGATTGGTTGCGTAGGGTGCAGATGCCTGCTTTGACGGCTTCGATGCCTGGGCGGGGGCGTCCGGGCACGGTGAGTGCGCGTTCCAGGACGCGGGCGCCTTCTTCGAGCATGAGGTCTACGTCGATGCCGGCTTCGAGTTTGATGACGGCGTCGTGTTGCCAGGTGGCGTAGGGGTCGGACCAGCCTTCGACGCGGTAGTACCAGGAGCCAGGGCAGTCGGCGCTGACGGTTGCTTCCCAGAGCATGAGGCCTGGGTTGGTGCATGTCATGGGGATGGTGTGTTCGGTGCCTTCGGGGTCGGTGAGGACAACGTTGGCGTTAACGGCGTCGTGGCCTTCACGGAACACGTTTGCGCTAATAGCGAACTGTTCGTCGACGACAGATTTGATGGGGTAGGCGCCGTTTTCTACAACGGGGCTCAGCCCAGTGATCGGGATACGCCCGAGCGGTCGTTGGGTGGGAATGTTGCTGTGGGTTACAAGTTGGGGCGTCATGGGGCCTTTCGGCGTGGACAGCGCAGACGAGGAGGTAGAAGAAGTAGAAGAGGTAGAGGCGGACGTCGCCTTCTTTGCAGCGGAAGCGGACGTCGGCTTGGTAGAGGTCGGCCTAACAGCGGAAGTTTTTGTGGTCTTCGGCTTTGAGTAGCTGCTCACGTACTCGAAGCTACCGTTCCGGCCAGACCATTGTCTGCCTGTGATCGCTGTCATTGCAACCAGATCGGTTGGGTAATGGCATCAAAAAGCGCCCTCGCCTACTGGTGAGTTGGAAGGCGAGGGCGCTAGAAGCGGGTTAGTTCGTGATGAGCTCGTAGACCCGCATCGACGCAGCCGGCATGGTGACGTACTCACCCGGATCATGCGCCGTGTGTTCGGCACCAGCAGGAGTCTCCCAGGCGCTGTCCCAGACGAGCTCGTAACGAGACAGTTGGTGCGGTTCTTCTTCGGAACCAACATGGTTGTGCGGGGGATGGGGCAAAACGATCTCGCCAGCTGTGTTCGCGCCGTGAAGCACAAGAAGAAAACTGGTGGCTTCCAGTCCTTCGCCGATGAGCATCATCTGCAAGACTCGTTGATCGGGGTCACCCCACGCTTGCGGGGTCAAAGATCGCCCGAGGCGACCGTACCAACGCACATCAACGCGCCGATCGGCAGGGTTAGGGCGCTCGGTGAAGAAACGCGACTGCCGGAACACGCGATGGTCGGCGCGCAGCTGAGAGAGGAAAGCAAGGGTGTCGATGAGGTTTTCTTCGGTTTCGCCGTGATCCCAGTCCAACCAGCTGGTGGGGTTGTCCTGGCAGTAAGCATTGTTGTTTCCCCCCTGTGTGCGGCCGAACTCATCGCCAGCACAGATCATGGGCGTACCGGTAGAGAGCAGGGTGGTGGCCAGTAAGTTGCGCACCGAGCGGCGTCGCTGGCGCAAGATGTCGGTGTCATGGGTGAGGCCTTCGGCGCCGTGGTTCCAGGAGCGGTTGTCTCCGTGGCCATCTCGGTTTTGTTCACCGTTGGCTTCGTTGTGTTTGCGTTCATAGGCGGTGGTGTCAGCCAGGGTGTAGCCGTCGTGACTGGCGACATAGTTGATGGAAGCTAGCGGACCTCGATCTTGGTTACCGAAAAGGTCTTCACTGCCGGCCAGGCGGGTGGCGATGTCACTGATCCCGTGCCCAGTGGCTCCACCAGCGGCGACGTCCTGGAGCCAGAAGGTGCGGGCCACGTCGCGGAAACGATCGTTCCATTCACAAAAAGGCGGCGGGAACTGCCCGGTGCGCCACCCATTGATGCCCACGTCCCATGGTTCTGCGATCAACTTCACGCGTGACAGGACCGGGTCGGCGCGCAATGCCATCAAGAAGGGGTGGCCTGGGTCGAAGCCGTCGTCACGGCCGCGCGCCAACGCCACTGCCAGATCGAAACGGAATCCATCTACGTGGTAGTGGTGCACCCAGTGCCGTAGTGAATCCAGTGTCATCCGCAGAGCTGAGATATCCCGCAGATCAAGGGTGTTTCCGCATCCAGTGACGTCGATGTCTTGCCCCCACCCGTCTAGGCGGTAGTAGGAGGCGTTATCCACGCCGCGCCAGGACAAAGTGCCACCTTCTTTGGACTGTTCGGCAGTGTGGTTATAAACCACATCCAGAAGCACTTCGATGTTGCGCGAGTGCAGCGCATCCACCATCGCTTTGAACTCGTCAATGACGCCTTGGGCAGTGGTGGCGTGGGCATACCCCTCATGAGGGGCGAAGAACCCCAACGTGTTGTACCCCCAGAACTGGGAGAGCCCTTCTTTCACCAGGTGTACTTCGTCAGTGAACGTGTGCACAGGCAGCAGCTCGACAGCGGTAACACCGATGCGTTCCAAGTGGTCCAGGAATGCTTCGTGTGCCACGCCAGCGTATGTGCCGCGCAGTTCTTCCGGTATCCCTGGATGTTGCATTGTGGCTCCGCGTACATGCATTTCGTACACGAATGTTTCTGTCCATGGCACCCGCCGCATAAATGCGTCGTTCCATTCGTACGTGTTCTGGTTGACCACTACGGATCGGGGTACGAATGGTGAGCTGTCACGGTCGTCACGCCGGGTGACATCACCAGCGAAATCTGCGTTCACGTGGTGCCCGAAAACCTCAGGAGCCCATGTGACTTTCCCAGTGATGGCCTCGGCGTAAGGGTCTAGGACGAGTTTGTTCGGGTTGTGTCGGTGTCCACAGGCCGGGTCCCATGGGCCGTTCACACGGAACCCATACTGCTGCCCTGCTCCTACACCAGGAACAAACAAGGACCACAACCCGTGTGCCCCATCTTCCATTGGTAACCGTCGTTCGGCTCCTCCAACCTGGTCAAAAAGGCACAGATCGACCGAGGAAGCATTGTCGGCGTAGAGCGAGAAGCGAGTTCCGCGTTCACCGACAGTGGCGCCCAGGCGCGGAAGTCGTAGCGAAGAAGACACGCGACAACAGTAGGGCCTCTGGTGTGCTGCGTGGTGAGCAGTGTCGTTGAGACAGAAGGTCTCCGAGCAGACAGCAGCAGTGCTACAGCACCCTCAAGAAACAGGAAAAACGATCCTTAAGCATTCACGCACTCCAGGTGAAAAAGCCGTGAACATATGGCAGGCCGCAAGATGCGGAAATATATGACATATGCCCGATGCTGATCGTCTACCTCGCTACCGCCTACTCACTGGCTTTGACGATGCTTCTTTCTGCCGCAAAGTCAGTCAAGCTCTCGACCTCGGATACAACCTCTACGGATCGCCTGCCATCACCACCAAAGATGGGCAAGGATACGTAGCTCAAGCAGTGCTATGGCAACGTGAGGAACCGACGCCGTTTTCCTCGTCGCGACCTGCCTGACAGATGCACCAAAACCTCACCAGCACGAAATGAGTTTCTAGAATCGCTTTTCTGACGGGACCAACTCGAAGAAGGTTCAGCTAGACAACAACAGCACGCAAGAAACACCCTGTGCGCGCGACACCCCGATGAAGTGCGCACACGCCAGACCTCGCGCACCCACCCCACAGGCCGATACCGTTGACCCATGACTGATCCCACCAGCCTTCCCAGCTTCCCTCCGCCTTCAGACGAACACCCCTTGCGCGGACGGGTCCTGGACGCACTCCAAGACGAGGGCTTCCGTCCCGACATCGACGCCGATGGCGACGTCAGCTTCAAAGTCGAAGGCCAGCAACTGTTCGTCCACACCACCGAGGGCGACCTGCCCGTCATGCGAGTCTTCGGCCAATGGCAGATCGGCGCCGACCTACCCCAAGACGAAATGGCTTGGTACAAAGCCGCTAACGACCTCTCCTTGCGACTCAACGTCGCCAAGGTCGGCATCAACAACGGCACTCTCGTCGTCACCTGCGAACACATCGTCCGACCTGATGAGCTCGTCATGCCCTACGTTCAGCTCTCCTACCAGCTCGTTCTCTCCGGTGTGCAGATGTGGCACCAGCTCATGCTCGGCGAAGACATCTTCGGCGACGGCAGCGGCCTGGCTGGCGGCCCCGGCGCCATCTGAGACACCACGCCAACATAGGCACAGTGGCGCCCGCCCGGTCTGACCAGGGGAGGGCGCCACACCCATGCGAGCATGGGAGACCAGCACCCACCACGGCCACGAACAGCCCACGTCCCGACAGGGAGGCGAAAATCAATGAGGATCGTCGTCACGGCCAAGTTCGTCCCCGATGCCACCGCAACCCGTCGATTCGACACCCGCGACAACACCACAGATCGCGAAACCGAAGGCATCCTTAACGAACTCGACGAATACGCCGTCGAAGAAGCCTTACGGTTAACACACCACGAACACGACCAGGTGATCGTTCTCACAGTCGGGCCAGAAGACGCCACCATCGCGCTGCGCAAAGCCCTGCACATGGGCGCCGACATCGGCGTACACGTCACCGACGCAGCTCTAGCCGGATCTGACGCCGTCTCCACCTCCCACGTACTCGCCGCAGCCATCACACACATCGGCGCCTGCTTCGGCCCCATCGACGTCGTCCTGTCCGGTATGGCATCCACCGACGGAGGCATGCGCGTCATCCCCGCCATGCTCGCCGAATGCCTCGACCTGCCCATGATCACCTTCGCCGACGAACTCACCATCACCAACGGTGTAGCCCGCATCCACCGCGCCACCCCCGACGCCCACGAAATCGTCGAAGCCGACCTACCAGCCATCATCTCGGTATCCGACCGCATCAACGAACCCCGATACCCCACCTACCGGCAAATCATCGCCGCCAACAGCAAACACGTATACACCTGGGAACTAGGCGACATCGGCATCGACCCCACCACCGTCGGACACCACGGCGCTCGCACCTACGTCCGCAGTGCCACCCCCGCCACCTCCACCCACCGCAAGCACACCATCGTCACCGAAGACCAAGGCGGCCAAGCCCTCGCCGAACTCCTGCGCGCCCACGGAATCCGCCCCGCATGACCCCAACATCCGCCACCCCTCACGCCCACGCCCACGAAGAGACCCCCATGCACGACGTGCTCACCCTCATCCTCGACCAGCACGACACCCTGCCCCGATCTGCCCACGAACGGCTCACCCTCGCCGCCGACCTCACCCCAGCAACAGACAGCGCCGCCGCCCTCTACGTCGGCGCCCACGGCCACGCCGCCACCGACGCCGCCGCCCGCCACGGCATCCACCACATCTACACCCTTGACCCAGGTGAAGACGCCATCCACCCCGTCCTGCCCGCCCTCAACGCTCTCACCGACCTTGTCCGCACCACCAGCCCTCGCCTCGTCCTGCTCCCCAGCAGCCACACCGGCCGCAACATCGCCGGACGCCTCGCCGTGCGCCTCAACGCCGGACTCATCACCGATGCCATCGCCGTGGCCGCTGACCCCGCCGCACCCAACGGCTACGTCGTCACCCAAAGCGCCTTCGCCGGAACACACGTCGTCGAAGCAGTCTCCACCACCCCCACCCTCATCGTCTGCCTCAGCCCTGGAGCACTCACCCCCAGCGCCAACCCAGTCACCCCCCACCACTACACCCTGGCCACCACGCCACCCAGCGGTCACACCGCCCGCATTATCACCCGCACCCCACGCAACCCCAGCACCTTCGTCGACGGCGTCCCCACCGACATCGCCGAAGCCGACATCGTCATCGCCGGAGGCCGCGGAACCAACGGTAACTTCGAACCAATCCGCGCACTCGCCCAACGCCTCGACGCCGCAGTGGCCGCATCCCGCGCCGCCGTCGACGCCGGATGGATCGACCACACCGCCCAGGTCGGCCAAACTGGCCAATCAGTCTCTCCACGCCTCTACATCGCCTGCGGCATCTCCGGTGCCGTGCAACACGTAGCAGGAATGCGCACCGCCACCACCGTCGTCGTCATCAACAGCGACCCCGACGCCCTCATCTTCCACGAAGCCGACCTGGGCATCATCGGCGACCTCTTCACCGTCATCCCCCAAGCCCTGCAACACCTCGACCAACCCACACCCGAACACACCCCTACCAGCGAAGAAAACTAGACACCATCGCACAAACACTGCCACCGGTGGCCCCTGCCACACCTCGCTCGTAGAATCGCGGAGTGCCTATGCGACGTGCTTACCTCGACCATGCGGCCACCGCCCCTACGCGCAGCGAGGTTGTGGCGGCCCTAAGCGCTGCACTCCAAATGACCGGTAACCCCTCAGCTCAACACGATTCCGGCCGACGAGCACGCTCAGCTCTAGAAGAAGCCCGCGAAAACGTAGCTGACCTGCTGCGCGTACGCCCCTCCGAAGTGCTCTTCACCTCCGGGGGAACCGAGTCAGACAACATCGGCATCCTAGGCACCTACCGCCGCTGCGTTGCCGACAACCCCAGCCGCCGCCGCATCATCATGGGCGCCATCGAACACCCAGCAGTGCGCGATGCCGTCTTCGCCCTAGAAAAAAACGAAGGCGCAACCATCACAATCGTCGCCCCCCGCCCCGATGGCATCATCGCCACCGAGGACATCCGCGCCGCCATCGAAGATCCCAACAACGGCGGCCCCGACAACGTGGCCCTCGTGACAGTCATGGCAGTCAACAACGAAATCGGCACCATCCAGCCCACCGCCGCCATCGCCGAGACCTGCGCTGAACATGCCATCGCCTTCCACTGCGACGCAGTCCAAGGAATCAGCGTCCTCGACCTACCCCTGGACCACCCCGGCATCACCACCGCGGCCCTATCAGGACACAAACTCGGCAGCCCTGTAGGCATCGGCGTACTCATCGCCCGCCGCGACGCCCGCATCGCCCCCATCTCCTACGGCGGCGGACAAGAACGAGCCTTGCGCTCAGGCACCCTTGGCCTGGCCCTAGCCCGTTCCTTCGAAACTGCCCTGCACAGTGTCGTCACCCACCGCGACACCGAAGTGGCCCGCCTGGTTGCCCTGCGTGACCGTTTAGCCCAAGGCATCCTCGAAAGCATCCCCGACGCCCACATCACCGGCGCATGGGCCCCCACAGACACCACCCAACGCAGCGCCAGCAACGTCCACGTCCTCATACCCCAAGCCCAAGGCGACTCCTTGCTCTTCCTCCTCGACGCCGCCGGCGTCGAATGCTCCACCGGATCTGCCTGCCACTCCGGGGTAACTCAACCCAGCCACGTTGTCCTCGCCCTCGGCCACGACGCTGAACTCGCTACCGGCGCCCTACGATTCAGCCTCGGCTACACCACCACTGACGCCGACATCGACCTGGCCCTAACCGCCCTGCCTGAAGCAGTAGAGCGCGCCCGCAACGTCCACCGCCTCACCACACGAAAGAAAACCGCATGAGCCGCATCGTGGCCGCCATGAGCGGCGGAGTTGACTCAGCCGTAGCCGCCGCACGCATGGTTCAAGCCGGACATGACGTCATCGGAGTGCACATGGCTCTGTCTTCCAACGCTGCTACCTTGCGCGAAAGCGCCCGCGGTTGCTGCACCCTCGAAGACGCAAGCGACGCCCGTCGCGTCGCCGACAAACTCGGCATCCCCTACTACGTATGGGACTTTGCCGAAGAATTCCGCAACGACGTCATCGAAGACTTCGTCACCGAATACGCCGCCGGACGCACCCCCAATCCCTGCCTACGCTGCAACGAAAAAATCAAATTCTCCGCCCTGCTCGAACGCGCACTTGCCCTGGGATTCGACGGTGTAGCCACCGGCCACTACGCCCGCGTCATCGAACCCGGCGACCCCGAAAACACAACCGGAGAAAGAGAACTCCACCGCGCCGTCGACCACGCCAAAGACCAGTCTTACGTGCTCGGAGTCCTAGACGCCGAACAACTAGCCGCCTCCTGGTTCCCACTAGGGGACACCACCAAACCCGTTATCCGCCAAGAAGCAGCCCGCCATGGCTTCTCCGTAGCGAAAAAACCAGACAGCCACGACATCTGCTTCATCGCCGACGGAGACACCCGTGCCTACCTCGCCGCCCGACTAGGAAGCGAACCAGGCCCCATCACCGAACCTGACGGCACCATCGTCGGTGAACACGCCGGCGCCTACGCCTACACCATCGGCCAACGCCGCGGTCTCCACCTACAACGCCCCGCCGCCGACGGACGCCCCCGCTACGTTATCGGCACCGACCCCACCAGCAACACCGTCACCATCGGTCCCGAAGAACTCCTGCGCATCGACCGAATAGACATCGACCACCTCCGCTGGTCCAGCGCACGCCCCACCGGAGAAGCCCACCTGGGCGTACAACTGCGCGCACACGGACGCGAATACCCCGTCACCGTCACCGCCACGGACGAAACCACCCTCACCCTCCACCTACAAGAACCAGTCCGAGGCGTTGCGCCAGGACAGTCCGCAGTGCTCTACGACGGGCCACGCGTCGTAGGCTCTGGCACCATCAGCGCAACCGGCCGCAGCAACCGCACCAACTAACGAACACGCCTGCCCAACAAGTCGATACGGTTAAGATCACAAGCGCCCTCACGGCCGCTAGCGTTGGGGGGTGACCCGAGGAAATGTAGCCCTAACACGCAGCGAAGCCGCCCACCGCTCTACCCACCTGTACATCCACAACTACGAGGTTGACATCAACCTCGCCGCCGCAGCCGACACCACACTCGTCACATTCCCCGTAACCTCCCGCATCGAATTCGACTCCACCATCACCGAAACCTTCGCCGACTTCATTGGCGAAGACATCACCCACCTGACCATCAATGGACAACCACGAACCATCGAATTCGACGGTGCCGGCATCCACCTACGCGACCTGAACCACGGCCGCAACATCGTCGAAATCAGCGGACACGGCATCTACTCCCGCAGCGGCGAAGGGCTCCACCGATACGTCGACCCCAGCGACGCAAACACCTACCTGTACACCCAATTCGAACCCGCCGACTCCCGCCGCCTCTACCCCCAATTCGACCAGCCCGACCTCAAAGCCAGCTTCACCTTCACCGTTACCGCCCCAGCCACCTGGAAAATCCTCTCCGGCAGCCCCGAAGCCAACCGAACCACCATCCCCGCCCACAACAACCTGCCCGAACTCGCCCGCGTCACCTTCGCCCCCACCCCCCGCCTATCCACCTACATCACCTGCATCTGCGCCGGACCCTACGTCGGATACCACGACACCTGGACCGGGCTCGTCGGCCCCCACCACGACAGAGAACTCACCATTCCCCTAGGCATGTTCTGCCGCGCATCACTCGTCGATGCCTTCGACCCCGACGTCCTCTTCACCATCACCAAATCCGGACTCGACTTCTTCCACAACCACTTCGACACCCCCTACCCCTGGGGCAAATAC
This sequence comes from Dermatophilus congolensis, assembly GCF_900447215.1. Lineage (NCBI taxonomy): Bacteria > Bacillati > Actinomycetota > Actinomycetes > Micrococcales > Dermatophilaceae > Dermatophilus > Dermatophilus congolensis. The sequence goes on from NZ_UFYA01000001.1 coordinate 381,137, forward strand.
GACTCCATCTTCGTCCCCGAGTACAACCTCGGTGCCATGGAAAACCCCGGCCTAGTCACCTTCACCGACGCTGGATACGTCTTCCAGTCCGGTGCAACCACAAACCAATACGAAGCCCGTGCCAACACCGTCCTCCACGAAATGGCCCACATGTGGTTCGGTGACCTCGTCACCCCTACCTGGTGGGACGACCTCTGGCTCAAAGAAAGCTTCGCCGAATACATGGGCGCACTGGCCTGCGCCGAAGCCACCGAACACCACAACGCCTGGACCGCATTCGCCGCACGCCGCAAAGCCTGGGCCTACCAAGCAGACCAACTCCCCACCACCCACCCCATCGCCGCCGACATCCCCGACGTCGCCGCAGCCAAACAAAACTTCGATGGCATCACCTACGCCAAAGGCGCAGGCGTCCTCAAACAACTCGTCGCCTACGTAGGCCAAGAACACTTCTTCGCCGGCGCCTGCAGCTACTTCGCCTCCCACGCGTTCTCCACCGCAACCTTCTCCGACCTGCTCGAACACCTCGAACACGCCTGCGGCAAAGACCTACGCACCTGGGCCAAGCTCTGGCTCGAAACCGACGGACTCAACGCCCTCATACCCCACGTCATCCGCAAAAACGACACCATCTGCGAACTGATCATCGAACAAAGCGGACAGCCCCAACGCCCCCACCAACTCATCGTCGGCCTCTACAACTTCGACCCCCAAGGCACCCTGCGCCGCACCCACACCATCGACGTCGAAGTCACCGGCCAACACACCCGCGTACCCGAAGCAGTCGGTCTCAACCCCGACCTAGTCCTCCTCAACGACGACGACCTCACCTATGCCAAAGTCCGACTCGACCCCGACTCAGCCCGCACCGTCGCCGCCCACTACAGCGACGTCGACACCTCACTAGCCCGCGCCGGACTCAGCGCAGCCATCTGGAACGCAGCCCGCGACGGTGAACTACCCGCGCGCGACTTCATCGACATCGTCTGCCGCCACGCCCCCCGAGAAACCGACACCGTCCTGCTCGTGGACCTCCTAGACCACCTCCAACCAGCCATCGACCAATACCTACCTGCAACCGAACGCCCCACAGCCAACGCCCGCGTCCTCGACCTGGCCTGGAACGCCATCCACGAAGTCACACCAGGATCCGACGCCCAACTGAGCTGGGCCCGCACCTTCGCCCGCACCGCCGCCTCCCACGACGGACGAGCCAAAGACATCCACGACCTCCTCAACCACACCCACACCATCGAAGGCCTCGAACTGACCCCCGAACTACGGTGGCAACTCCTCGAAGCCCTCGCCGCAACCGGCCACGCCGACAGCGCACTCATCGACACCGAACTAGCCCACGACACCACCTCAGCAGCCCCCGTCCGACACCTCCGCGCCCTGGCCTCATTCCCAGACGCCAACACCAAAGCACGCACCTGGGAACGCCTCATGAGTGCCGACCCCGGATCAAACGACGAAGTCTCCGCCCTCACCGGCGGATTCGCCCGCCCCGGACACGCCCACCTCCTCCCCGAATACACCCAGCGCTACTACGACAACCTCCCCACTATCTGGAACACCCACACCCAAGAAATCGCCCAACGCATCATCCGCGGCACCTTCCCCACCTGGGACCCCTACCAACCCGGAACCCCCATCGAAGAACACGAAGGAGTACACCAAGCCGCCACCTGGCTCCAAACACACCCCGAGGCCCCCGCCGCCCTGCGACGCCCCGTCATCGAAAGCCTCGATCACCTCCGCCGCAGCCTGCGCGCACAACGCCCAGCCAACTAACAACCACACCGCGGCAGCCGGGAGCACATCACCCTGCCCCCGGCTCCCGCCGCGCCGGCAACGGCCTCGCATCCAACCGCCGCGTCAACGCCGCCGCCGTCACCGAATCCACCACCAAATCCGTCAACGCCCCCGACCGCAACGCACCCACCACCGCAGGCACCTTCGCTGTGCCCGTCACCGCACCAATACGTCGCGGCAACCGCCCCAACACCGCAGGCGTTGGTCCCGTCGCCCGACGATTCAACTCGATATCGGCATACGTGCCGTCCTCACGCAAAAACACCGTGCACACATCACCCACCACCCCCAACCTGCCCAACCGCTCCACATCCGCACGCGACAAGTAATCATGCGAATACACGTGCGAAGGTAACTCACTGGCAAACGCCCCAATCCCAAACAACGCCACATCCAACCGCTGCTGCGCCGCCACCACCCGCTGCACCGACCGCTCACGCAACAACGCCCGCCGCGACTCCGCATAATCAAAAAACGCTGGCATCGGAAAATGATGAACCCGGGCTCCATACGCCTGCGCCGCCCGCCCCAAAATCTCTCCCACAAAAGTGATCCCACTGGACTGCGCACTAGCCGCACCGTTCAACTGCACCACCGACACATTTCGCAACGGCCGCGGCGGCAACTGCTCCACCACCGCAGCCACCGTCGTCCCCCACGCCACCCCCAACGACGCGCCATCATGCATGCACTCACTCACCAACGCCCCAGCCGTGCGCGCCACAGCATCCAACCGCGCCAACGGTGTACTCGTCGGACGCACATCCACCACATGCGCCCGCACCCGAGCCCGATCCAAATGTCGTTGTAACTCCCGCGGCGCACTTCCACCATCCACAATGCTGATCCGCACCACCCCCACCTCACGCGCCCGCGCCAACAACCGCGATACCGACGAACGCGACACCCCCAACCGCGCCGCAATCACCTCCATGGTTTCCCCAACCACGTAATACGAGCGCGCAACCTCCACCATCTGTCGTTCGTCCACAATCCACCACCATAGATGCACATTCGTGCACCCGCTGAACAAATGCTCACCCACCTGACAAAGTGGAAATAAACACCAATCGCCATGACGGGAGCACGCCCATGCAACGCACACAACTCACGCGTGAACAACGCGCACAAGCACTCAGGGAAATGGGCAGCGAGAAAGTCGACATCCTCGTTGTCGGCGGCGGCGTCACCGGAGCCGGAATCGCCCTCGACGCAGCTACCCGCGGACTACGCGTCGCCATCGTCGAAGCACAAGACTGGGCAGGCGGCACCTCCGCCTGGTCCAGCAAACTCGTCCACGGCGGCCTGCGCTACCTCTACCAATTCAACTTCGCCCTCGTCGCTGAAGCCCTCAAAGAACGCGGACTCCTACTCACCCGCACCGCACCCCACCTCGTCAAAGCCCAGCCCTTCCTCTGGCCTCTGAAAACCCCCGTCGTCGAACGCTCATACAGCGCCGTCGGCGTCGGCATGTACGACATGCTCGCCCAATACGGCGGCGGCGGCCGCAGCGCCGTCCCAGCACAAAAGCACTACAGCAAAGAAGGCGCCCGCAAACTCTTCCCAGGAATCCGTGAAGACGCCCTCATCGGCGCCATCCGCTTCTACGACGCCCGCGTTGACGACGCCCGCCTCGTCATCGACCTCGTCCGCACCGCCCAAGGCTACGGCGCCCTAGCCGCAAGCCGTGCCCAAGTCACCGGCTACCTCAAAGACAACGTCGGCGGAAACCAGCGCGTCACCGGCGCCACCGTCAAAGACCTCGAAAGCGGACTCGAATTCGACGTACGCGCCGACTACGTCATCAACGCCACCGGCGTCTGGACCGAACAAACCCAAGACCTCGCCACCCAAGACGGCGGACTGCAAGTCCTAGCCAGTAAAGGCATCCACATCGTCGTGCCCAAAGACCGCATCGACGGCTCCGCAGGCATCTTCCTACGCACCGAAAAATCCGTCCTCTTCATCATCCCCTGGGACCGCTATTGGGTCATCGGCACCACCGACACCGAATGGACCGAAGACCTCACCCACCCCGTCTGTACCGCCGCAGACATCGACTACGTTCTCGAACACGCCAACTCCGTGCTCGCCACCCCACTCACCCGCGAAGACATCATCGGCACCTACGCCGGTCTACGCCCCTTGCTACAACCCAAAGTTAAAGGCAACGGAGGATCAGCCAAAGTCTCCCGTGAACACACCGTCGCCGAAGTCATGCCCGGACTTTCCGCCATCGCCGGCGGAAAACTCACCACCTACCGCGTCATGGCCGAAGACGCCATTGACTTTGCCCTCACCCGACTTCACGGCAAACAAGGCCCCAAAGAGCGCCCCTGCGTTACCGAACAAATCCCCCTCGTGGGCGCATCCGGATACCCTGCCTGGCAAGCCCAGCGTGACCGCATCGCCACCGACGAAGGCTTCACCCCCGAACGAGTCCAACATCTCCTTGATCGCTACGGCGATGAGCTACCCGACATCCTCGACATCATCGCCCAAAACCCCGACCTCGGACGCCCCCTGGAACAAGCAGACGCCTACCTGGGAGCCGAGGTGTCTTTCGCTGTCACCCACGAAGGTGCGCTGCACCTAGAAGACATCGTGCGCAAACGCATTCGCCTAGACTACGAACAACGCGACCGCGGGTTGGCCGCACTGCCCGAAATCGCCGAAATCGCCGCGCCACTACTCGGATGGGACGAAGAGACTATCGCGCGCGAAATCGACGCCTATCGTGAACGTGTCGAGGCCGAAGCCAAAGCAGAAAAAGAACAAACAGACGCCGAAGCGATAGCCGTGCGCCTGAGCGCCCCAGACATCACCCCTATGGTCTAAGGGACGCGGCAAACCCCACCCACAACTAAATACACAATCCTTACCCAACGATGTGTTAGGACTCCCCCCAATGAATGCCTTTGTTACTGCGCTGGTTATTACCGCGCCCGCGCTCGGGCAGATATTCCTTTCCGAGCTAGTTGGTACCGCTGTCCTCATTCTTCTCGGCGGCGGGGTAGTAGCCGGCGTAGTACTCCCTAAAACAAAGTCACACGCAGCGGGATGGGTAGCTATAACCTTCGGGTGGGGTTTTGCCGTTTTCTCGGCCGTATATGTCGCTTACCGTTCCGGGGCCCACCTCAACCCGGCTGTCACATTCGGCATCTTGTTCAGCGGAGCCGACGAGTACGCCAAAGGCGTGCCTATCAATATCACCACCACGATGATCTACATCATCGCTGACCTACTCGGCGCTTTCCTCGGCGCGATTCTCGTATTCCTCAGCTATAAAAAACACTTCGATGAAGATGCCCCCGCTGAAGACAAACTAGGCGTGTTCTCCACCGGTCCAGCCATCCGGTCCTACGGGTGGAACCTATTCACAGAAGCCATCGCAACCTTCGTCATGGTGTTAGTAATCCTGGAGTTTGGTCACTCCCCAGGCGAACTTGGCCCTCTCGCCGTGGCACTACTCGTCGTCGGTGTTGGCCTCTCTTTGGGCGGACCAACCGGGTATGCAATCAACCCTGCACGCGACCTAGGACCCCGCATCGCCCACGCCATCCTGCCGATCCGCGGCAAAGGCCCAAGCGACTGGGCCTACGCCTGGGTGCCCGTAGTAGGGCCACTTATCGGCGGAACAGCGGCAGGACTGTTTGCGATGGTCTTCTGAGTAACCCAGCAACTGCTTATTGATCTTTGTCACAAGGACGTGAAAGGCATATGTCATGACAACTCAAGAGGCCGCACTCCAAGAAACTCCGAAAAAATACGTGCTGGCCATCGACCAAGGCACCACCAGCTCACGGGCAATCGTGTTCGACCACAGCGGAAAGATCATCTCGGTCGGACAACTTGAGCACGAACAGATTTTTCCCAAAGCCGGCTGGGTGGAACACGACCCAATGGAGATCTGGCGCAATGTGCGCGAAGCCGTAGGCCAGGCACTATCGCGCGGTGAGCTCAACCGCCATGAAATCGCGGCAGTGGGCATCACCAACCAGCGCGAAACCGCAGTGGTATGGGACAAAAATACCGGTGAACCGGTTTATAACGCCATCGTCTGGCAAGACACCCGCACCCAGAAAATCTGTGACCGTCTCGCCGGAGAAGAAGGACCCGACAAATACAAGTCGGTGTGTGGTCTGCCGCTGGCCACGTACTTCTCCGGACCGAAAGTGGCATGGATCCTGGAAAACGTTGAAGGAGCACGTGAACGCGCCGAAGCAGGGGATCTGCTTTTCGGCACAACGGACACCTGGGTCCTGTGGAACCTCACTGGTGGTGTGCACGGTGGAGTCCACCTGACCGACGTGACGAACGCTTCGCGCACGATGCTCATGGATTACCGAAGCCTGAAATGGGATGAGTCGATCTGCGCTGACATGGGGATCCCCATGTCGATGCTGCCCGAGATCCGCTCTTCCTCTGAGGTGTATGGCTACGGACGTCCGCAAGGGCTCCTGATCAACACTCCCATTGCTGGAATTCTGGGAGATCAGCAAGCAGCAACTTTCGGGCAGGCCTGCTTTGAGCCGGGAATGGCGAAGAACACGTATGGCACTGGTTGCTTCATGCTCATCAACACGGGAACCAAGCCGGTAAACAGTGAAAACGGGTTGCTGACAACGCTGTGTTACAAGATCGGTGATGAACCGGCGGTGTACGCGTTGGAAGGCTCAGTTGCTGTGGCGGGGTCGCTGGTGCAGTGGCTTCGCGACAACATGGGGTTGATTTCTTCAGCTGAACAGGTGGAGGAATTGGCTGCAACGGTTGAGGACAACGGTGGTGCGTACATCGTGCCAGCGTTCTCTGGGTTGTTTGCGCCGCATTGGCGTCCAGGGGCCCGTGGCGTGTTCGCTGGGTTGACTCGATACGTGAATAAGGGGCACATCGCACGTGCGGCGCTGGAGGCTACGGCGTATCAGACGCGTGAAGTGATGGATGCGATGATCGCTGATGCTAAAGCTCACAATGTGGAGCTGAGTGAGCTCAAAGTCGATGGTGGCATGACGGCCAACTCGACCCTCATGCAGTTCCAGTCCGACATGTTGGGTGTTCCTGTGGTGTTGCCTTCGGTGGCAGAAACGACCGCCCTGGGTGCTGCTTACGCGGCAGGTATCGCGGTCGGATTCTGGTCAGGTGGGGAGGAAGTGGCGGCTAACTGGTCGGAGAGCCAGCGTTGGGAGCCACGGATGCCAGCTGAGGAGCGTGAGCGTTTGCTCCGCAACTGGAAGAAGGCAGTCAGCAGGACGTTGGATTGGGTGGACGATGACACTGAGTGAGGTTGCGCGTTCCACTCCGTTCTGATCCAAACGGCAGGGAGGGGCTTTGGTACCGAGACTCGGTGATAAAGCCCCTCCCCGCCGTGGTGTGGTTTAGGCGTCGATTTCGGGGTGGGCGCTGAGGTATTTGGCGGCGTCGGTTTCGATGCCGCGGGATCCGTAGATGATGGCGGTGGTCAGGCCGCCCCAGATGATGCTGCCGAAGAGGGTCATCATGACGATGGCGATGGTGGACATATCAGTGGTTCTCCTCGGCTGTGGTGGTGTAGGCGGCGGTGAGCCCTTCTTCGTAGTCTTCGTGGGCGTGCTCGGCGTCCAAAGTGGCGGGCTGTTTCCAGGGAAGAAGGGAGACAGTAATGCCGAGTACCGGTAGCAGGACGGTCATGCCCCAGCCGAAGGTGTTGACGAACCATTGCGGGTAGTCGCCGTAGGGTTTGGCTAGTTGGGTCGCTACGTCGGTGATGAGTAAGTAGGCCAGGGTGAGAGGAACGACTACACCGACCAGGAACCGCCACGTGCGGTTGACTTTGAAGGTTCCGTGGTAGTTGAGGTGGTCACGTAGTGCTGGCAGCTTCTTGAAGATGTAAGTGATAGCCAGCATCATCACCATGGCGCCCAGGAGAATACCGAAGCTGTTGACGAAAGAGTCGAGGGTGTCCAGTACGGGCAGGCCGGTGTGGGTGCCCATGAGGGCGATGCTCAGGGTGGCTACGGGCAGGCATAGCAGCATGGTTCCGGCGATGCGGCCTAGGCCGAGTTTTTCGCGCAGTGCGGAGACGCCTACTTCCAGGATGGAGACCATGGATGTGACTCCTGCGATCAGCAGCGACAGGAAGAACAGTACGCCGATCAGTGGGCCGAAGGGGGCTTGGCTGATGATGGTGGGGAAGGCGATGAAGGCTAGGCCGATTCCGCTGGAAACTACTTGGGATACGGGAACTCCGGAAGCGTTGGCCATGAATCCCAGGGCAGCGAAGACACCGATTCCGGCGAGGAGTTCGAAGCTGGAGTTGGCGAAGCCGACGATGAGTCCTGAGCCGGTCATGTCGGTGCGGCGGTCGACGTAGCTGGAGTAAGTGATCATGATGCCGAAACCCACGGACAGAGAGAAGAAGATCTGGCTGACTGCTGACATCCAGACTTTGGGATGAGTGAGGGCGCTCCAGTCGGGGGTGAAGATCGCGTCGAGTCCGGTCAGCGCGCCGGGCAGAGTGAGGGAGATCGCGACCATGAGGGCGAAGGCTGATACGAGCAGGGGGATGAAGACGGCTGAGAGTAGTCCGATGCCTTTGTCGACGCCGGAAGCCATGATCGCGATGACGACAATCCAGACGATGATGAGGGGAATGGCTACGCCGGGGACGAAGTCGAAGCTGAGTGTGTTTGGTTTGGCTACTTGGACGAAGGTGTCCATGAAGAAGCGTTCAGGGTTGTTGCCCCAGCTGTGGTCGAGGGAGAAGCCGACGTATCGGGCGGCCCAGGCGAGGATGACGGCGTAGTAGGAGGCGATGATGACGCACACGAATACCATCCACCAGCCGATCCATTCGGCTTTGGGGTGGAGGCGTCGTAGGGCTAGGGGAGCGCCGCCGCGGTATTTGTGACCGATGGCGTAGTCGAGTAGGAGGAGGGGAATACCGGCTAGGAGGAGGGCGGTGGCGTAGGGGATCATGAATGCCCCGCCGCCGCCTTCGTAGGCGACGTAGGGGAATCGCCAGATGTTGCCTAGGCCGACGGCTGAGCCGATGGCGGCGAGGATGAAGATTTTGCGCGATGAGAAAGTGTCGCGTTGTGGTGGCGTGGTGCTTGCCGGTTGGGTGGTGTTCACCCGGTCACCTCCAGAGGGGTGGTTCTGAGCCGTGTGAGGCTCGTGTGCTGCGTTGTTGTTTTTGAAGTGGTGGGCCTGAGCATAGGTGTTCTTTTAATCTGTACCAGTGACTGGAGCTTCTGGTATCGGATCGTGGGCAGGTATTGACGTTTTTGCTGCTGTGGATGGGGTGGCTCAAACGGTGGGTGCAGTGGATTCGGCGGGTACGGGAGTGCGGGGTGTGCCGTATATGCCAGAGCTGCCAGCGCGGGGTCCGGGGGCAGACATGATTGGTCGCTCGGCCGCTGTATTGGCTGAATTGGCAGTGGATTTGCAGCCGTCGGGGTGGCGGTTGGTGGATCATGCTGGGGTTGATATGGCACGGGCGTCATCGTTTTTGCAGCAGGACAAAGACGCGGTTGCGGCGGCTTTTTATGGCTGGGATGGGGCATTCAAGGTGTCTTTTGTGGGTCCGTGGACGTTGGCGGCTAATCTTCGCCTTTTCCGGGGGGAGAGGGTGTTGGCCGATGAAGGGGCGGTGCGTGATGTTGCGCAGGCGTTGGGTGAGGGGATCGCCGAGCATGTGAGTCATATCGGCAGTCTTTTTCCGCAGGCGAGTGTGATTTTGCAGTTGGATGAACCGTCTTTGCCTGCGGTGTTGTCGGGGAGTTTGCGGACGTCGTCGGGGTATCGGTGTCATGCCGCGGTGGGGCAAGACGAGGTGGTGATGGTGATGCATCAGATGTGTGATCAAGTGCGTCAACGCAGTGCGGTGAAGTCGGTGGTGATGCACTGTTGCGCGCCGGGGGTGTCGGTGGGGTTGTTGCGTCGGGCGGGGGCTGATGCGGTGGCGGTCGATGTGTCGTTGTTAGATACGCGCCAGTGGGAGGAGTGTGCTGAGCATTTAGAGGCTGGTGGTGGGCTGTGGACGGGTGTTCCAGTGCCGTTGAATGGTGTGATGCCGGGGGCGCGTGAGCTGGCTGAACATGTGGAGCGTCCGTTGGGAATGCTTGGGCTGGGGGGTGAGGCAGCGGATTTGATTACGGTGACGCCGGCGTGCGGGTTGGCTGGTGCGGTGTCGGCCTCGTTTGCTGCCGGGGTGCAGGCACGGGTGGTGGATGCGGCGAAGCTGTTCCGCCAGGACGTGGTTGCGTGAGAGGTTGATGGTGTTGCTGGGTTTACGAACTGGGCAGGGGTGCCGATAGGGAGGCGGAACCCTATCCTGGGCCTAGAGTCCTTTTTCGTGAAGGCCGTGTTCACATGAGTCAGTCTCGTATTACCCGAATAGCTGCGATTGTTGCGGCAGTTCTTGTTGTTGTTGCTGCGGTGTGCACGGTATTCACCGTACGTGCCGCCGGTGCTTCGACGAAGGCATCTTCGACGCGTTATACGTCGATTGCTGCGGCGCAGGACATTTCCGCATCATCGGCTTTCCTGACCAATATGGTGCGTGCATATGTCTCCACCGGTGATAGGCAGTGGCTTGACGCGTATTGGAAAGAGATTGACGAAACTAAGCGCCAGGAGCGCGCCCTGGCTACTTTGCGTCAGTTAGAAACTCCTGATTCTGAGCTTGCAATGGTGAAGAAGGCTTCGGATGATTCGGGGGCGCTTGTTGCCGCAGAGACACGTGCTATGCGGCTGGTTCTTGAAGCTGGAAATGTTTCTACGTCGCAGATGCCTAAAGCGGTTGCTGCGTGGAACATGACGGCGGAGGATTCGGCGCTTTCAGCGGCTAAGAAACGCGAAACCGCTATTGATCTGGTGTACGGCAAGGATTACCAGAATGCGGCCGGTGGGATTATGGCCTCTATTGACAAGTTTGTTGAGACGCTCACTAACCGTGTGACGCAAGATTCAAAAGATGCGCAAAGCTCACGTCAGGCTGCTGAGATTTTTCTTGTTCTCTCGGCAGCGGCCTTAGCGGCTGCTCTTGTTGCTGTTCTTGTTGTTTTTAGTCGTCAAATGGGCCGTGTTGTTCGTGAGTATGCCCACAACATTAATGTTCGCGATCCGAAGAATTTGACGTTCCGGCTCACTCCAGCTGGGGTAACTGAGTTGCATGATCTTGCGCGTGCCTTCAACAGCCAGAACGATCAGTTCAATGAAATTCTCACTACGGTTGCTGCGACTGCTCGGTCGTTGGCCAGTGAGTCAGGGCAGCTTCAGCAAACGGCCGAGCGGCTCTCTCGCAACGCCGGGGACACACGCACAGCGGCAGACACGGCCTCTACAGCTGCTACCTCGGTGACTGGTGATGCTTCGACGGTGGCCGCGGGCACCGAGGAGATGACAGCTTCGATTCGTGAGATCTCAGGATCGGCGGTGAAGGCTTCGGAGGTGGCTCGTGAGGCGGTGCGAGCTGCAGAAGAGACCACAGTCACGGTGGCTAAGCTGGGTGAAAGTTCGGCACAGATCGGTGATGTGGTCAAGTCGATCACGTCGATTGCTGAGCAGACAAACTTGTTGGCTTTGAATGCCACGATTGAGGCAGCCCGTGCTGGAGAGGCCGGTAAAGGTTTTGCTGTGGTCGCAGGTGAGGTCAAAGACCTTGCTCAGCAGAGCGCGTCTGCCACGGAAGATATTTCGCAGCGAGTGTTGTCGATTCAGCATGATGCGGAGGAGACGGCTGCGGCGTTGATCACGATTAGCCAGATCATTGAACGCATCAATGAGAGCCAAACCACGATCGCTTCGGCGGTGGAGGAACAGACTGCTACTACCAACGAGATGAGTAGGTCTGCGCATGACACAGCCGAGTCTGCGATGGGGATTAGCAACAACATCAGCTCAGTGAGTTCCTCCGCGAGCCATGCAGCTGAAGAGGCTCATCACACGCAGGAGTCTGCGGCGACAGTGGCTCGTTTGTCTGCAGAGTTGGATACGTTGGCGGGTAGTTTCCGGCTCTCTTAAAGCCGGAAACTACTGAAGTTTGTGTAGCCAGGCCGGTGGTGTGCGGCACCATGGGGGAGTGAGTTCTTCCACGCACAGCACCGGTCTTTCTTCTTCCCCTGACGCGGCGGGTGTCGTTTCTGCTGCTGATGAGCCATCATCGGCGCAACGGCACCAATGGGAGGAATTGGCTGAGCAGGTGCGGGAACACCGGCGGTTGTACTACGAGCAGCAGCCGGTTCTCTCTGATGGTGAGTTCGATGCGCTGTATCAGCGCCTAGTGGCCTTGGAGGAGCAGTATCCGCAGCTGCGGGTGCCGGATTCGCCGACGCAGCAGGCGGGAGGCGGCGTTTCTGCTGAGTTCACGGCGGTAAATCACCTTGAGCGCATGTACAGCCTTGACAATGTGTTTGACGAGGCCGAGTTGCGGGAGTGGTTTGATCGTGTACTTGCCGAGACGGAAACAGCTGAGGGTGAGCTGCATTTCCTCACGGAGCTGAAGATTGATGGGTTGGCGATCAATCTGCTGTATGAGAACGGTCAGTTGACGCGGGCATTGACGCGTGGGAATGGGGTTACTGGTGAGGATGTGACAGCGAATGTGCTCACTATCGCTGGTGTTCCGCACACGTTGACCCAGCCAGCGGATGCTCATGATGAGGATTCAGTGCGGGTACCGATTCCTCAGATGGTCGAGGTGCGGGGGGAGATTTTCTTCCCGACGGAGTCGTTCACCGAGTTCAATGCTTCCCGCGTGGAGGCCGGGGAAAAGCCGTATGCGAATGCGCGTAATTCGGCTTCGGGGTCGTTGCGGCAGAAAGATCCAGCTAAGACGCGTAAAGCGCCGTTGCGGATGCTGGTGCATGGCATTGGTGCGCGCAGTGGGTTTGATGTGCAGCGCCAGAGCCAGGCATACGAGATTCTGCGTGGTTGGGGGCTGCCGACGGCGTCGAACAATGTCACGGTGACCCGGTTTGAGGACATCGTGGAGCGGGTCCGGTATTTCGGTGAGCATCGTCATGACGTTGAGCATGAAATTGACGGGATCGTCATCAAGGTAGATGAGACCTCTACACAGCGCCGGTTGGGGTACACCTCGCGGGCTCCGCGCTGGGCGACGGCGTATAAGTATCCGCCGGAGGAGGTGACGACCAAGCTGCGTGACATTCTCGTGAATGTGGGGCGTACGGGTCGGGTGACGCCGTTCGGGATGATGGAGCCGGTCACGGTGGCTGGTTCGACGGTGGGTATGGCGACGTTGCATAACGCTTTTGAGGTGCGGCGTAAGGGCGTGCTTATTGGTGACACGGTGGTGTTGCGTAAGGCCGGTGATGTGATTCCGGAGATTTTGGGGCCGGTGGCGGATCTGCGTGATGGCAGTGAGCGGGAGTTTGTGATGCCGACGCATTGCCCTAGTTGTGGCACTGAGTTGGCGTATGAGAAAGAGGGCGATAAGGACATTCGTTGTCCGAATGCACGCTCGTGCCCGAGCCAGTTGAAGGAGCGTTTGTTCGCGCTTGCGGGTAGGGGGGCGTTTGATATTGAGGCGTTGGGCGAGGCTGGTGCGGTGGCGCTGGTTGACCCGGAGGCGGGGCGGCCTGAGTGGGCTGATGAGCAGGGGGCGCCTCGTGATGTGCCGGTGTTGGCTAGTGAGGCGGGGTTGTTTGATCTGACGGTGGAGGATTTGCGGGGGGTGCGGGTGTGGCGTACGCCGCGGCGGCGTCGGGCTGGTGAGGTGGTGGAGTTGCCGCCGGAGAAGCAGTTGTATTTCTGGACGGCGGCGAAGTACACGGCTAATGGGCAGGTGAAGGAGCCTTCGAAGCCTCGAGTGACGACGGATAAGTTGTTTGACCAGTTGGAGGAGCGTAAGTCTCAGCCGTTGTGGCGGGTTTTGGTGGCTTTGTCGATTCGTCATGTGGGGCCGACGGCGGCGCGTGCATTAGCGGCGAAGTATGGGTCGATGGATGCTATTCGGGCTGCCCATGTGGAGGATTTGGCAGCTACTGATGGGGTGGGGCCGGTGATTGCGGAGTCGGTGCGTGCGTGGTTTGAGGTTGATTGGCATGTGGAGATTGTTCAGGCGTGGGCGCGTGCTGGGGTGCGGATGGCCGATGAGGTGGATGAGTCGGTGTCGGCGACGTTGGCTGGGTTGACGGTGGTGGTGACGGGGTCGTTGGAGGGGTTTACGCGTGATGCTGCTAAGGAGGCGATTTTGGCTCGTGGCGGTAAGGCGGCTGGGTCAGTGAGTAAGAAGACTGACTATGTGGTGGTGGGGGCTAATGCTGGGTCGAAGGCAACGAAGGCGGAGTCGTTGGGGCTGCGCATTTTGGATGAGGAGGGGTTTGTGGCTTTGCTTGCTGGTGGGCCGGTTGCTGTGGGCGATGAGGTGGGGCAGGAGTGAGTGCAGGTAGGGGCGTGGGGGTGGGTGCTGTGTGGCCGGGGTTGGTGTTTTCTGCGCTGGTGGGGGTGGCTGCGATGGGGGTGTCCTGGTTGTTGGGGTTGGTGGTTCCGGCGGTGAGTGCGCTGTTGGTGGCGATTGTGCTGGGGGTGGTGGTGGGGAATGTGGTGGAGTTACCGTGTAGGTGGGAGCCGGGGATGGCGGTGGCTTCTAAGCGGGTGTTGCGGGTGGGGATTGTGGCGTTTGGGTTGTCGTGTTCGTTGGTGGATGTGGTGGCGTTGGGGTGGGGCACGGTGGTGTTGGTGGTGGCGGTTGTGGTGGCTGGGTTTGTTGCTGCTGAGGTGGTGGGGCGGTTGTTGGGGGTTTCGCGTGGGTTGCGCACGTTGATTGGTGCGGGGTTTTCGATTTGTGGTGCGGCTGCGGTGGCGGGTGTGGAGGATTTGGTTGAGGACAAGGATGAGTCGGATGTGGTGACGGCGTTGGCGTTGGTGGTGTTGTTTGGCACGCTGATGATTCCGTTGATTCCGGTGTTGGCTGGGGTGGTGGGGTTTTCGGTGGTGCAGGCGGGTAGGTGGGTGGGGGCTTCGACGCATGAGGTGGCGCAGGTTGTTGCTGGTGCTGGGGTGGTGGGGCCTGCTGCGTTGACGGTTGCGGTGATGGTGAAGTTGGGGCGGGTGGTGATGTTGGCGCCTGTGGCGGCGGTGCTGTCGTTGGGAGTGCGTCGTCGTGTGCGTGCTGCCGGTGGGCAGGGTCGGGTGTCGTTGCCGCCGGCGGTTCCGTTGTTTGTGGTGGGTTTTTTGGTTGCGGTGGGTGTGCGCAGTGTGGGGGTGGTGCCGGTGGGAGTGTTGGAAATTGCTCGGTGGGTTCAGGTGGTGTGTTTGTCGACGGCGATGTTTGCGTTGGGGTGTGGAGTAAAGGCGTCGCGGTTGCGGGCAGTTGGTGGGGCTCCGGTGGTGTTGGCTGCTGTGGTGACGGGGGTTGTGGTAGTTGTTGGTGGGGTTGGTGCGGGGTTGCTCGGCGCGTGATGGTGTCGTTTTGGGGTGTTTGGCTGCGAGAGTGGGGGGATGGACGACAGTGATGTGCAGCAGTTGCGGCAGGCTGCGGAGATTATTCGTGCTGCGGGTGGGTGTGATGGTGTAGCGGGGGATTTGACGTATTTGGATGGTGCGTTGCCTGGTTCTACGACGGGTCATGCGGCGTATGACTTGGTGTTGGGGTTGGGGTTGTGGTGCTCGGATTTGGCGGATTTTGTGGAGGCTGTTGCTGCTGGTGGTGAGCACCGGTGAGGTCGTGGTTGTTTGGGGTGGTGGTGCATCCGTGGATGACGCAGGACCCTGAGGGGTTTGTGTGGTTGGCGCAGGTTTTGCGGCAGCGGGGGCGTGAGTTGTCGCGGGGGTGGGAATGGTTCAGGAGGTGTTGGGTGGGGTGGCTGATGAGGGGGTGTCGCCGGAGCTAGTGGGAGTGTTTGCGGCAATTGAGCAGGCGGCCTCGGCGTGTGAGGTGCTGGCGCAGGCATTGGGTGAGCATGGGGTGCAGGTTGCGCGGTTGGTGGGGGAATTAGAGTCGTTGCCGGTGGGTAGGTGGTGGCAGGTGGGGCGGTTGCGGGATGAGTTGCGGGTGCATACGGATGCGTTGTCGCAGGTGGATGTGCGGGTGCGGGAGTTGGTGCAGGAGTGTGTGCGTGGGGTTCCGCAGGCGGGTGAGCGTCGGTGGTCGCAGGTGTTGGGTGTTCGGGTGGTAGGTAGTGAGGTGGCGGTGGGGTCGCGGGTGGAGTGTGCGGGGTTGGCTTTGCCGGTGTTGCGGGTGGCGGTGTTGGGGGATCCGCGGGTGCGGGTGCGTTTTGCTCGGGAAGGGTTGGAGTCGGTGGGTTTGGGGGTTCCGTTGAGTGTTGAGGCGGCGATGTGGGTGGTGGAGTTGGCTCAGGGGGCTGGTGTGGGTGGGGTGGAGTGCGCGGCTGCGCGGGCGGCGGTGGTGCGGGTGCGGGGTCAGTTGGGTGGGGTTCAGGTGGGGGTGAGGGTGGTGGAGGAGGCGCGTGCGGCGTTGGTGGCTTTGGGGTGGCAGGGGCGGGAGCGGTTGATGTTGTTGTGGCCGCGTGTGGTGGGTGCGTTGCCGGGGGCGGATCCGTTGTTGCGGGGGAGGGCGAATGCGTCGGTGATTCGGGCGGAGTTGGGGTGTGCTCGGGGTGTTGATGTGGAGCTGGAAGCGCGGGCGGTGGCTAGGCGGGTGGGGGATGCCTCGAGTGTGCTGCGCCGGGTGCGGTCGTGGTTGTTGTCGGTGTATACGGGGGTGGAGCCGGCGCGGACGTGGGTGGCGTTGAAGACGGATTATCCGTTGTTTGTGCGGCGTGATTTGCGGGCGCGGGTGCGGTTGTGGCTGCGTTTGTTGATGGAGCGTCCTGGGGGTAGGGCGCGGTGTGTGTGGGCGTTTGATGCGGCGGGGGTGGGGCATGTTGTGGAGTTGATTGGTTGTTGGGATGAGCGGACGCGCAATGTGGTGGTGTTTGTTCCGGGGACTGGGTCGGGGATGTATGGGTTTCATATGCCTGAGCACAGTTGTCGGGTGTTGGTGGAGTCTGATCCGGCGGGGCGGACGGCGGCGTTGTGCTGGGTGGGGGATGAGTTTCCGACGGGGATTGTGAATGAGTCGTCTTCGGGGCGGTTTGCGGTTTCGGCGGGGCGGGCTTTGGTTTCGGATGTGGTGGCGTTGGGGGTACCTGGTGGTTCGTTGGGGGTGCGGGTGACGGTGGTTGGTCATAGTTATGGGGCGGCAATGGTGGGGGCGGCGGAACGGGTGGGGTTGCCTGCGGATGTGGTGGTGCATCTTGGGTCCCCGGGGGCAGGGCCGGGGGTGCGTTCGGTGGCTGATTATGCGCGGTGGGATGTGTGGGGGCGGCGGCGTTGGGTTCGTCGGTTTGTGTGTACTGCTCCGGGTGATCCGGTGCGGTGGGTTTTTCTGTTGTCTGGGGTGGGGGTTGCGCCGTTGGGGGTGGATCCGCGGGGTTTGGTGGGGGTGGAGGTTTTCGGAGCGGGGGTGTGGGAGGAGGAGGTTGGTGGTCATCGGGTTGGGGAGTGTGTGGCTGGTGCGTCTGGGCATATGGGGGTGATGACGCCGGGGACGACGGCGTTTCGCCGGGTGTGTGAGATTGCGCGTGGGGTGGAGCCTTGTTGATGGTGGCCAGCTCGGGGCTGGGGGTGTTTGCCGCGTATGGTGGTTTCATGGCGTCGATTTCGAAAGACCAGGTAGCGCACCTGGCCATGCTGGCCCGTATCGAGATGGACGACGAGGAGCTGAGCCGGCTTGCGGGTGAGCTGGATGGGATCCTCGACGCGGTCGCGTTGGTGGGTGAGGTGGCTTCGGCGGATGTGGAGCCGATGGCTAACCCTGTGGCGATGAATACTGTGCTGCGCGCAGATGAGCCGCGTGAGGGTTTGTCTGGTGAGGCTGTGTTGGGTAATGCCCCTGAGGCTGAGGATGGCCGTTTCGTGGTGCCGCGCATTCTTGGTGAGGACTGACGTGGCTGGTGTTTCTTCTGGGGCCTGTGATGGCTCGTCTTCTTTTGTTGATTCGTCTGTGGAGTGTGAGGAGCAGGTGCCGATGCTGAGCACCCCTGAGCAGATTGTGCGTGCTTCGGCCGTTGAGTTGGCTGCGGCGATGCGTGCCGGTGAGGTGACTTCTGAGCAGGTCACTCGGGCTTTTTTGGACCGTATTGATGCTGTGGATGGTGTGGTTCACGCTTTCTTGCACCGTAATGATGAGGAGGCGTTGGCGGTAGCGCGTGAGGTGGATGCGGCGCGTGCGGCTGGTGAGGTGTTGCCGCCGTTGGCGGGGGTGCCGATTGCGGTGAAGGACATCGCGGCGACGGTGGGGCAGCCTACGACGGCAGCGAGTCGGTTTTTGCAGGGCTGGATGCCTCCGTATGACGCCACGGTGGTGGAACGGATTCGTCAGGCGCGGATGCCGATTTTGGGTAAGACGAATATGGATGAGTTCGCGATGGGTGGGTCGACGGAGCATTCTGCGTATGGTGTGACGCGTAATCCGTGGGCGTTGGATCGGGTTCCGGGTGGTTCTGGCGGTGGTAGCGCGGCGGTGCTTGCTGCGCATATGGCTCCGTTGGCGGTGGGGTCGGATACGGGTGGGTCGATTCGTCAGCCGGCGGCGTTTACGGGCACGGTGGGGGTGAAGCCTACGTATGGAGGGGTTTCCCGGTATGGGGTGATCTCTTTGGCGAGCAGTTTGGATCAGATTGGTCCGTGCGCGAATACGGTTGAGGATGCAGCGTTGCTGCATGAGGTGTTGGGTGGGCATGATCCGCGGGATTCGACGTCGTTGCCTGATCCGGTTCCTTCGGTTGTGGAGGCTGCGCGTAATGGTGATTTGCAGGGGCTGCGGGTTGGGGTGATTCCGGAGCTGATCAGTGGTGAGGCTGCGCAGAGTTTCGGTGAGGGTGTGTTGGAGCAGTACGCTGCTGCGATCGCTGATCTTGAGTCTGCAGGTGCGCAGATCACGGAGATTGAGATGCCGCATTTCCGTTATGGGGTGGCGGCTTACTATCTGATTCTTCCTTCGGAGGCGAGCAGTAATCTCGCTCGCTACGACGCGATGCGATATGGGCGTCGGGTTGCGCCGGCGGGTGTGGCTTCGCCGGATGCGGAGCAGGTGATGGCTGCTTCGCGTGAGGCTGGTTTTGGGCCGGAGGTTAAGCGCCGCATCATTTTGGGTACGTATGCGCTTAGTTCGGGGTATTACGACGCGTATTACGGTCAGGCGCAGAAGGTTCGCACGCTGATTGCTGGTGATTTTTCGGCTGCGTTTGCGTCGGTGGATGTGATTGCTTCGCCGACGGCGACGGTGACTCCGTATGTGCTGGGTGAAAAGATTGATGACCCGGTGGCTTTGTATGTGCTTGATGCTTTGACGATTCCGGCGAACTTGGCTGGTCTTCCTGCGATGAGTGTGCCTGTTGGTACTTCAGCGGCAGATGGTTTGCCGGTGGGGATGCAGTTTATTGCGCCAGCTCGTGCTGATGATCGTCTTTACCGTGTGGGTGCGGGGCTGGAGCGGGCTGTGCGTGAGCGGTTGGGGGCGCCGGTGTTGGCGTCGATGCCGGATCTTATTGCTGCCGTGGCTGCCTTTGAGGGCAAGGCTGCTGACATCACAGGAGGGGACCGATGAGCACGGTCGCGAAGGAGTTGGCTTCGATTGCGGCTGCTGCCGCCACGGAGATGGACACGATCGATTTCGATGAAGTTGTTGAGCTGTATGACCCGGTGATTGGTCTTGAAGTCCATGTGGAGTTGAACACAGCGACGAAGATGTTTTGTTCGTGTTCGGCGCGTTTTGGTGCTGAGCCGAATACGCATGTGTGTCCGGTCTGTTTGGGGTTGCCTGGGGCGTTGCCGGTGGTGAATGCCGCTGCGGTGGAGTCGGCTATCCGGATCGGGTTGGCGTTGAACTGTGAGATTAACCAAGTGACACGGTTTGCGCGGAAGAATTATTTCTATCCGGATATGACGAAGAACTTCCAAACCTCGCAGGCAGAGAACCCAATTGCGGTGAATGGGTATCTCGATGTGACGTTGGAAGATGGCGCGGTTTTCCGGGTGGAGATTGAGCGTGCGCACATGGAGGAAGATGCCGGCAAGTTGGTGCATGTCGGTGGTTCTACTGGGCGTATTCAGGGTGCGGATTATTCGCTGGCTGACTACAACCGAGCTGGTATTCCGTTGATCGAGATTGTGACGCGGCCTTTGTATGGGGCTGGCGAGCGTGCGCCGGAGGTGGCTCGGGCGTATGTGGGTGCATTGCGTGAGTTGATGCAGGCGTTGAAGGTCAGTGATGCGCGGATGGAGCAGGGGTCGTTGCGCTGTGATGCGAACGTTTCTTTGCGGCCGCGTGCTGGTGCGGATCGTTTGGGGCCAGAGCAGCTTGCGGTGAAGCTGGGTACGCGTACTGAGACGAAGAATGTGAACTCGTTGCGGTCAGTGCATGACGCGGTGCGTTATGAGATGACTCGTCAGGCAGCGGTGTTGGAGTCTGGGCGGCCGGTTTTGCAGGAGACTCGTCACTGGAATGAGGGGACGGGGATTACTGGTTCGGGTCGGCCTAAGTCTGATGCGGATGATTATCGGTATTTCCCGGAGCCGGATTTGTTGCCGATTGTGACAACTGCCGAGCGTATTGAGCAGTTGCGGGCTACATTGCCTGAGCCGCCGGGGTTGCGTCGTGAGCGTCTTCAGAGCGAGTGGGGGTTCACTGATCTGGAGATGCGTGATGTGGTCGGTGCGGGTGCGCTGGATCTGATTGATGAGAGTGTGCTGGCTGGCGCTAGCCCGGCTGGGGCGCGTAAGTGGTGGCTGGGTGAGGTGTTGCGCCGCGCGAACGCTCAGGAGCGTGAGTTGGTCGATATGGGGCTGGCTCCTGCTGATGTTGCTGAGTTAGAGCAGCTGGTGTCTTCGGGGCGTCTGTCGGATGCGATGGCGCGCCAGGTGCTTGAAGGTGTTCTTGCTGGTGAGGGGACGCCGACGGCGGTTGCTGATGCCCGTGGTTTGGCCATGGTCAATGACGACAGTGCACTCCAGGAAGCAGTAGATGCGGCGATTGCTGCGAATCCTTCTGTGGCAGAAAAGATCCGCGGCGGTAAGGTGCAGGCTGCAGGTGCTTTGATCGGTCAGGTAATGAAGGCAACAAAAGGAAGCGCGGACGCCGCCCGCGTGCGTGAGCTGATCCTCGAAACCTTGGGCGTGGAGGGCTAAACGATGACGAGTGTGCAGACGGTTGAGGGTCCTGGGGCCATGCGTCGGCGTCTGCAGCAGGCCTCAGCGGCTGGCGAGCAGAGCGCTGCTGAGGTCGACTCTTCATTAGTTGCTTCGTCAGCATTGGCTGGTTTTGCCGGAGAAGGTGAGGATATGCGAGTCCTTGTCCTGATGCGGCATGCGAAGGCTAAGTCTTCTTCTCCTGCGGGTGATTTTGAGCGCCCGTTGCATCGGGATGGTCGTAGCGCGGCCAGGACGGTGGGGGAGTGGCTCGTTGGCGAGAATGTGCGTCCTGATATTGCTGTGGTTTCGCCGTCAACTCGCACGGTGCAGACATGGGAAGAATTAACCCGTGGTGGTTTGCGCGCTAATGATCTGTGGGCTGATAAGGCGATTTATGACGGTGAGGCCCGCGACATTATTGAGTCGGTGAATGCTCTACCTAATGACGCGC
Organism: Dermatophilus congolensis; assembly: GCF_900447215.1. Taxonomy (NCBI): domain Bacteria; kingdom Bacillati; phylum Actinomycetota; class Actinomycetes; order Micrococcales; family Dermatophilaceae; genus Dermatophilus; species Dermatophilus congolensis. The sequence goes on from NZ_UFYA01000001.1 coordinate 402,540, forward strand.
ATGTTGTTGTAGTGATTGGGCATTTCCCGGCAGTTCCACAGTTGGCAAGTCAGTTGGCTGACCATCTTCCGGCTGGGTCTGCTCATCCTGAGGATGGGTGGCCGCCAGCTTCTGCTGCGGTGGTTGCTCATCCGGGTAGTTGGGAGTCTTTTCCTAGCCAGGAGTCTGCTGTGGTGGCGTTCCGTCGGGGATGAGGTTGTTCTATGGGCCCGTTGTGTGATGTTTTGCAGAGTTTTTTTTGGTTATGACTTTTTGCAGGGAGAGATGGTGAACCACACACGGACAGCTGCGGCCACGATGCGTTCTTTGCGTTTCGTGGTGGGGGAGAGGCGCTTGATGTCAGCCTTGAGTTTTGCGTCGCACTGGCAGTCGAAGTAGGCGCGTTCGCCATAGCAGCCGTCGTGTTCTTTGCACAGTTTGTCGAGGGTGTCTACAGGTTCTCCAGGACCGCTGTGCCCTGGCCCGCAGTATTTGCCCCAGATGGGGAGAGAGAAACTGCGTGCGGTGGCTTTGGGGCCGGTGTAAGCGTTACGTAGTTCGTTGTATGCCTGGCCAGCTTCGATGATGTCTTCAGATTCTTTCGCTTTGCGGGCTTTGTCGACGTCGAATACGGATTCTTTGTCTTTTTTGACGAGATAGCGTTCGATGCCGGAGGCGAGGGCGTCTACGGATGGGTCTGCGGTAGTAGCGGTTGCAGCGGGTGTGGGGTTTGTTGGTGCCGAAGGCGCTGCAGTGGCGCCGGTACTAGCGAGTGTGAGTACTAGGGCGCTGGCTGAAAGGGCTGATAGGCAGACTCGTGCCAGGCGGGTGATATTGGTTTTCATAAAGATGCTCTTTCGGTGATTCCGGCGACAGACATGGTCGTCGAATCGCGGAGTGGCGAATGTGCAGTGAAGTATGCGTTGCCACTGGCGTGTGGTACTTGCCTGGTGTGGGTATTAGAGCTGCTAAGTGGTCAAAAGGAATTGCGCTGTTTTTAGATGTGTGAGTGGGTTTAGATGCCGTGAAGTAGGTAGGCCAGGGTGACGATGAGGGGAATGCCGGTCAATGTTAGGGCGGTGTTGAGCGCGGTGAGGGGAATGTTTTTAGCGCGCAGTCCCAGGATCGTGCCAGTGATGCCGATGAGCATGACCATGCCGAAGATGAACCAGGTGAGCCATACGAAGTGGGTGCCGCGGGAGACGGTCACGATGATGATGATCGCGTTAGCGATGAGGCACATCCAAGCAGCCTGCGAAGCGGATGGGCGCATTGAGGCTCCTTCAGGGGGAATCGCTGTTCTTGCCAAGGAACGGTAAACGGTATTGAGAGGTTCCGGTAGGTCTTCGTTATTAACGTCGAGTGAAAACTCCTGCGCAAGAGCAGGATGCGCTGATTGTTGCGGAAGTTTTTGTGACATGGATTTCGTGGGTGCGTGGCTGTGGTCAGTAATTACGCCTAGCGCTGCGGACCCGCAGGAAAAGAATGTGAAATCTATCACATATTTTGTTGCGTGGTGAGGGGTGATAAGTGACATGACAGATGAGACGTATCTGTCCGAACTTTGACAGGCTGTAGTGCCCATATGAAGGTTGTGAATTACACCCGAGGAAAGTGGGCACACCCGTGGCAAATTCACGAGCACCTCGCCCTTCGCCCCCGAAGGTGGCGAAGAACGCCGAACTGCGTAGCGACAGCAGTAAAGTCCACGCCGTCACGGGCGCTGAAAGTGTCGTCAAATCCCTTGAAGCAGTAGGCGCAGACGTCATCTTCGGGATACCTGGCGACGCCATCTTGCCTGTCTATGAGCCGCTACTAAACTCCACCACCTTGCGACACATCCTGGTGCGTCATGAACAGGCAGCTGGTCACGCAGCGCAAGGCTACGCCTGCGTCACCGGCAAGGTCGGCGTATGCATAGCTACCTCTGGCCCCGGAGCAACCAACCTGGTTACCGCAATCGCTGACGCCCACATGGACTCCGTCCCACTGGTAGCAATCACCGGGCAAGTCGCCAGTTCAGCCATCGGTACAGACGCTTTCCAAGAAGCAGATATTCGCGGCATCACCATGCCGATTACAAAACACAACTTCCTCGTCACCAATCCCAGTGACATCCCCGCAGTCATCGCATCCGCGTTCCATATCGCTTCCACAGGCAGGCCAGGCCCAGTCCTTATCGACATCACCAAAGACGCCCAGACATCACACACCGAATTCTCCTGGCCACCTAAAATCGACCTCCCTGGGTATAGACCAGCAACCAAACCTCACCAGCGACAGATCCGAGAAGCAGCCAAAATTATCGGCTCGGCACAACGCCCTGTTTTCTACTTCGGCGGCGGCGCCGTCCGTGCTGGTGCCGCGTACCATCTGCGCCGACTCATTGACCTGACCCAAATCCCCTGCGTCGCCACTCTCATGGGGCGCGGCGTTGTCCCCGATTCTCACCCTCTCCATCTAGGGATGCCAGGAATGCACGGCTGCGCCGCGGCAGTCATAGCCCTGCAAAAGTGTGATCTTCTTATTGCTATCGGTGCCCGCTTCGACGACTGCGTCACCGGAAAGCCAGCCACTTTCGCCCCTGCCGCCACAGTGATCCATGCCGACATCGATGCAGCAGAGATCGGCAAAAACCGAGCCGCAGATGTCCCCATCGTTGGTGATGCAAAAGCCGTCGCCATCGAACTATTAAGCGCACTAGGACACGAGGGTGCACTGGGTAATTACGCCCCCTGGCGTGAGGAAACCCACCAAATCGCGCAGCAATACCCTCTCGGATACAGCGTCACCGATGGTCAGCTAGCAGCACAATTCGTACTCGAACGGCTCTCTACCCTCGTTGGCCCCGAAGCCACATATGTTTCTGGTGTTGGCCAGCATCAAATGTGGGCTGCGCAGTTCATCACCTATGAACGTCCAGCCTCATGGTTGAACTCCGGGGGACTAGGGACGATGGGATATGCAGTCCCTGCTGCGATGGGCGCCAAAGTCGCCGAACCAGATCGCACAGTGTGGGCCATCGACGGCGACGGCTGTTTCCAAATGACCAACCAAGAACTCGCCACCTGCCTGGTCAACAACATCCCCATCAAAGTCGCCATCCTCAACAACTCCTCGCTGGGCATGCTGAGCACACGGCAGGGCCTGATTTATGGCCAACACGCCGCACCCGAAGCTGGAGCAGTGGGCGTGCCTGACTTCGTCAAACTCGCCGAGGCATATGGCTGCGCTGGCTTTAGATGTGAACACCCCAGTGAGGTAGATGCCACCATCACCGCAGCTATGGCTATCAATGACCGCCCCGTCGTTATTGATTTTGTCGTCGCACGTCAAGCCATGCAGTGGCCTATGGTCCCAGATGAGCTTTCGGACGAGGAACTGCGCTACGTCCGTGAATCTTCACCAGTGTGGGATCGTCTCGTCTGAGCTCGGAATGGAAGAAGGCTGCCCCCATGAAACGCCATATCTTGTCCGTGCTAGTCCAAAACCATCCGGGTGTTCTTGCTCGGGTGGCTGGGTTATTTTCCCGCCGCGGCTTCAATATCGATTCCCTTGCTGTTGGCCCAACAGAAGACCCAAAGGTTTCACGGATGACCGTGGTGGTCGATGTGGAAGACCTTCCGCTAGAACAGTTCACCAAGCAGCTCAATAAACTTGTCGAAGTACTGAAAGTGATTGAGCTCGATCTTGACAACACAGTCACCCGGCGCATCTTGCTCGTAAAAGTTCGTGTCGACAGCACCTGCCGTGCTGACGTGGTGCAGATTGCTGAGCTGTTCCGCGCTCGCATTGTTGATGTCGCTTCGGACTCGGTCACGATCGAAGCCACTGGCCGTCTAACGAAGTTGGATGCCTTGCTGGCACTGCTAGAGCCCTACGGTGTGAAAGAACTCGTGCAGTCCGGGATGGTTGCGATTGGGCGAGGATCCAAGGCGATTACAGACCGTTCCGGTAGGAACTGACTGTTTGCGGCGCCCACGACGGGCCGTGTCCTGCAACACTTTCCCCATACCCTCCCGGCGTTGCTCGGGACTGAGAGCTATTGAAAACGATGTGAGGAGCCAGACATGGCCGAACTGCTTTACGACGACGCCGACCTGACAATCATCCAGGGCCGCAAGGTCGCCGTCATCGGTTACGGCGAGCAAGGTCAGGCTCACAGCCTCAACCTGCGCGACTCTGGTGTCGATGTCCGCGTTGGTTTGCGGGAAGGGTCGGCCTCAATTGAGAAGGCGCAAGAAGAAGGACTTCGCGTGGTGCCGGTAGCGCAGGCAGCACAAGAAGCCGATGTCATCGTGCTGATGGTCCCTGACCACGAGCAGCAAGCGCTTTTCATGCAAGAGATCGCTCCTTACCTGCAAGCAGGTAACGCGCTCGTCTTTGCGCACGGGTTCGCTATTCGATACGGCTACATCCAAGCCCCCGCAGACGTGGACGTGTTCTTGGTTTCTGCCAAAGGGGCAGGAGATCTTGTTCGCCGTGAGTACGAGGACGGCCGTGGCGTGCCGGTGCTCCTAGCAGTTGAGCAGGACGCCACCGGGCAGGCCTGGGAGCTGGTGGCTTCCTACGCCATGGCTATGGGTGGATTGCGTGCAAGCGGCATGAAAACCACATTCGCAGAAGAGGCCGAGGCACACCTGTTCGCTGCCCAGGCCGTTTGTGGTGGAGGGCTTTCGCACCTGGTGAAAGCTGGTTTTGAAACTTTGGTTGAGGCCGGATATCAGCCGCAGGTGGCGTACTTGGAGTGCCTGCACGAGCTGAAGACAGTTGTCGATGTGATGGTTGAGCAGGGGCTGGCGGCACAGCGCCGCTCGGTTTCGGAGACCAGCGAATACGGCGATTACGTTTCTGGTCCGCGTGTGGTGGACGCGAACACGAAATCGTTGATGAAAGATGTCCTCGAGGACGTTCGTAGTGGTGCCTTCGCTGAGCGGTTCATTCAGGACCAGCAGGCAGGTGCTAGTGAACTCACTGAGTTGCGCGCCGCAGAAGAAAGCCACGAGTTGGAGACGGTGGGGACCCAGATGCGTCCGATGTTTCCGTGGATAGCTGCACGCGATGAGTACAGCGACTGATCTGCCGTGCGCTGACGTGGCAGGTGGAGCACTGGGGGCGCCGCACCATGGGCGCCCCCAGCGTCGCATCAGCGCTAGTGCATGAGCTGTTTGGGCGATCAAGGGACGATGAAGCCAATTCCCATAGCGTCGTGTGGGGTACGTTATCGATTTCACTTATGGATCTAGTGGCTACTTGCTGTTTGCGGTGAAGTTGTCCTCGATAAGCTCAGGATTGTCCGCCCCTGACCATCCAACGAGGAGCAGCCCGTGAGCGATACAGATCTCACTGCCCAGTCCACTGCGTTCCGTAACGCAATCAGCGTCGTTGAAGGGGTGGAGCCGCGTATCGCGCAGGCCATCCGATCAGAGCTTCGCGATCAGCGCAGTTCTTTGAAACTTATCGCGAGTGAGAACTACGCTTCCACGGCTTCCCTGTTGGCATTGGGTAACTGGCTTTCTGATAAGTACGCCGAGGGCACGATTGGGCACCGCTTCTACGCCGGATGCCAGAACATTGACACAGTCGAGAGCGTCGCAGCCGAGCACGCACGAGAACTGTTCGGTGCCCAGCATGCCTATGTGCAGCCCCACTCGGGTATCGACGCCAACCTTGTCGCCTATTGGGCCATCCTGGCTCATCGGGTTCAAACACCGGCGCTGGACAAGGCCGGGGTGAAATCGGTCTATGACCTTAGTGACGCTCAGTGGGCTTCGTTGCGTGCTGAAGTGGGTAACCAGCGCCTTATGGGTCTTGCTCTAGATGCTGGTGGTCACCTGACGCATGGGTACCGTCCAAACATTTCCGGAAAGATGTTTGATCAGCGTTGCTACTCCACAGATCCGCAGACCGGCGTGCTCGACTATGCGCAGGTTGCCCAGCAGGTCAAAGAGTTCAAACCGCTAATCCTCGTGGCGGGGTATTCGGCATATCCACGGCTGATCAACATGGCCAAGATGAAAGAAATCGCCGACTCTGTCGGTGCCGTGCTGATGGTAGATATGGCGCACTTTGCTGGCTTGGTCGCTGGCAAGGTCGCTATCGGTGAGTATGACCCGGTGGCCTACGCCGATGTTGTCACCACGACGACGCATAAGTCGTTGCGGGGTCCTCGCGGTGGGCTGGTGCTGTGCACGGATGAGTTCAAGGATGCTGTCGACAAGGGCTGCCCGATGGTGTTGGGTGGGCCGCTGTCGAACATGATGGCGGGTAAAGCCGTGGCCTTGGCGGAAGCGCGCAAGCCAGAGTTCCAGACTTATGCACGCAATATCGTTGACAACGCTGTCGCTTTGGCTGAGGGGCTGAAGAAGCGGGGGGCCAAGCTGGTTTCTGACGGCACCGAAAACCACATCGTTCTGCTAGATGTGGGTAGCTACGGCATCACTGGCCGGCAGGCCGAGGGGGCACTGCTGGAGTCCGGCATTGTCACAAACCGTAACTCGATCCCGAACGACCCCAACGGCGCCTGGTTCACCACAGGAATTCGTTTCGGCACACCAGCATTGACATCTCGAGGGCTGGGTGTGGCGGAGATGGACACCATCGCTGAGATGGTCGACACTGCGCTGAAGGCCACGAAGCCGGGCACGACGAGCAAGGGAGCCCCGAGCAAAGCGCAGTACGTCATGCAGGAGTCTGTTGCCGCTCGTGTTCACGCACAAGCCGATGAGCTACTTGCCCCGTTCCCGCTGTACCCAGAGGTTGATCTGGGCTGAGATAACGCGCGATCAACTCAGGGCGCATTGTGCTGCTTCTGTGACGAAGCTGGCTCAATGCGTCCTTGCGCATGTGATGGGGGACACAACGTCCACAATCAAGGAGAAACCATGACTGCTGCACTCGATTTCGCTGTAGAGCCCAATCCGAACCCAGCGATGCCGGAACAACGTGCCCAGATCCTGTCTGCACCTAAATTCGGTGCTTACTTCACCGATCACATGGTTACGGCGACATGGTCTGAGCAACTGGGGTGGCATGAGGGACGTGTTGGCCCGTATGCGCCGTTTAGTATCGACCCGGCTGCGGGGATTCTGCACTATGGGCAGGCTGTGTTCGAGGGGCTCAAGGCCTATCGCCATGAGGACGGGTCAGTGTGGAGTTTCCGCCCAGAGGCTAACGCTGAACGTATGGCTTCTAGTTGCCGCAGGTTGGCTCTCCCTGAGTTGCCAACCCGGGATTTCATCGAGTCCATCACTGCACTGGTGCAGGTCGATAACGCGTGGGTGCCGCCTTTCGAGGCGGGGGAGTCGTCTTTGTATTTGCGGCCTTTTGTATTCGCTAGTGAGGCCTTTCTTGGAGTGCGCCCGGCCCGGGAGGTCACCTATGCGCTGATTGCTTCACCTGCAGGGGCGTACTTTTCTGGTGGGGTTTCTCCGGTTACGTTGTGGATTTCGACGACATATTCACGGGCTGGGCGAGGTGGAACAGGAGCAGCTAAATGTGGTGGTAACTATGCCTCTTCGCTGGCCGGGCAGCTGGAGGGCATTTCCCGCGGCGCTGAGCAGGTAGTTTTTCTGGACTCAGAGACCCAAACTTTTGTTGATGAGCTCGGCGGCATGAACATTTTCTTTGTTTATCGCGATGGGCGTTTGGTGACACCGGAGTTGACGGGGGCAATTCTGGAGGGAGTGACGCGACGTTCGGTGTTGACTCTTGGCGCCGAGATGGGATTGAACGTCCAGGAACGCCGAGTTCCAGTGCAGGAGTGGAAAGACGGCGTTGCTTCCGGCGAAATTACGGAGGCTTTCGCCTGTGGAACTGCTGCGGTCATCACTCCCATCGGGGATGTTCTCTGGGAGGGAGGGGCAATGTCGCACGGCGCTCCGGTAGTGGCTTCGAAGATTCGCAGTACGCTTCTCGACGTTCAGTATGGACGGACCGAGGACGGCCACGGATGGATGAAGCGACTGGTGTAAAAGACGCTGTACGCACTGAAAGTGATTACACGAAAGGTCGATGGAAAGTTGCGCCTCAGCGGGCATCACAGCTGCTTGCCGCTACGGTAGCGATGACGATGGTCATGTTTTTGCTTTCGGAGTCATGGCTGTGGTTTTTGGCTATTCCGTTGCTGACATGGCTGGTGTACGGCTCCGGAGAATCCAACGATGCACGCTGAGAACCTGGCGTGAATTCACTTGTGTAATAGTGCTTCGCATGCCTGGATAAGCCGGGTGCGTAGTTCGGTGGCGGCGCTGGCGAGCTTGCGCTGTTGGGCTACGTACTCGGCACGTCCAGATGCTGTCTCGACACGTATGGGCGTGATGTCCAGGTTGCTCAGGTCGTAGGGGCTGGCCGCCATGTCTAGGTATCGGGCACGCATGGCGTGGTCGAACATGTCGATAACCAGTTCGCTGGGCACGGCAGGTAGTAGCGCCGCGGCATATCGGTATAGATCCATGCCTGCATGAAGACAACCAGGCTGTTCATGGTTGATCTGGGTTTCTCGTGTTGGATGATCTCGGTTCAAAGGCTGCGCTTGCGGTGTGAAAAACCGGAACGCGTCGTAATGGGTGCAGTTCACCGGCAGCGATTCGACTACCTCGTCTGTGCCCTCTGCGCCCAGACGCAAGGGGGCAGGATGTCTCCTCTGGTCAGCGTCTTGATAAACCATCGCCCACTCGTGTAATCCGAAGCAGGCATAGCTGGGGGTACGGGCCGCAGTGGCGGTGAGAAGATCACGCACGTAGCGCACAAATTTTCCCCGATTAGCCAGAAATGCAGGCACATCCACGTGCGTGAAGGTGTGGCCGTCACGTTCTTGGCTCACGTAGTAGCGCATGCGGCCATGCTCGGCAGCGTCGATCAATGTGATGTCGGGGCCAGGATGCCATTGGCGAAGCTGACCGGGAGTGTGCCGGTAATACACCCAGATGAAATCTTCGACAGCGTGTTTTTGGCCGCGAGAACGTCGCTCAAGGTGGGCGCGGGTACGTGCATCGACGCGCTCGTGATGTTCTTGAGCTGCGCGTCTCCACGCATCGGGCGACAAAACAGTGTTGGTCAGGGCAGACACCAGGTCAGAGTATCCAGCTCGCGCATGCACGCCCACTCGTGGTGAATTTGTTCCTCTGGTCCCACAGGAAGCCACGGACATTCTGTGAGCCAGCCTGAGCCGGGACGACCTTGCTTTCGTAGGCAACTAGGCTTCGCCAAGAGCTGACCAGGTGTGGCTGCATCCAGGCAGGCACCTATTGCATAAGAAGGGGAAGGCATGCGGATCGTTCGGTTTGTGCACGAAGATGAGGCGCCCAGCTACGGCGTTATCCAGGGAGATCCGGGTGAAGAGTGGATTGCTGCGGTGGCCGGTGACCCTCTGTACACACAAGTCACTGGTACCGGGCAGCGTTTCGAATTGGACCAGGTTCGTCTGGTGGCGCCGGTGCTACCACGCAGCAAAGTTATTGGTGTGGGACGCAACTACGCTGACCATGCCGCGGAATTAGGGAACGAGGTACCTGCGCAGCCTGGACTCTTCTTTATTCCGAATACTGCCGTGGCTGGTCCGGATGACCCAGTTGTGATTCCTCCTTTTGTTGAGGAAGTCAGTTTTGAGGCTGAACTAGCTGTGGTGATCGGCACGATGTGTAAAGACGTCCCAGCGGCCCGAGCTATGGATGTCATTTTTGGTTACACCTGCGCCAATGACGTCACTGCTCGTGATTTGCAAAAGACTGACCTGCAGTGGGCCCGTGCCAAGGGGCTTGATACCTTCTGCCCGCTTGGCCCGTGGATCGAAACAGACCTTGACCCTTCGGCGCTGGCTGTACGTAGCCGGGTTGATGGTGAGCTTGCTCAAGATGGCGCCACGAGCGACATGGTCTTCGATGTCGCGGCGTTGATCGAGTACGTTTCTGCTGCCTTCACCCTTTTGCCTGGAGACGTGATCCTTACCGGTACTCCTGCGGGAGTTGGTTCGGTCTGGGCCGGGCAGCGCGTGGAGATCGAGATCGAAGGGATCGGAGCTTTCTCTAACCCGTTTGTTCGCCGCGACTAATTACCTGCAGTGCGGCAAATGGTGACACATCGAACGAATGTGCCACCACAGACTTACGAATGTTCGCCCCGCGAGTATCGTCGTGGCATCCACAGCCTCCACCGTTGAAGGAGAGAAGTCGCGTGTCCTCCAAGAGCACCCCCCACATCAATCCCAAGGGCGTCGAGATCGCAGAAACCGTGTTGCTTCCTGGTGACCCGCTGCGCGCTAAATTCGTCGCCGAGAACTACCTCGAAGACGTTGTTCAGTTCAACGATGTCCGTAACATGCTTGGTTTCACCGGTACCTTCAACGGCACACCCGTTTCCGTGATGGGAACAGGCATGGGGATTCCTTCGATCAGCATCTACTCCTGGGAACTCGTCAACGTTTTCGGAGCGAAAAAACTGATTCGTATCGGCTCCTGTGGCTCTATGCAGAAGGAGATCGACCTTTACGACATCATCATTGCCCAGGCCGCTTCCACTGACTCCCGGATTCTCGAACAGTACGGTTTGCCGGGCACTTTGGCTCCTACTGGTTCATGGCGCCTGCTCAGCGCCATCACCAAGCAGGCTGAAGCCAACGGTGTACCGGTTCACGTAGGAAACGTTCTTTCCAGTGATGTTTTCTATAACGACGACAGCACCGTCAACGAACGGTGGGCCCGCATGGGTGTCTTGGGTGTCGAAATGGAAAGTGCAGGCCTTTACGCCATCGCAGCCCGCGCTGGCGTCGACGCCTTAGGCGTATTCACCGTCTCGGACAACCTTGTTACTGGCGGCAAAACCACACCCGAAGAGCGCCAGACTGCTTTCACCCGCATGATGGAGCTCGCCCTACCCCTGGCAAACGCATGAACACTATGAAAGAACACGCCCGCACCGCGCTGGATCCTCGGCGCGCTGTGCCGGTACTCCTGTTTGTTTTTGTTTTTTCCCTTGTCATCGATAACGGCTTTAAAACGATGACTGGGCCTATGGCTGCGGCATTGGGGATTAGCGCCAAAACCGCCAGCCTGCAGGCCTCTCTTGCCGGAGTGATCATCGGTATCGGCGCGGTAGTCTACGCCGCTCTTGCCGACTCAATCAGTATCCGTAAGCTCATGGTCACCGGTATTGGTCTGATCGCTGTGGGCTCTGTGATTGGTTTCGTGTTTTCGAACTCGTGGCCACTCGTGCTTGCCGGTCGTCTCATCCAGACGTGCGGACTGGCTGCTGCGGAAACTCTCTACGTCATTTACGTCACGAAGTACCTGTCAGAAACAGACCAGAAGAAATACCTGGGCTACTCCACGGCTGCGTTCCAGGCAGGGTTGCTTATTGGTGCGCTGACGAGCGGTTTCATTTCTGCGAACGTGTCTTGGACTGCCATGTTCCTCATCCCGCTCATTCTCGTTTTGACGATTCCAGCCATTCATAAGATGGTTCCCGAGGATGAGGCTTTCGAAGGCAACCTGGATCTTTTTGGTCTGCTCATTGTCGCGGTATTTGCAGCCAGCCTCATCATGTATATGCAGGAATATGCGCCTGTATGGCTGATCCCGGTGATTGTTTCGTTGCCATTGTTCGCTTGGCATGTGCGCAGTCATGAACGCGCTTTGGTACGTCCGGAGTTCTTCACCAATGGCTGGTACGTGACCGCTTTGGTCCTCGTTTTGATTATTTACACGGCACAGCTGGGCTACATCTTCTTGTTGCCTTTCGCTGCGAAGTCTTTGCACGGTTTGGGGCAAGATCAAGCATCGCTGCTCATGGTCCCAGGGTATGTATGCGCAGTTCTTGTCGGTATTTTCTCCGGGCAAATCGGCCGATTCCTCAGCTCGCGAGTGACCATTTTCACTGCGCTGGGAATGATTTTTTCCTCGCTAGTTCTGGGGGCTGTGCTGATGGAGGTCAGCCTGCCTGTTCTGGTGGTGTCGATCGTGTTGTTTGCTTCCGGTTTTGCGTTGATGTATGCGCCGCTGGTGAACACCTCTTTGCAGAAAATTCCTGCTGCTAAATCCGGTATCGCGATTGGGTTCTACAACCTCACGATCAATATCGCGATCCCGTTGGGTATCGCGTACACGGCCAAACTGCAAGACGTCGCCCCGACGTGGTTCGGTGCCTTGTCGCTGTCTCGTTCCCACGAAGGTCAGGTCTATTCGACGATTACCTGGGTGCTTGCGCTGGTGGCGTTGAGTGGCATGGTTATCTACTTCTTGTGCGACCGAGTGTTGGTGGCACGTGACAAGAGCGCTGCGGCTCAGGTGTCTGCTGCGTAAGTTTTGTGCATACGTGTGTGGTGCGGGATCTGGTCAGATCCCGCACCACACACGTATGCACGTATTTAGTAGTCGTTGTCGATGATGAGTCGGGCAGTGTCGATGTCAGTGGCCAAGTGTGTGGCGTAGCCAGCGCGTAGCGCTACTGCGAGTGCTTCTGCCTTTCTGATCCCACCGGCGACGAGTAGGCGTGTGTCTTTCTCGCGCAGCTTCTCCAAGGGGATGGCGATGGTGCGCTCATCGACGCTGCTGAGGAATGGTGAACCGGTTGAATCGAAGAATCGGGAGCAGATGTCGCCGATGGCATGGTCGAGGATTGCTTTTTCTTCGTTTTCGGTGAGTTGACCAATTTTGAGCAGGACAGATTCTTGAGATACCACTCCGACGGTGAAAACGGCCACGGTTGCTTCCAGGCCCAGATTGAGCAGCCTGCGAATGTGGCGGTCTTGTTCGACTAGGTGTTTCACTTCAGGGGAGTCGAATATGACCGGAAGAGGCAGTGGCCATGCGTATGCGTTGAAGGCATGCGTGAACATGGTCATGGTTTCGAGTTCATTGGTGGAGCGTGGTGTGAGAGAGATTCCACCTTTGAGCTGGATGAATTGCACACCGCGGCGAGGTTGAGGTTCTAGCGCTAGTGCGATTGAGTGCATGCTGCGTCCCCAGGCGATTCCAACAAGGTCACCGTCGGTAACGATGTCTTGGAGCATGCTTGCCCCGATGCGCCCTAGCTCACGTGTTAATTCAGGGTCGATGGGGTGGTCGTGGACGAGTCGCACTTCTTGTAGACCAAACCGTGTGCGTAATTCGTCGGCGAGTTCTGCGCCGCTTTCACGGGGGTCGTGGATTTCTACGGTGACGAAACCGCGGTCTTTGGCGTGTTGAATGAGTTTGCTCACTGTTGGGCGGGAGATACCCAGGCGCGTGGCGATTTCGTTTTGTGATAGCTCGTAGCGGTAGTACAGCTTCACAACTTCGAGGGCCTGCGAATCACGCGGTGTCATAAAGCAATTCTCCTGTGCAAAAGCACAGCGTCCCGCCGAGACCGTGAAGGTATCGACGGGACGCCTATCAAAGCGATCAGGGCTGTCAGCTCATGACAACGCCGACAATGGCGGCGTTGAGCAAGTTGGTGCACATACCGGCAAGCAAGGCCAGAGGACCAAGTTTGGCTACTTCGCCGCGACGCTCGGGGACCAAACTTCCGAAAGCACCGATCTGGATGGCGATCGAGGAGAAGTTCGCGAAGCCAGCCAAGGCGAAGCTGGAGATCAGTACTGCCTTGGGTGACAAGGTAGCAACCTGCTGGCTGAAGGCGGTGTAGCCAACGAACTCGTTAAGGACGGTCTTTTGACCGATGAAGTTGCCGACCAGTCCTGCTTCTTCCCATGGTGCGCCGATGACCCATGCGACGGGTGATAGAACGACACCGAAGAGGCCTTCGAGTGTCCATTCGGGGTGGCCGAACCAACCGCCGATGCCGCCGATGATCGCCGAGACCAAAGCGATGAGGGCAATGAATGCGATGAGCAGGCAAGCAACGCACACTGCGATGCGGCCACCATTGAGGGCACCGTTTCCGAGGGCGTCGATGACGTTGCGGGATTCGGTGTCGCGAACGTTGCGGACGTTGGCGTCAGCTTCTGGTTCCTCCATTTCGGGCATGAGGGCTTTGGCCATGATGAGCGAGCCAGGTGCGTTCATCACGCTTGCTGCCAGCAGGTAGGGCAGAGGCGCGCCGAGCAGGGAGTACCCGATCAAGGTGGAGCCAGCAACAGCTGCGAAACCACCGGTCATACAGGTGAACAATTCAGCTTTGGTGAGTTTGCGGATGTAAGGCGCGATCATGAGCGGGGCCTCGGTCTGGCCGAGGAAAATCACCGTTGAGGCCCACACGCCTTCGATTTTCGAAATGCCTAGGAGCTTTTGTAGCCCGGTACCGACGATGTCGACGAATAGCTGGATGACGCGCAGGTAGTAGAGCGCGCCGATCAGTGCTCCGAAGAACACGATGACGGGCAGTACGTTCAGAGCAAAGACGAACCCGTTGTTGTTGGTAGGCAGCAGCCCACCGAAGACAAATTGTGTTCCTTTATCGGTGAAATTGATTAGGGAAGTAAGCCCGCTAGCTACCCAAGAGAGTGCCTTGAATCCTGGTTCCCATTTGAGAACGAGGAATGCGAAGGCGACCTGCATGGCTAGGCCTACGGCGAGGGTGCGCCATTTGATGTGGCGGCGGTTGCGCGAGATGCCGATGGCGAGCGCGAAGATCAGGGCAATGCCGATAAGGCCTTGGAAGCGCTCCATTAGTTGTCCTTGTTTTCGTGAGTGGGCGTGGGGTTGAGCGATTCGGGACCGAAGCTGTGCGGCAGGAGGGTCTCGAAGGGAATCGAGATGGGTGTGCCGTCTTCGCTTTCGACGATTACGTCGATACAGCCGAATTCGCGGAGTACCTGGCGGCAGCCGCCGCAGGGGTAACAGGGAGCGCCACGCAAGCCGACGATGGCGACGGCCGCGATTGTGCGGTCAGTTTCGTCTGCAGCCACCATGGTGGATACCGCGCCACGCTCAGCACATAGGCCAAGGGGATAGGCGGCGTTTTCCACGTTGCAGCAGGTGACTACGCGCCCGCCGCCGGTGAGGAGGGCTGCGCCGACGGGGAAGGAACTGTACGGCGCGTATGCGCGCGATGCGGCCGTGCGTGCAGCTTCCAAAAGTTGGTCGGCAGTGGGGCGACTGCAAGGGGGTGAGGTGGTCATCGTCGTGCATCTTCCTGGCCGTCTCCGTCGACGGCTTCGTGTGGCTCATCACCGTTGACGAAGTCGTGATGTTCACTGTTTCGTCGTGGTTATGAGTGAGGGTGTGCTGCAAGAGTGCCGTACCGAACTTTTGTAATCAAGCTTGTTGACAAAAGTGCATGGAGGTTCACAGGATGGGTGGCAATCGCGGACGGGACACCAGTGCCCGGCACCGCCCGAGCGGCAGTCATCCAGACACCGGCACCATTCGCGACGGGTCCGAAGAAGCACTCGAGGCACATGGAGTGAAGTGATGGTTGAACCCCTGGATGCAGTAGATGTCATCCGCACCAAGCGCGACGGCGGCGAGCTGAGCGATACCCAGATTGCGTGGGTCATTGACGCCTACACGCGCGGCGTTGTCGCTGATGAGCAGATGTCTGCCTTGGCGATGGCTATTTTCCTCAACGGCATGAACCGCCGTGAAATCGCTCGTTGGACTCAGGCCATGATCGACTCTGGCGAGCGCATGAGTTTCGCGTCGCTGTCGCGAGGCACCACAGACAAACACTCCACCGGTGGTGTGGGTGACAAGATCACGCTTCCCCTTGCGCCGCTAGTTGCCACCTTTGGTGTGGCTGTTCCGCAGTTGTCTGGGCGTGGGCTTGGGCACACTGGAGGCACCCTGGACAAGCTCGAAGCTATCCCTGGTTGGCAAGCTGCTATCTCCAATGAACGCATGATGGAGATCCTCGAAGACGTCGGAGCTGTGATTTGCGCCGCAGGATCTGGTTTGGCCCCCGCAGACAAGAAGCTCTACGCCCTGCGGGACATCACGAGCACTGTGGAAGCTATTCCGCTGATTGCCAGCTCGATCATGAGCAAGAAAATCGCTGAAGGAACCGGCGCTCTCGTGCTTGACGTGAAAGTTGGCTCCGGTGCGTTCATGAAGAAAATCGAAGATGCCCGCGAACTTGCCCGCACCATGGTTGACCTTGGTACCGATGCGGGTGTGCGCACGGTGGCTTTGCTGACAGATATGTCCCGCCCGCTCGGACGCAAAATCGGTAACACGCTCGAGGTTGAGGAGTCCGTGGAGGTCCTTGCCGGTGGCGGTCCTGCCGACGTGGTTGACCTGACCGTTGCCCTGGCAGAGCGCATGCTCTCCTTAGCTGATGTCAACGTCGGACAAGATGAACTGCGTGCTGCCCTAGCCGATGGTCGCGCCATGGATACCTGGCGCCGAATGATCACTGCCCAAGGCGGCGATCCCGATGCAGCTATGCCACGCGCCACCTGCACTGAAGATGTCCTGGCCGAGAGCGATGGCGTACTCACCCGCCTGGATGCTCTTTCCGTTGGCGTTGCCAGCTGGCGCTTGGGTGCAGGACGCAGCCGTAAAGACGAGCCGGTACAGATGGGGGCCGGTATCGAAATCCACGTCGAGCCCGGCGCTCGCGTCCGCAAGGGAGACAAGCTCCTCACACTGCACACAGACACTCCGGAGCGCTTCGCTCGTGCCCTGGAATCTCTGCAAGGCGGATATGACATCGAAGATGGCGACGAGGCTCAGACACGGGCCGCTTCTTTGGCTGATCGCGACATCGTTCTGGAAACGGTGGAGTAAAGCCACTTTTGCCCGTACGTTCACCCAAACATCCCCCGAATAGGAGAGCGCATGCCCACCCGATCCGATGTGGCCCGCATGATCGACCACACCCTCCTCAAACCCGAAGCAACCCCCGCGCAAGTGGCCGAGCTTGTTGCCGAAGCCGCTGACTTAGGCACATTCTCTGTGTGCGTGTCACCGAACATGCTTCCCGTTCAGGTACCCCAAGGCGTGGCTGTGGCCACGGTATGTGGTTTTCCCTCGGGGGCTCACGCCAGTGAAGTCAAGGCCGCAGAAGCTGCTCGCAGTGTCGCTGACGGTGCTGATGAGGTTGACATGGTTGTCAACCTCTCCCTGGTCAAAACCGGGCGCTTCGATGAGGTTGAGGCTGACATCCGCGCAGTCCGGCAGGCGTGCCCTACCGAGGATGAACGCCCGGTTCTCCTGAAGGTCATTATCGAGTCTGCTGCGCTAACTGACGATGAGATCGTGGCGTGCTGCACCGCAGCAGAGCGTGCAGGTGCCGACTTTGTTAAGACATCTACTGGTTTCCACCCTGCTGGTGGCGCCTCTGTCGAAGCAGTCGCTTTGATGGCAAAGACAGTGGGCGGACGTTTGGGCGTCAAGGCCTCTGGCGGAATCCGTACGGCTGAGGCCGCGCTGGCAATGATTGAGGCTGGGGCCACACGTCTGGGCTTGTCGGGTAGCCGCGCTGTCCTGGACGGTATCGGAGGCTGAAAATCGGGCGGTTCAGGGTTGCGCGCGCCGTGCCTTGAACCGCCCGGTAGCTGTGCTTTCGGCGCGCATTCACAGCTGACTGTGGCATCACAAGCAAGGAGAAGCATGATGCGCCCCGAGGCAACACCTGAATTGATTGAGCATGCGCGTACGTGGGCTGCCCACGATCCTGATGAGTCTGACCGGGCTACGATCCTTGCGCTCGCTGATGCTGCGCAGGATGCGGATGAGGCCGCTGCGGCTGAGTTGGTGTCGCGTTTTTCTGGCCCGTTGATGTTCGGTACAGCCGGACTTCGGGCAGCGGTAGGTGCGGGGGAGAGCCGCATGAGTCGTGCTGTGGTGATTCGGGCCACGGCTGGGCTGGTTGCTTATTTGACGAAAGAGCTGGGGCAAGCCCCGACTGTTGTTTTGGGGTGTGATGCCCGGCATGGTTCTTCGCAGTTTCTCCGCGATGCAGCGCAGGTGGTTTCTGCTGCTGGGGGGACTGCTCTTGTGCTCCCGGAGAAGCTACCTACGCCGGTGACGGCGTTCGCGGTTCGTCGTTTGGGGGCTGATGCGGGTGTGATGATTACTGCATCCCATAACCCGCGGGAAGATAACGGGTACAAGGTGTATTTGGGTGGGCGTGCTGCTCGCGGTGCCGCCGAAGGGGTGCAGATTGTTCCGCCTGCTGACCGGGGGATTGCCGAATGCATTGCAGCTGCTCCTTTCGCTGATGAGGTTCCGCGTAATGAAGAGCGCGTGCAGCATGTTGAGTCGGCGTTGTGGGAGGAGTACGTGGATCGGGCTGCCTCGTTGGCGGTGAGTGATCCTGCGCCGATTCGGATTGTGTTGACGCCTATGCATGGTGTTGGTGGTGCGACTGCGGTGGAGGTGCTGCGCCGGGCGGGGTTCACCCATGTGCATGTTGTTCCTGAGCAGGCTGAGCCGGATCCAGATTTCCCGACGGTTGCTTTCCCGAACCCAGAGGAGCCTGGTGCTCTTGACTTGGCGTTGGGGCTGGCTCAGGAGGTAGAGGCGGATGTGGTGATTGCGTTGGATCCGGATGCTGATCGTTGTTCTGTGGGTACGTGTGGCCCGGATGGGTGGCGTCAGCTCACCGGTGACGAGATCGGCGCATTGTTGGGTGAGCAAGCCGCGGCAGATTCTTCGCGGGTGGGTGACACGTTGGCGAACTCGATTGTTTCGGGTCGGTTGCTGTCCCGTATCGCGCAGGCGCATGGGTTGCAGCATCAGGCCACGTTGACTGGATTTAAGTGGATTGCGCGTACCGAGGGGCTTCGCTTCGGGTATGAGGAAGCTATCGGGTACTGCACTGATCCGATGGGGGTTCGGGATAAAGACGGTGTGACGGCGGCGGTGCAGGTTGCTTCGCTGGTGTCGGCGTTGGCTAAGCAGGGTCGGAGTATTTCTGATGCTTTGGATGACCTTGCCCGTGCTCATGGGTTGCACGCGACGGCGCAGTTGTCGTTCCGAGTAGCAGATACGGCGTTGATTGCAGATGCGATGGCTCGGTTGCGCGCGACGCCGCCCAGTGCGTTGGCTGGGTCTGAAGTGAAGCAGGTCGTGGATTTGGCTGATGGGTATGAGGGGTTGGCTCCTACTGATGGCGTGTTGTTTATCACTGCTGATAACGACCGGGTGATTGCTCGTCCTTCAGGAACTGAGCCGAAGTTGAAGTGTTACTTGGAGGTTGTGGTGCCGGTTAGTGGTGAGCAGGTGCCGCGGGGTGAGGCTGCGCAGCGGTTGGAGCTGCTGAAGGAGGACATGCGCGCTGCGGTCGGTTTGTGATCGAGGCGGTGAGGCGGGGTGTCTGTTGTGGGCGTCCCGCCCCACTGTTGTGAGGGGTGAGGTTGCTTCGTGGCTATGGGCGGCGCTGCCTGGCCTTAGTGTGCTCGCTTAGACTTGAGAGCATCATGACGAACGATTCTTCAAACTCTGAAATCCTTCCGGTCGCTCCTCGTCTGCGTGTGGCTCCGAGCCCGACGGGGGACCCGCACGTGGGCACTGCCTATATGGCGTTGTTTAATCTGGCGCACGCGCGTAAACACGGTGGCGACTTTGTACTGCGGATTGAGGATACGGATCGCTCGCGGTATCGAGAGGACTCTGAGCAGCAGATTTATGACACGTTGGACTGGTTGGGGTTCACGTGGAGTGAAGGGCCGGATAAGGGTGGTCAGTATGCGCCGTACCGTCAGTCGGAGCGTCTTGATACGTATCGGCCGTATGTGGATCGGTTGATTGAACAGGGACATGCTTATTACTGCTGGTGTAGCTCTGAACGTTTGAAGGAGATGCGTGATGAGCAGGCCAGGACGAAGCAGGCGAACACGGGGTATGACCGGTTGTGTTACGGGAAGACGCGTGAGGAGCGTGCACAGTTGCCGGGGTTCACGGAGACCCCTGTGGTGCGGATGCTTATTCCTGATGATGTTCCACTGGTTTTTGATGACGTGATTCGTGGTGAGGTTAAGGCGCCTCGTCCGGACGATCAGGTCATTTTGAAGGCTGATGGGTTCCCCACTTACCACATGGCCGTGGTGGTTGATGATCACGAAATGGGGATCACGCATGTGGTTCGTGGCGAGGAGTGGATCAGCTCTACGCCGAAGCATTTGTTGCTCTACCGCTGGTTGGGGTTACCTGCGCCAGCTTTTGCGCATATGCCGTTGTTGCGTAATACGGATAAGTCGAAGATTTCGAAGCGGAAGAACCCGGCTGCGCGGTTGACCTGGTTTAAAGAGCAGGGGTATTTGCCTGAAGCGTTGGTGAACTTCCTGGCATTGTTGGCCTACCCCCCGGCGCGTGATGCTGAGGGGAATGAGGTTGAGGTTTTTTCGTTCCAGGATTTCACGGAGCGTTTTGAGTTTTCGCAGATCAGCCCGGTGGGTCCCATTTTCGATTTGACGAAGTTGGACTGGCTGAACGGTGTGTATATTCGTTCGCTTCCTGTGCCTGAGTTGACGGGGCGTTTGCTGCCGTTCTTGCAAGCTGAGGGGATTATTGGCCAGCAGCCGACGCCGCGTGATCTTGAGGTACTAGAGGGGGTGACGAAGCTGATTCAGCCGCGTTTGGTGCATTTGACGGGTGCTGCGCAGCAGGTGCGTCCGTTCTATATCGCTGATGAGGACCTTGAGGTGGCTGAGGACGCGAGGGCACAGCTGAAGGAATCCGCTCCGGAGGTTCTTGACGCCGCGATTGCTGCGCTTGAGGCGATCTGTGATGAGGAGTTCACGCACGAGCGAGTTGAGGCGGCATTGCGTTCTGCTGTGGTTGAGGCAATGGGCATTAAACCGAAGTTCGCTTTTGGTCCGGTGCGGGTGGCTGTTTCTGGTCAGAAAGTGTCACCGCCGCTGTTCGAGTCGATTGAGATTTTGGGTAAAGAGTCTGCGTTGAATCGGATGCGGTCGTTGCGGGCATCGTTGTGACGCGCGGCAGTGTGGATTGGTCTGCTCCGGTTCGGGCCCTGATCCTCGACATTGATGACACGTTGCTGGATACGCAGCAGGCGATGCGTCAGGCGTGTTGTCGTGGGGCGGAGGCTGCCTGGCCTAGGCAGGCTCCGCCGGTGTGGCAAGCGGTGTCGGATGTGTTTTACGAGGATCCTGAGGGCTATTTTGATGCCTACACGCGCGGGGAGCTTGACTTCTCGGCGATGCGGGAGTCGAGATATTTGCGTGCGTGTGACGAGGCTGGTCTTGGGGCCTCAGGGTTTGAGAATTTCGAGGCTGCGTATCAGTTGGCGTTTAAGCAGTCACAGACGGTATTTGATGATGTCGAGGATTTTTTTGGGGCTATCGAGGCTGCTGATGTTCCAGTGTGTTTTGTGACGAATTCTGGAGCTGAGCAGACGGATATGAAATTGGAAGTGTCAGGGTTGTCTGGGCGTGGCGCTGTTGTTACGACGGACACTTTGGGTGTGGGCAAGCCTGATCGGCGTGTTTTTGATGAGGCGTGTCGATTGATGGGTGTTGACCATGTTGACACGGTCTGTGTTGGTGACACGTTTAGTTCGGATGTTGTTGGTGGGCGTGGAGCAGGTATGCGGGTGGCGTGGTTACAGCGCCTGGATAGGCCTGCTCCGCGTCATGCGGAATGGGGGCGCCCGGTTTGTGATGAGGGGGTGCGAGTAGTTGGGTCGTTGCGTGAGGTGGCGACTTTAGTCAGGTAGCTTCTCATATGTTGAGAAGTCCTGTTTTTTCTCTATTGGCGAACGTTGAGATGAGCTTTCTGGACGTAGGTCCGAATGCGGTTTTCTCTTGGTGTGGGTTCGCTGAATTCTGGGGGATGAAACGTATCTAGTGGGTGGGTTCGTGTGTGCTGCCCGCGTGTAGATATTGGTGAATCTGCTGTTCACGGGGATTTATGTGGGCATTCAGGTTTCGTTCTGCGGGGATTTTCCTTGGCCCTCAAATGAACTCGACCGAAGGTGGGATCACGGCGCATGCTGTAGCTATGAAGTCCGTAGCGCGTTCGGCAGCTTTCACGCTGACAGCGATCACAGTTATAGCCGGTGGAGCCTTCACTGCCATCCCGGCCTCCGCTACCACTCCTGCGACCAGCGTGGTCGCGGATGGGAAAAAGCCCTCAGGGGAGAAAAAACCTTCAGGCGAGAAGAAGCCTGAAGATGAAAGAAAAGATGCAGACGGCCCCCACGCCGATCCGAATCGCAAGCCTGCACCGCTGAGCGTCAAGCAGGTTGGCAATGTCACTGTGCGTGACTTTGACTTGGGAAACCTGGAAATCGGTCCGGAAAAGAACAAGAAGAGTTTCATCACTCCTGTACGTGGCATCTTCGTTGCTCCGTCTAAAGCCAAGAATGCACCGTTGGTGTTGATGGGGCATTTGCGAAGCCCCTCATGTACGGGGGATATATTCGCCCATCCCTGCCCTAAAGGCACTACTGAGATGCGCTATGACCGCGGGATGACCTACTGGGCCCAGGCGTTGGCCGAGAAGGGTTACGCCGTGATTGTGCCGGATCTGAACCCAGTTTTTATTAACAAAGATCAAGATGGATATGACCAGCGCAAGGCTTGGTTGCGAGTGATGGAGCGAGCTCGTGACGAAGTACTGGCAGCTGATGCGGGCAAGAAATCGATCTTCGGTCGGGGGCTGCAAGACAGCATTGATCAGGCGCACACGGCTCTAGTGGCACACTCGCGCTCAGGTAGCTATATCGCAGACGCTCAGAAGGCGTGGGCCAAGTCTGTTGCTCCGCTGCGTTCGGTGATGGCCTATGCGCCTTCCCCGAACGACGGCAAGGATGACTTCGACTTCGAAGCGCCGGTGGACCCGAACATTCCGTATTTTTCGGTGAACGGTGATGAAGACGGAGACGTCAACCTCATGGATCCCAAGTGGTTGACCGAGCATGTGGGGCAGAAGCGCACAGCGTCGGCGTTGTCTGCGGTAGTCCCTGGCTACGGCCACAACTACATTAACCGGGAATTTAGTAGCCGGAAGATCGATGACCGCAAGAATAAAGATAAGAGTCTCCCGGGCGCCAAGGCGCATGAAAAGCTCATGATCGAAGCTTCGGCAATGTGGCTTGACAGCACTTTGCGCGGTAAATCGGGACAGATGCCGCTAAAGGCGGGGGAGCAGCCGCCAGCTACCATCGCAGGCGTTCCTACTTCGTGGCTCATGGTGACGAATGCGCCGAAGTACTCGTTCTTGTCCGGTGCAAGCGGTTCTGCTAAGGCGCTTGGCAACGGCACGGCACTTGCATGTCACAACTACCCAACGGTTGTTCCGCCTTTCGCGCGGGCTAAGGATGCGTGCCCAGATATTGAAGATGGCGTGTTGGAGAACAACTCGCGTCTCACGCGAGTGAAGTTGACTCCTGCTGGCGGGGCACGTTTCACCATCCCGGCGGCCGGGTCTAAAGGGGAGCCTACGGGCGTTTCTGATGTTGCTATCCACCTGAGTCCTTCCGGTAGCCGCAAGGACAAAGAAAAAGGTACGGCTATCCATGTCACGGTGCGGTTGGGTAACGGCAAGGTCTTCGAAACCGATATTCCTGCCACTCATTACGCTCTGAAAGACCGGAAATCGAAGCACGCAAACGGTGTGTACACAATCAAAACTGTGCGGGTGAAGCTGCCTGACTGGGTGAAGGACCAGAAGATCACCGCAGTAGACATCACTGGTGGTTTGAAGAACGTCAAGGGCGGGTCAGTCGACGTCCGTGCGATTGATCTAGTGCACCGTTGAGGGTGATGTAGTTACGCATTAAAAAAAACTCTGCCGCGCTCGTTGTGAGCGCGGCAGAGTTTTTCTTATTTCTTGGCGGCTTTGCGTTTTTGGATGTTGGCCCACTCGTCTTTGAGGCCGACTGTTCGGTGGAAAAGTAAAGATTCGTTCGGGTCGTGAGCGAAGTACCCCAGGCGTTCGAACTGAACAACTTCACCTGCGGGAGTTTCAGCAAGGCTGGTCTCGGCGATGGCGTCGAGGACTTCCCGGGAGCGGGGGTTGAGGTCGTCCATCACCTCACCGGTTTCGGTGCCGGGTGCGGCGGCGGTGAAGAGACGGTCATATAGGGCAACTTTGATGGGTGTGCCGTGTGCGGCAGAGACCCAATGCATGGTCGATTTCACTTTTCGGCCGTCGGGGGAGTTGCCGCCCTTGCTGGCTGGGTCGTATGTCGCGTTGATCTGGATTACGTTGCCATCTGCGTCTTTGACAACGTCGGTTGCGGTGATGAAGTAAGCGCCGCGCAGTCGTACTTCACGTCCGGGGGAGAGGCGGAAGAACTTTGGTGGTGGGACTTCTGCGAAGTCGTCGGTCTCGATGTATAGCTCACCAGAGAAAGCGACTTTGCGGGTGCCGTCGTCGAGGTTTTCCGGGTTGTTGACGACGTCGAAGTATTCGACTTCGGGGTTGCCGTCAGCGTCTGTTGGCCAGTTCGTGAGCACCACTTTGAGGGGGCGTAGAACAGCCATGCGACGTTGACTGGTGATGTTCAAATGCTTGCGTACAAATGATTCGAGCAGTTCGATGTCGTGACGGCTGTTTGCTTTGGTGATGCCGATGTATTGACAGAATTCACGGATGGCTGCGGCTGGGTAGCCACGGCGGCGGAGGCCACGCAGGGTAGGAAGGCGTGGGTCGTCCCAGCCGTCAACGGTGCCGTCGGTGATGAGCTGGCGAAGTTTTCGCTTGCTAGTAACGGTGTGAGTGAGTTCGAGGCGAGCGAATTCGGTCTGCCGAGGGGCTTCGTGGGGGATAGGCAGCTGAGAGAGGTACCAGTTGTACAGAGGGCGGTGTGTTTCGAACTCTAGGCTGCACAGTGAGTTAGTGACCCCTTCGATGGCATCGGACTGTCCATGTGCCCAGTCGTAAGTGGGGTAGATGTGCCATTCGCTTCCGGTGCGATGGTGGGCGACGTTTCGAATGCGATACATGACCGGGTCGCGCAGGCTCATGTCCGGCGATTGCATGTCGATCTTGGCGCGTAGTACGCGGGCGTTTTCGGGGAATTCGCCGGCTTTCATGCGACGGAGAAGGTCGAGGTTTTCCTCTGGTGAGCGGTCACGGAAAGGGCTTTCGATGCCGGGCTTGCCAAACCCGCCTCGTTGAGCAGAGATGGTGTCGATGTCTTGGTCGTCGACGTAGGCCAGGCCTTTGGTAACGAGAAGTTCTGCCCATTCATAGAGCTGCCCAAAGTAGTCCGAAGCATGCTTGAGGGGCATAGGGATGTCGAATCCGAGCCAGCGCACGTCATCGACGATGGATTCGACATATTCGGTTTCTTCGGTGTCGGGGTTGGTGTCATCGAGGCGCAGGTTGCAGGTGCCGTTGAAGTCGGCTGCGATACCAAAGTTGACCGTGATGGCTTTGGCGTGGCCGATGTGGAGGTAGCCGTTAGGTTCAGGGGGGAACCGTGTCTGTACCCGTCCATTAAATATCGCGTTCTCGAGGTCGCGATGGATCATGTCGCGGACGAAATCTCCCGGGATGGCTGGGTCAGATGCGGTCATACGGAAACCGTACACAAAGCGACGGCGCCAGTCTGAGTGACTGTGTCGACAGGTCGATTTGGTGACTAGCGTTATTCCCGGCTAATGTTTCTTCTCGGATCGGGCTTCCGGGCGGATCTTCCTCCTCTACGTGTTAGGGTGCAGGTTCCCCTCTCGGAAAAATCGATACCCCTTGGGGTATGGTGTAATTGGCAGCACGACTGATTCTGGTTCAGTTAGTCTAGGTTCGAGTCCTGGTACCCCAGCGCAGAGCTCTTCTTGCTGAAGAGTTCTTCTGATTCAAGCCCACAGCTTCAATCAACGGATTATGAACATCCGACCTGGTCAGGTAAAGTTCATGAAGTCGCTGAGCATAATCATGCAAAGCGAATGGCCCCGTAGTGTAGCGGCCTAGCACGCTGCCCTCTCAAGGCGGTAACGCCGGTTCGAACCCGGTCGGGGCTACAAATAAAAATAACCCCCGCTCACATGAGCGGGGGTTATTTTTATGCCACGACACGCAAACGCAGCATCATTAGTACCGCCAACCACACAACAAACGCCCCACCCGGTGGGGAATCCGAATAAACGAACTCCCCACCATATGAGGCAACTCCTCAGCTCTCCTTGATCACAAGCAGAAGATCCCCACCCTCCACCGCTTGCGTTTGTCCAATCGCCAGACGCTCAACTGTCCCCGCGACCGAAGCAGCAATACCTGCCTCCATCTTCATTGCCTCAATCGTGGCGACGTTCTGACCAGCTTCAATACGATCACCCTCAGTCACCGAGACCGTCACCACACCAGCAAACGGCGCCGAGACATGGTTAGCCAGAGAAGGATCAGCTTTCTCAGCAACCTTCACATCAACTTTGACATTCTCATCACGGACACGTACCGGCCGGATCTGCCCATTCACCGTCGCCATCAGTGTCCGATAGCCACGCTCATCAGCCTCACCGATCGATTCCACCGTCATCAGCAAAGTCTTACCCGGCTCCATCTCGACCTCATGCTCACGCCCCACCGCCAAGCCATGCCAAAACTCACGAGTCGACAACACTGACAAATCGCTATAGCGATCCCGCCGAGCTTGGAACTCCTTCGTCGGCCCAGGGAACAAAAGCCTGTTCAACGTGTTTTTAGGATCATCAGCAAGCGCCTGCTCATCTTCCTCCGACAGGGCTTCCTCCCGAGGCTTCACACTACGTCCTGCCAAAGCCTTAGAACGGAAAGGCTCTGGCCACCCAGCAGGCGGATCCCCAAGCTCCCCAGACAAGAACCCAATCACCGAATCCGGGATATCAAACTTGCTCGGATTTTCTTCAAAATCAGCCGGGTCAGCATCACGCCCCACTAACGCCAGAGCCAGATCTCCCACCACCTTCGATGAAGGAGTCACCTTCACAATGTGACCCAACATTCGATCAGCGGCGGCATACATCTCCTCCACCTCTTCAAACCGGTGCCCAAGCCCAAGCGCAATCGCCTGCTGCCGCAAATTCGACAGCTGACCACCTGGAATCTCATGCCGGTACACGCGGCCTGTCGGTCCCGGCAGCCCCGACTCAAACGGCTTATACAGCTCCCTAACTGCCTCCCAATACGGTTCAAGATCATTCACTGCCTCAAGAGAAAGCCCCGTCGGACGATCCGTGCCATCAGTGGAAGCAACCAACGCAGACATCGATGGCTGGCTTGTCGTGCCAGCCATCGAGGCAGATGCAGCATCAACCGCATCGACCCCAGCACTAATCGCAGCCAGCAACGTACCGATCTGCCCACCTGCAGTGTCATGGGTATGCAAGTGCACCGGAAGATCAAAGTTTTCCCGCAATGCTGTCACGAGCTTCGCTGCCGCTGGTGCACGCAACAAACCAGCCATGTCCTTGATAGCAAGCACATGCGCACCAGCCGACACAATTCGCTCGGCTAACTTCAAGTAGTAATCGAGCGTGTAAACACGCTCCCGCGGATCTAAAAGATTACCGGTGTAACACAACGCCACCTCCGCCAGTGACGTACCCGTGTTCCGGACCGCTTCAATAGCTGGGCGCATCTGATCCACGTCGTTAAGAGCATCGAAAATACGGAAAATATCGATCCCCGTAGCCGCAGCCTGCTCTACAAACACATTCGTAACCCGCGTTGGATACGGCGTATAGCCAACCGTATTGCGGCCGCGAAGCAACATCTGCAAGTTCATATTCGGCATGGCTTCACGCAACTTGGCCAGCCGCTCCCACGGATCCTCAACAAGGAACCGCAACGCTACGTCATACGTCGCCCCACCCCAGCACTCCACCGACAACAACTCCGGCGTTGTGCGCGCAACATGGTTCGCCACATGCAACAAATCGCGCGTACGCACACGAGTAGCAAGCAAGCTCTGATGAGCATCACGCATAGTCGTATCCGTCACCGGCACATCCGGGCGCGCACGCAACGCCGCCGCAAACTTTTCCGGCCCCAACTCACGCAACTCATCACGGCCCCCACGAGGCAACGGATCATTCACCGTCAACGCAGGCAACTTGCTCCGCGGCGAAAAAGTCGACGTGTTCGGCCCAAACGGTTGATTAACCGTCATCTCAGCCAAGTAGGTCAACAATCGCGTCCCACGGTCAGCAGACACCCGAGAAGACAACAATTCCGGATGCGCATCGATATACGACGTCGAAATCTCGCCCCGCTCGAAAGCTGGCTCATCGAGCAGCGCCTGAAGGAACGGGATATTCGTCGCCACACCACGTACCCGAAACTCCATCAGCGCGCGCCGCGCCCGATGCACAGCAGCCGAGAAATCACGACCACGACACGTCAACTTCACAAGCATCGAGTCGAAATGAGGACTAATCTCAGCCCCTACAAAAGCAGTGCCACCATCAAGGCGCACCCCAGAACCACCCGCAGAACGATACGTAGTGATACGACCAACATCCGGGCGGAACCCATTACGCGGATCCTCCGTCGTAATACGGCACTGAACCGCAGCACCGTGAGCCCGGATCTCCTCCTGGCACAGCCCTAAGTCCTCGAGCGTCTCACCCGCTGCAATTCGCAACTGGCTCGACACCAAATCCACATCAGTGATTTCTTCGGTGATCGTGTGCTCCACCTGAATCCGCGGATTCATCTCGATAAACACATAGCGGCCATCGGCCCCCACCAAAAACTCCACCGTGCCAGCGTTCACATAACCAATTTGCTTAGCGAACGCCACCGCATCCTGGCACATGGCCTCACGAACCTTCGGATCCAAGTTCGGAGCCGGCGCGATCTCAACGACCTTCTGGTGGCGTCGCTGCACCGAGCAATCCCGTTCAAACAGATGCACCACGTTCCCTGATGCATCCGCCAAAATCTGCACCTCGATGTGCTTGGGATCAATCACCGCTTCCTCGAGGAACACGGTCGCGTCACCGAACGCCGACTCAGCCTCCCGCATGGCCGCCACAATGGCCTCGCGCAGCGACCCAGCAGAATCGACACGACGCATGCCACGGCCACCACCACCTGCAACCGCCTTCACAAAGATCGGAAAACCAATCTCTTCGGCCTGCTTCAACAGCACATCAACGTCTGTGGTCGGCTCAGTGCTACGCAAAGTAGGCAGCCCTGCCCGCTTCGCGTTCTCAATGGCAGTAGCTTTGTTGCCCGTCATGTCCAACACTTGCGCAGACGGGCCCACAAAAGTCAGACCCGCCTGCGCACACTGGCGCGCCAGCTCCGGGTTTTCTGACAAGAACCCATACCCGGGATACACAGCCTCCGCGCCAGACTCAATAGCCACGCGCACAATTTCACTTGCATCTAAGTACGCCCGGACTGGGTGTCCCTCCTCACCGATCATGTAAGCCTCATCAGCCTTCATGCGATGCTCGGACCCACGATCCTCATATGGAAAAACAGCCACCGTCTTGATTCCCAACTCAGTAGCTGCACGAAATGCGCGAACCGCGATCTCACCGCGATTGGCCACAAGAACCTTGCTGAACATAGCTCTCCGATCTGTGCGTCTTGAGGCCAGCGTAAGCAAGGCCACACCAACCTTTTGTCAGTTGGGGCACTACTGCCCACCCTTGTTCGCCGAACAAGACAACACCCCAGTCCGCCACGGCCAGTGCCATAAACATCAAGCACCCGGATATAGCAACGGCCACCGCGGAAGAACCTCCACACGCTTTGAGGCTTTACCGAGATGGCCGTTGTACTGCTAACCCAGGTGCGTCACATCAGCACTACTGCTCTTTCTGTTTAACGACCATCACCAAGTCACCAGCCGCCTTCGGGCCAGGCGACGCCGGAACTACCTCACCCAACTCGTTGGTGTTCATGATCGTCATCATGATCGTGTTATCATACCCAGCGGCCTCTACCGAGGGGAAATCAACATCCACAAGAATGTCCCCGGCTTCCACGTATCCGCTCGGGGCAACAACGCGGTAGAAATGCTCTCCGCGCAGCTCGACAGTGTTGATGCCCACATGCACGAGCACCTCAACGCCTTCAGCGGTGCGGATCCCATACGCATGGTCACTGTCCTCCCCAGTGACAAGCTCACCACTGACCGGAGCGCACACACGTCCTTCTTCCGGAGCGATTGCCACTCCTTTTCCAAGAAGTCCAGCTGCGACAACCGGGTCAGTCACCTCAGAAAGTGGAATCGAACGACCCCTAACAGGGCAACGAATCTCCACGGCTCCCTCATCTGCTGCAGCCATCGCTAGGGGAATCGCAGAGGTCGCAGTCATCGGGATAGAAGAAGTCGACGTTTCTTCACTCGAAGTCACCACCTTGCTCACAATCGGATTAGAGCCAGTAATAGGACCGGCGCCAGGCAAGCGGATAAGCGCTGTTTCAGGTGAATGATCCGAAGACTTCACGTCTCGGCGCTCTCGCGGCGCGAAGACCAAAGTAAGTACGAATGCAATAATCGCCGCTGCAGCTGTACCAGCGATTTCAAGCGTGAAATCGCCAACCTCAGTGAAGTCTTTTAGCCCTAGCAGTGAGGGAACAGCGAATGAGTTCGAACCGCTACCGCCGCTAGCAGCAATAGCGCCGCCGATCGCTCCACCAAGCAGACCAAAGTAGAACGGCCTGCGCAGCGGCAAGTTCACGCCATAAACCGCAGGCTCAGTTACACCTGCGAACAGACCAGACAGCGCAGCCGGAACAGCAACACCACGCCGTTTGTTGCTTCGGCTACGGAATACGACAGCCAGCGTCGCAGCAGACTGGGCAACTACAGATGCCACTAGCGGGCCAGTGATCAATGTGTGTCCACCACCGGAAGCAAGCTCATTGGTGATGTGCAGAATCAAGCCCCAGTGCAATCCGAAGATGACAAACAGCTCCCACAAACCACCCAAGATAAACCCGGCTAGCCATGGAGTATCGCCAAAGAACCCCGTGATGAGGTTGGCCAGCAGGTTTGAGGTATGCACAGTTGCCGGCCCCATCGTAATGAGAACCAACGGCACCATGACCGTGATAACGATCATGGGGCGAACCACATCGCGCACTGCATCCGGTAGGACTTTGTTTAAGCCACGTTCCATGTATGACTGCAGCCACATGGCCAAGAAAATCGGGATGAAAGAGTTCGCGTACGTCAACATCACGACCGGTAGTCCGAAGAAGGACACCGACGTGCCTGCCTCTGCCAGCGATGCGATGCTCGGGTGAAGCAAAGCAACCGCGATAGCGACAGACGTAACCATGTCTGTCTTCAGCCACTTTGAAGCCGCCAGTGCCAAAAAGACAGGCAGGAAGTAAAACATCCCGTCGGCGCCTGCCGAGAGAATTGCGTAGGTTGGGCTTTCGGTTTTGATGATTTCGAACGTGGCCAGCGCAGACAAAACTGCTTTCACCATGCCAAGCCCAGTCAGCGCCCACACGATCGGCTGCATAACAGCACTGAACAATGCAATGAACCGAGCTAAGGGCCCGCCGCGGCGCTCGTCGACAGCGACAGCAGCCGCGTCATCTCCTACCAGTGCTGCGAACTGCGCAAACAGTTCAGGCACCTCATTGCCAATGACGATCTGGTACTGACCATTCGGGTGCCGGACGGCAATAACGCCATCCAGCTCTTTAATTGCCGCCGTGTCGGCCTTCGACTCGTCGGACAAATTTAATCGCAGCCGCGTGGCGCAGTGCGTATAACTTACGAGGTTTTCCCCGCCGCCGACCAGGCGCAAGATATCGCTGGCCAGCGTCTGAAAATCGACGGACCCCATCGTCCTCTTTCCTTTCCCTTCGCCCTTAAAGCGGGCATAAAAAAGACCTGAGGGCACACATGGTGCATCTCAGGCCATGCCTTCCTGAAACTTGGCTGGGGGCCACAGCTCCCCTCCAGCTATGAACCGATCCCAACCTAAGCCCGCCGGGGCGGCACCCACAAGCTCGGCACATTCAACAACCGTGGTGAGTGGGGGCCGTCACCCTGCAGGAATCAGTTTTCGCTTCGCTGTGCATTCTCAGCTGCGTGCATCTGGGCGTTGTGAGCTCGCTGGAGAACCTCGGTAAGTTTGTTGGCACCAGCCACCACTGTAGCGGCGTGGAGGCGCCCTGGTTGGCGAGATAGCCGCTCAATTGGCCCGGAGATAGACACTGCTGCAATAACTCGGCCAGAAGGGTTACGCACGGGTGCGGAAATAGAGGCAACTCCAGCTTCCCTTTCTCCGACACTCTGAGCCCATCCACGGCGGCGTACGCCCGAGAGAGTGGTTGCTGTGAAAGCCGCTCCCTGCAAGCCTCGGTGCAGTCGGTCGGGCTCTTCCCAGGCCAAAAGAACTTGCGCGGCAGAGCCAGCCTGCATGCTCAGCGTCGCCCCAACCGGGATCGAATCCCTTAGTCCCATAGGTCGATCTGCTGCTGCCACACAGATCCGCATGTCACCTTGTCGTCGGAATAGCTGGGCGCTTTCGTGAGTGTGATCACGTAATGCGGCCAGCACTGCTCCCGCTGCAGCTAGCAGTCGATCTTCTCCCGCAGCAGAAGCCAACTCAGCCAAACGTGGCCCCAGGATGAAACGTCCTTGCATATCTCGAGCAACCAGGCGGTGGTGCTCTAGAGCAACTGCAATTCGGTGCGCCGTTGGGCGAGCCAATTTAGTTGTTGCCACTAGTTGCGCCAGAGTCGCAGGGCCGCCTTCCAAAGCGCTCAACACGATGGCTGCTTTATCGAGAACTCCCACACCGCTCGAAGATTCCATGCATGCATCTTGCCGTCTCACCGCATGAGACGCAAGGCCTCCATAATTTGAGCCCTCATGAACCTGGGGTCACAGTTGCCGAATCCCCGCTCCCTCAGGTCGGTTCAGATCCGCAGACACCCCGAAAATTCACCCTCCTCAATCGAGCTACTCCCAAGCAAACCTGCATGGCCTACCACCTAGTCCACAGCGTGAATGACTATTACGTGCATCACACAATGCACCCCGCAAGGATGAGCAGAACACTCCGCTCTGTGCCTACTTAAGAATCAAGCAGACTGCTTTCCCGCTCCGGACCTGGCTTATCCCGCTGTCAGGAAACTCTTGTTGTCTTCGGGTATGTGCCCTGTGTAAAGGTAGAGAAGTAAAGACCACCAGCAGGTCAACAACGGAGGACGACCGTGGCCGATCACGATGGTCGCAACTGCTCATCGGGAGACAGAGCCGGTAAAACTCCCGCATCCGAAGCAGAAAAAATGCGCATCATGCACCTATGGCTCGAAGCGGTATGCCATGAGCTCAACCTCGATCCGAATCTTCTAAATGACATTGCTCAACCTGCTCTGAGTCTTATCAGCGACGTGGCACACGGTCCCTCTCGTCCCGGCGCGCCCATGACTGCGCTTGCTCTCGGTTTGGCGACCCAGCCAGGTGAGGGGCGTGATGAGATCGCTAGTCGTATAACCCGACTCGTGCAGCTCGCGCGCACCTGGGAGGCGCCCACCTCGTAACACGACGGGAAAACTAAAGCGTTGCGCAGCATAAAAAAGCAACGTTCGTATTCACGCGTAGCGGCTGAAAAAGCCTGCGACGTGCTCGTTTCCGTTCCCCCTTGTATACAGCCGCTCCTTGAATCCTCTGTCTGTCAGGCCAACTCGTGCCGATAGGGATCCGGGTCCGGCAGATATGCGGGACCGGTGAAACACACCGAATGACACAGCCTGCGTCAGCAGATGTAGGAGCTAGGACGTGACATGTACGCCATAGCGGGGAACTACCGCTGCGGCAATTGCGTGGCTACGCCCTCGGTTCGAGGGATCGAACCGGTCTTCTCTGGAGGGAGAGAACAAGAGTGAACAAGGCTGATCTGGTTGATGCCCTTGAGCATCGAATCGGAGGGAAGAAGGCAGCAGCAGATGCCATCGAGGCTGTCTTCGACGTAATTATCCGAGAGGTTGCGGCGGGCGGCAAGGTGGGAATCACCGGCTTCGGCACGTTCGAGCGAGTGGACCGCGCTGCTCGTACTGGCCGCAACCCGCGTACGGGTGAATCCGTGCGTATCGAATCCACCGCTGTGCCGAAGTTCCGGCCCGGCACCGCTTTCAAGATGTATGTCGCCGAACCGGAGACCTTGCCGAAGTCCGGCCCTGCTGCAGCCCGTGCCGCTGCTGGCACGGCCGCCGAGGTGCGTTCTCGCGCCGAGGCCACCATCCGCGCGAACAAGGCAAAGCGGAAGGCCGGCAAAAACGCCTGAGTAAGGCTTTGAAGCGTCCCCTCCCTTCCAGAGCCTGTATGTGCTCTGGTGGACGCGTATGGATCAGGCTTGTGAGGGTGCCCTTGTTCTTCCTGTATGGCAGAACAAGGGCACCCTCATGTTTGGGTGCCTGTTTGTGGAGGCCATGGTTGAGGTTCCTCGGAGCTGAAGAGCAGCTGCGGCCAACTATGGTGTACCGGGCGGCTGTGTTTTCCACCAGCGGTGGGGTTCTCCGGTGTTCTGAGGCCAGTCGTTGCTTCTCGTTATGCGTCAGGTACAGCGGAATCAGGGTAGAAGGAGCACGTCGTGGACACGGTAGCCGTTCTCGGGTCGGGTAGCTGGGGCACCGCGTTTGCCACAATCGTTGCGGATGCGGGAGCTCAGGTGCGTTTATGGGGGCGCAGGGCTGAGCAGGTTGAGCGAATCAACACCGCACACGAAAACTCGGACTATCTGCCTGGCGTCAAGCTTGCTCCTTCTATCGTGGCGACCACTGATCCAGCTGAGGCGCTGGATGGGGCAGAGATTGTGGTCGTGGCGCTGCCGTCGCAAAAAATGCGGACAACGATGACCCAGTGGAGCAATCTGGTTCCCTCTGATGCTGTGTTGGTGTCGCTGATGAAAGGCATCGAACGAGGCACAGGCCTACGAATGAGTCAGGTGATTTCACAAGTAGGCGGTTTTGAGGCTGAGCGGATTGCTGTCGTTTCAGGGCCAAACCTGGCTGGAGAGATAGCGGCGCGTCAGCCATCGGCGAGCGTGGTTGCTTCTGTCAGCGCAGCGACTGCAGAAATGGTGGCAGATGCATGTGCAACTCCGTTTTTTCGGCCCTACACCGATGAGGACATTGTGGGGGTGGAACTAGGCGGTGCCACGAAGAACGTCATCGCGGTGGCTGTTGGTGTAGCAGAGGGCATGGGGCTGGGGGATAACACGAAAGCCACCATCGTGACGCGTGGCTTGGCCGAGACTGTGCGATTGGGGATGGCGCTGGGGGCTGAGGCGGCTACGTTCTCAGGGCTAGCTGGGGTAGGGGACCTCATTGCTACCTGTATGTCGCCGTTGTCCCGTAACCATCGTGTTGGTGTGGGGTTGGGGCAGGGGATGAGTCTTGATGAAGTGGTGGAAAAAACAGGACAGACTGCTGAGGGTGTGGCATCGAGCCTGTCGATTTTGCAACTGGGTGCCCAACTTGGGGTGGAAATGCCGATTACGGAGGCCGTAGTAGCGGTTGTCCATGATGGTCAGCGTCCGCAGTTGATGGGTGATGTTCTTATGTCGCGGGTGCGTAAATCCGAGAAGCCAGAACAGCTACGTCGTCCGTGAATCAGATGTGCTGGGGTGTTTGTCTCGTGGGTCGGGCAAGGGGGACGTCCTCGTAGGTAAAGTGCGGCTGATGAGCACCGATGGCACTTTTCCCTCGTCCCCCCGTCCTCTTTCCTCGCGTACCGGGTCTGGTCGCGATGGACGTATTCGTGTTGCCATCGTCTTTGGTGGCCGTTCGAGTGAGCATTCGATTTCGTGTGTCACCGCTGGTGGTGTTCTTGGGGCGATCGACCGCGACCGGTTTGATGTAGTGCCGATTGGGATTACGCGCGATGGCCGATGGGTGCGCATGCCTGACGACCCTGAAAGCTTGAAGTTGGGTGGGCAGGAGCTGCCCGAGGTTACCGACGCAGATTCCTATGTCAGTTTCTCGCTGGAAGCTCATTCGAGCACTGTTGTTGAGGTGGCAGACCGCAAGGACGGCGGTCTGGAATCCCTTGGCGATATTGATGTGGTTCTGCCGCTGTTGCATGGTCCTTTTGGTGAGGACGGCACAATCCAGGGGTTGTTTGAGCTTGCCGAGATGCGTTATGTGGGCTGCGGTGTGCTGGCCAGTGCCATGATGATGGACAAGCATTGGATGAAGGTCGCTTTTGAAGCGGCGGGGCTACCTGTGGGGCCCTATCGCGTCATCACAGATAAGGCGTGGCGTATTGATGCCGAGGCAGCGCTTGAATCGCTGCAGGGGTTGCAATTCCCTGTGTTTGTCAAGCCTGCGCGGGCTGGTAGTAGTTTCGGGATCACGAAGGTTGACACCCCTGAAGGATTGCGGGAGGCCATTGAGGCGGCGCGCAAGCATGATCCGAAGGTGGTTGTTGAACAAGGCATCGTGGGTCGGGAAATTGAATGTGGTGTCTTGTCTGGCCATGGATTAGAGCCCAGCCGGGCAAGCATGCCTGGTGAAATCGTCGTTGCTGACCATGATTTCTATGACTTTGAGGCTAAGTACTTGTCCGAGTCGGACGTGACGCTTTCATGCCCAGCGAAGCTGCCAGAGGATGTCACAGCGCGGTTGCGTGAGTTGGCTGTGCATGCGTTTGATGCGGTGGAGTGTGAAGGGCTGGCGCGGTGCGATTTCTTCTATACACCTGATGGCGAACTCATCATTAACGAGATCAATACGCTGCCAGGTTTTACGCCGTTTTCAATGTTCCCGAGCATGTGGGCGGCGACGGGGCTGGAGTACTCCGACCTGATTACAGATTTGATTGAGCTCGCGTTGGAACGTCGAGCTGGTTTGCGCTGAAACACGAATGAACCGCTCGTGCCGATCCACTGTGTTGATGAGGTGGACGCGGTACGAGCGGTTCATTCGTGTGGAGGTGGTTAGTTCTTCATCATCGCGGCTGCCATGCCAGTGAAGTAAGGCACAAGCCATAGAGCCCAGACGCCCACGCTGAATCGGTGGAAAGTCACTTGTGCTTTGTGATCGCGGCGAATCAAGACGACGACAGCCCATAGAAGATGGATGGCCATGAGTACGAGGGCAGCTGCGCCGGTGACCTGCATAAGTTGAGTAAGGACGCTGGCAGCGCCGGTGGTGGCCAGTGTTGCGCCGGAGGCTGCGATGCGCCCCATGAGGAATGTTCCTGAGGCGTCGAAGGTGAGCCCGAGCGCAAACATGGCGGCGTGCCAAGGGCGCAGAACTCCGGCGCGGCGTTCTGCCCAGACACCGATGGTGTAGGCGATCAGGGCGCCCGTGATGAGGACGATGGCTGGGACGAGCAAAGGCATGTTGGGCTCCTGATGGGGGATAGCGTCCGTGCGAGTTGCAGCGGGTATGTATTCAGGTTCGGGTATTGGTGATGTTCGACACATCGGCCGGGGGAGTGGAGTTGGGTCATCCTTTTGGCTGATGTCGGTTCAGTTTTTTGCGAAAAGGTGCCGGTTATGGTGAGGGGGTGCATCACCGCTCTTTTCCGCCAGTAGCGCGGGAATTACTGGTTGGGTTGGATTTGCTAGTCGTGACGCTCACGGTGGTGGGGTTTTCGATTGGTGTGCGGCGTGGCGCTCAGATGTGGTTGCTGGTGAGTGCGGCGTTGCTGGTTCTGGGTGTGTACGCCGGTGGGCGTTTGCGGTTTCGCAGCGTGGATGTCTCTCGTTTAGATCGTCGTGGTGGGGATTTTTGGGAGATCGCTTGGGTGGTGGCCCTGGTGGTTTCGTGGGTGCTGTTCACGCTGGTGACACCTGCTGCGCTGTGGCTTTCTTTTGCGCTGATGCTGGTGCAGATGCATGTTCTTGGGCCGTTTGTTGGTGGTGGGGCGGTCGTGGTGACGGCAGGTTTGACGATTGCGCTGCAGGTGAGTGAAGGCACGGTTGGAGCTGGCTCGTTGGGGGGTGTTGTGGGGCCGATTCTTGGGGCGGCGTTGGCGATTGGGGTCGTGGTGGGGTTGGAGGCGTTGGCTCGGGAGGGGGAGGTGCGGGCACGCATGGTGCAAGAGCTTGCTGTTGCGCGTGAGCATTTGGCTCATGCAGAGCGCGAGCGGGCAGTTGCTGCGGAGCGGGAGCGGTTGGCGCGTGAGATTCATGACACGTTGGCGCAGGGGTTTGTGTCGATTGATTTGTTGTTGCGTGCTGCCCAGTCGGCGGATTCGTTGGATGCTGGTGAGGAGTTCGTGGAGCGGGCAGCGCAGACTGCGCGGTCAAGTTTGGAGGAGGCACGTCGTTTTGTTCGTGGTCTTGCTCCCGGTGATTTGGATGCCGGTGGGCTGGTTGCGGCGTTGCGGTGGAGTCTGCGTTGTTGCGTATTGCGCAGTCGGCGTTAGCTAATGTGCGTCAGCATGCGCAGGCCTCGTGTGTGGTTGTGACGCTTTCGTATGAGGATGAGCAGGTTGCGCTGGATGTAGTTGATGATGGCATTGGTTTTGATCCGGCTGATCCGCCGCGTAGCGCGGGAGGGTTTGGGTTGCGTGGAATTGCTTCGCGGGTGCGTGAGTTGCATGGCACCTCGGATGTTGAGAGCAGTCCATGTGGGGGCACAGCTGTGGTGGTGAGGATTCCTGTTGCGGGGGCAGAAAGTGAGCGGCGCAGTGAGTGAGGTACGTGTGGATGCGCAGGCTCGCTGCGTGCAGGTAGTGCTGACTGACGATCACCCGATTGTGCGGGCGGGGTTGCGTGTGTTGGTGGATTCGCAGCCGGATATGCGTGTGGTGGCGGATTTTGCGACAGCTGAGGAGTTGGGTGCGTGGGTGCGTGGTGGTGGGGTCGCTGATGTGTTGTTGGTGGATTTGCGGTTTGGGCAGGGACGGATGAACGGTGCGCAGGCCACGGCGCAATTGGTTGCTGGGGGTGCACCGCCAGTTTTGGTTCTTACGACATATGACACCGATGGGGAGATTCTTGCTGCGATTGAGGCGGGGGCTACTGGGTATTTGTTGAAGGACTCACCGACAGAGGAGCTGACGGCAGCGATTCGGGCGGCGGCTGCTGGTGAAGTCACGTTGGGGCCAACGGTGCAGCGCAGGTTGGTGGCGCGGATGGCTAGGCCTACTGCTCAGCTTTCGGTGCGGGAGAAAGAGGTTTTGGGGCTGGTGGCTGAGGGGGCGGGCAATGATGCGATTGCGGCAGCTTTGTTTTTGTCTAAGGCGACGGTGAAGACGCACTTAGCGCATATTTACGACAAGCTTGGGGTCAAGAGTCGTACGGCTGCGGTTGCGGCTGCTCGGCGTCAGGGGCTTCTCGAGCATTGAGGGTGCCTACATGCATTTGCCTTTGGTTTGGGGGATTTTCTGCACTGATGGGGCGAAGGCTGACAGGACGAGTGGCTCGGGGGCGTATTTTTTGGGTACGAGTACTTCGACGGCGGGGGACCTGCCGTAGCTGATGAACTGCATGCCATCGTCGAGGTGTCGAATGATCCAGTCCACGCCGTTGACGTCGATGCATTCGTCTGTGGTTGGTCTCGGTGAGGTGATGCCGCAACGGGCGATGATTGCAGGGCTTCCCCAGGCTGCAGATCCTTTCGGGTCTGAGGTGGTGGGGATGCGTGGGTGTCCGGATATGTCGTGGGGCCAGTTTTGGGTGACGGTGGTGCAGAGTTTTTCGTGTGCTCGGGGTGCGGCAGCGACGTCGATGGGGGTGTGTTGGGTAGTGGATATGAGTAGGGCGGCGGTGGAGCCCAGGGCGATGCTGAGCAGCCCGCCGACGAGGGCAAGAATGGGTAGGGCGCGTTTGGGGAGGCGAGGTGTTGGCATCGTCCTCCTTGAGGCAGGTGTAGGTTCGGGTTTTTGGGTGTTGTGCTAGGAGTTTTTGTGGCTGATTCGTCTTTATTCTCGCAGCCTCTGAGTTCTGTTTCTGAGGCTGAGTTGTTGGGGCTTGTGTTTCCTGTGTATGAGGCAGGTGGGGTTGATCGGTCTTTTGTGTCGGTGGGGGTGGGTGATGACACAGCGTGGGTGCGGACAAGTGATGGTGGGGTGTTAGTGACGACGGACACGATGGTGCGTGGGTGTGACTGGTTGGATGAGTGGAGTTCGCCGTATGAGGTGGGGGCAAAGTGTGCGGCGCAGAATTTAGCTGATATCGCGGCGATGGGTGGGGTGACGCGGGCGCTGCTTGTGACTTTGGTTGCAGATCCGGCTACAACTGTGGGGTGGGCGGTGGAGTCAGCGCGTGGATTGGCTGATGCGGCCGCTGCTGCTGGGGCGGTGGTTGTGGGTGGGGATTTGTCGTCGGCTCCGGCGGGCGTGGTCACCTTGTCGGTGACGGCATTTGGTGATGCGCAGGGGGGTTCTCCTGTGTTGCGCAGTGGTGCTCGTGCGGGAGATGTGGTTGCGGTGGCTGGGTCTTTGGGGTGTTCTGGTGCTGGGTTGGACGTGTTGGCGCGACAGGGGCGTGGTGGTGTTGTTTCTGAGCGAACCTCGGAATGTGTCCAGATGCATGTTTGCCCTAAGCCTCCGTTGAAGCAGGGCCCGGTTGCTGCGCGTGTGGGGGCGACATCGATGATTGATGTTTCCGATGGTTTGGTGATTGATGCTGGCAGGGTTGCTGCGGCTAGTGGCGTGGAGGTGGCTTTGTCCTGGGAGTTGCTGGAGCCGTTTGTTGAGCGTCTTGTTCCGGTTGTGGGGCAGCAACGGGCGGTGGAGTGTGTGCTTGGTGGAGGTGAGGAGCATTCGCTGTTGGCGACGTTTTCTGATGGGGAAGTGGTGCCGCCAGGGTGGCGCGTGGTGGGTGAGGTGTTACCTATTTCTCCTTTGGAGCGTGGCCGCGTCACTGTTGATGGTCAGTGTTCTGATGTTGTGACGTGGGATCATTTCGCTCGATAGGTCAGGTGAGTGTTCAAAAAAGGCCGTCACCCGGGTGTGGGGTGGCGGCCTTTTAGGGGTGCTGGAGAGGTCAGCGGGTAACTTTGCCAGCTTTGATGCATGAGGTGCATACGTTGAGGCGTTTGGGGGTCTTGCCGCTAGGGCCGACCAGGGCGCGTACACGCTGGATGTTGGGGATCCAGGCTCGGTTGGTGCGCCGGTGCGAGTGAGAGACGCTCTTCCCGAACTTCGGGGTCTTGCCGCAGATCTCGCAGTTGGCAGCCACGGGACACTCCTGATTAATCGATGTATATGGATTCGTGAAGACCGTCTAGTGTTTGCGGGTTCGCTCTTGCCGTGACAGATCTGACACTAAACGCCTGGGCGTAGCGTGATCGGTAATTCACGGTAGAGAAATTTACGTGTTTTACACGTTTGTTCATTTGAGTCTTGCCGCAAAACGCGACTGGCGGTCGAGCAGATCAATGCTAACGAATAGCGGCGGGGGGCCCAAATGAGTGTCGAATGTTTTGTGTTTCAGAGTGCTGGTGAGCGTGAGAGTGGTTCTCAAGGTGGTGCGTGTGAGGATGGGTGTTGGTGATTCCACGGTCGCGGGAGGTCAGTGCGGTGAAGTGCGTTGCTGTGCCATTGGAAACGCTTGATGAGCTGGCGTTTATGCGTTGGGGGGCCACTGCATTGGTGCGGCTGGAGGCTGCGGTGGAGGAGCTTAATGCTCTGAATGTTTTCCCTGTTCCTGATGGAGATACGGGTTCGAATTTGTTTTTGACGCTTTCGAGTGCACTCAAGGTGGGGGATGATGAAAACTCATTCGGCAATTTGGGAATGATTCTCGAAAACGCTGCGCGTGAAGCATTAATGTCAGCAAGAGGCAATTCGGGAGTAATTCTCAGTCAGTTGATGGTGGGATTAGCTGAAGAAATAGCACAGATCCCTCTCACAGAAGGGAGAGGGAGTGTGCAACCTAGCCAGTTGGCGCAGGCGCTGTGTACGGCTGCAAACAAAGCTCGTGAAGGTGTTCCACACCCGGTGCAGGGAACGATCCTGTCGGTGGCGGATGCAGCCTCGGCTGCGGCGATGAGAGCAGCATCTGCAGGCAAAAAGCTCGTTGAAGTCGTAGACGCTGCGGTGTTGGCTGCTGAAGATGCCTTAGCAGATACAACTGAGCAGTTGGAAGTGTTAGCACGGGCGGCAGTGGTCGATGCCGGCGGGGCAGGCTTGCTCGTGCTTTTGCGTGCGTTGAGTGAAGTGGTGCATCAGCGAGAGTCCGCGGAAAAAAACGTGAGTAAGGAACAGCGGACAGCTCTTTCGGAGGCTGCGTGTCCAGCATTATCGGTGGACCGCCTGGAATACGAGGTGGTTTATCGACTCCATCAGGTGTGCGCGATGAAGGTGAACGCGTTGGCGCAGGTGTTGGAGCAGCTGGGGCAGAGCGTTGTCGTTGCAGGCACCTCTGAAGTTGATGGGGTGCAAGAGTTGGTGACGGTGCATGTGCACACCGTTGACCCAGGAGCAGTAATTGAGGTTGCTTATCAGGTGGGGTTGCCACGGGATGTGCAGGTGGAGGCGCTACCTGCAGGTGACCAGGTGGAACCGGTAGACGTTCCCGCTGGATCTGAGTACGCAAAGAGTAGTGGCTTAGCGCTTATTGCCGTGGGTGCCGGACAAGGAGCAGCTGAGGAGTTGTCTCGTTGGGGTGTGATGACGGTAGAGCCGATCCCCGCATGGGCTGATTCCAGCGTGGCTTTCTCGCAGTTAAAGAAGGCTGTTATCAGGGCTGATGGTGATGTTGTTTTGCTGATGGTGACTGATGCCCGCTGGTGGGAGGTGGTAGAGAAGTTCGGGCAAGAGGCGCGGGAGTTGCGCTCGCAAGTAGTGGTGGTCAGGTGCGAGTCAGTCGTGGCTGTGTTGTCAGCGGTGTCGCTTTTTGATGCAGCTGCGGATCCGGTAGAGGAGGCAACGCGCTTGGCTCGTGGCGTGCGGGATATTGCGGTGGGGTCGGTGCGATGGAGTTGCTGGGGGTTCGCTGAAGTGGGATGTGAGATGAGCCGTGGTGATTTCTTTGGTGTGGTTGGAGCAGAGGTGGTTTCAGTTGGGGATGCGGTGAGTGTGGCGCGGATGGTGGTGGCGAGGTTGTTATTGGGGGTGCAGTCTCAGGGGCGTGAGCCTGAGGCTGTGGCTGTGTTGGTCGGGGCAGGGCAGGAGCAGCTGGCTGAGGAGGTTATTGGGTGGGTGGGGGAGCAGCTCCCTGAGGTGGAGGTGAGTGTGCTGCGTGTGTGTGGTTTGGAGCCGGTTCTTGAGTTTGGTGTGGAGTGAGGGATGGTGTGTGTGGGAAGGGGATCCGCATGAGTGATTGGTGGAGTTCTTTGCGGGGCATTTTGCCCGAGAAGTATGCGAAGGCGTTGATGCAGGCGCGGGGGATACACACTGCTGGCGATTTGTTGCGTTTTCGCCCGCGAAAGTTTGTTAGCCGTAATGGCGACTTGGGTGACTTGCATCCAGATGACTATGTGGTGTTTGTCGGGGTGGTGACCTCGGCATCGACGCGTAAGGCGGCTCCCAGAAGGGGGCGGCGTCCGATGACAATTTTGTCTGCGACGGTCAGTACAGGCCCCTGGGAGATGGGTTTGACGTTTTTTTCGGCGTTTCCGCATGTGCGGGAGTTGCGGGTGGGGCGTCGTGGGCTGTTTGCGGGGAAGGTGAGTACGTATAAGGGGCGTTGGCAATTAGCGCATCCGACGTATGAGTTTTTGCCTGATTCGGTGGGTGAGGATGGTGGCTCTGGTGGTGTGGAGCAGGAGTTTGCGGGTGTTTCGGGTGTGGGTTCGTTGTTGGAGCGGGAGCAGGTGCCTGTGTATCGGCAGGTGAAGGGGATGCCGAGTTGGGTGGTTTCGCGCGCGGTGGAGCAGGTTCTTGCGTCGGTGGATTTGCCTGATCCGTTGCCGGAGTCGTTGCGGTTGTCGCGGGGGTTGCGGGGGTATGCGCAGGCGTGGCGGGGGGTGCATTTACCTGAGGGACAGGAAGATTTTGCTGCGTGTGTGCGTC
Source organism: Dermatophilus congolensis (assembly GCF_900447215.1). NCBI lineage: Bacteria > Bacillati > Actinomycetota > Actinomycetes > Micrococcales > Dermatophilaceae > Dermatophilus > Dermatophilus congolensis. The sequence continues at coordinate 446,187 of NZ_UFYA01000001.1, forward strand.
GGTTGAAGTATGACGAGGCGTTTGCGATGCAGGTTGCGTTGGGCAGGCGTAGGGCTGAGCAGGCGGCTTCTCCTGCGGTGGCGCGTTCGGTGTGTGCGGGTGGGGTGCTGGCGGCTTTTGATGCGCAGATGCCTTTTGCGTTGACGCAGGGGCAGCGGCGGGTGGGTGAGGAGATTGAGGCTGATCTGGCGTGTAGTCGGCCGATGAACAGGTTGTTGCAGGGGGATGTGGGGTCGGGCAAAACGGTGGTGGCGTTGCGGGCGATGCTGGCGGTTGTGGATGCCGGTGGTCAGGCGGCGTTGTTGGCGCCGACGGAGGTGTTGGCGCAGCAGCATTATCGGTCGATTTCTGCATTGTTGGGTCCGTTGGGTCAGGGTGGTTTGTTGAGTGGTGCTGTTGGGGGCACTCGGGTGGCATTGCTGACTGGCAGTGATTCTGTGGGGGAGCGGCGACGTTCGTTGTTGCAGGTGGCTTCGGGTGAGGCGGGGATTGTGGTGGGGACGCATGCGTTGTTGCAGGAGGGGGTGGTGTTTGCGGATTTGGGTTTGGTGGTGGTGGATGAGCAGCACCGCTTTGGCGTGGAGCAGCGTGATGCGTTGCGTGCTAAGGGGACGCAGATTCCGCATATGTTGACGATGACGGCGACGCCGATTCCGCGGACGGTGGCGATGACGGTGTTTGGGGATATGGAGTTGTCGGTGTTGTCGGAGTTGCCAGGGGGGCGTGCTGCTGTTCAGACAGCGGTGGTTGATAATCCGCGCTGGTATGCCCGTGCGTGGGAGCGGGTGGCTGAAGAGGTGCGTGCTGGGCGGCAGGTGTATGTGGTGTGTCCTCGGATTGGGGATGAGGTTGGCGTAGGTGGTGCGGTGGAGGAAGGTTTTGCTGCGGTGTGGGATGGCGTGGGCACTCGTGCTGGTGATCCGCTGGATGCGGGGGAATGTCAGCGTCCTGTGATGCGGGGTGTGGTGGAGATGTTTGCTGAGTTGCAGGGGGTTTCTGCGTTAGCGGGGGCGCGTATGGCTGTGTTGCATGGCCGTCTTCCTAGTGATGAGAAAGAGCGCGTCATGCGGGATTTCGCTGAGGGCAGGGTTGATGTGTTGGTGGCGACGACGGTGGTTGAGGTGGGGGTGGATGTGCCGAATGCGACGGTGATGGTGATTGTGGATGCGGATCGGTTTGGGGTTTCGCAGCTGCATCAGCTGCGTGGGCGGGTGGGGCGTGGGGGGCTGCCTGGGTTGTGTTTGTTGGTGACGTTTGAGCCGACGCCGGGTGGGCGGGAGAGGTTGGAGGCGGTGGCGGGCACGACTGATGGGTTTGAGTTATCGCGGTTGGATCTTTTGTCGCGTCGTGAGGGTGATGTGTTGGGTAAGCGTCAGTCCGGTGGAGGGGCGCAGTTGCAGTTTCTTCGGTTGTCTGGGCGTGAGGATGAGGAGATTATTGCGATGGCGCGCCAGGATGCTGCTAGGGCGTTGGATGAAGATGCGCAGTTGACGGGGTTTGTTGATCTTGACCGTATTCTGGACGATCACGTGGCGGCGGAGTCGGTTGATTTTTTGCAGAAGGGGTGAGCGGTGTGACTCGTATTGTGGCTGGCCGGTTTAGGGGGCGTCGTTTGGACACTCCGAAGGGGGATCGGACACGGCCGACGACGGATCGGGTGCGGGAGGCGTTGTTCAGTCGGTTGGATCATTTTGATGTGTTGGCTGGGGCGCGGGTTTTGGATTTGTATGCCGGGTCGGGGGCGTTGGCGTTTGAGGCGTTGTCGCGTGGGGCTGCGCAGGCGGTGTTAGTGGAGTCGGCGCGGCCGGTGGTGGCTGTTGCGGGGGGTAATGCGCGTGATTTGGGGGTGGCGGATGTGGTGTCTGTGGTTGCTGGTTCTGCGGTGACGTATGTGCCGCAGGTGGAGAAGGGGGCGTTTCAGGTGGTGTTTATGGATCCGCCGTATGAGGTGGGTAATGAGGTGATTGAGGCGATTTGTGGCCGTTTGGCTGTGCCTGGGGTGTTGGATCCGGATGCGGTGGTCGTGGTGGAGCGGTCGAGTCGTACGGCTGAGCCGGTGTGGCCGCTGGGGTTGGAGTGTTTTGATGGTCGGACATATGGGGAGACGCAGTTGTGGTTTGTGCAGCCGGTAGCGGTTGAGGAGGATACGACCCTGGTGTGACGACAGGGGTTGTGTTGGGCCCTACGGTGGTGTTGTGCGAGATCTTCCGTTGGTGCGTTCGGTGATTCGTGCGTATGCGTTGTGGCGTCGTGCGTGTGCGTGGTGGCGTAGCCATCCGATGGTGGCTGATGCGTTGTGGGCGTTTCCGGTGGGGTTGCTGGTGGTGGTGGACGTGACGGAAGAGGAGTTCAATCAGGGGTGGTTGCCGCCTGTTTTTTCTTCTGTGTGGGTTTTGGGTGGGTCAGTGGTGCCGTTGCTGTGGCGGCGGACTCGTCCGGATAGGGCGATGATGTGCGTCTTCCTTGGGTGTGTTGTGCAGCTTTTTATTCTGGACAGGGCGTATCCGGGGAATGTTTCTGCGTTGATCATGCTGTTTGCGGTGGCGGCGTATGGCAAGAAGCAGTTGCGGTGGTGGTGGTTGGGGGCAGCATTGGTCGGCTGCTTGCTGGGTGTGTATGACTGGCAAAAGGCTTCGTACGGGGGCCCGTGGCTGGCGGCGCTTGCTAATTACGTCATGACAGCAGTTTTCATGATGGGGTTGGTGGTTTCTTCGTTTGTGCCGGGGGCGTTGCGTCGACAGCGGTATGAGTTGGTGGAGTCTTTGCGGGAACGGGCTGCTTCGTTGGAGCGGGAGCGAGATTCGGTTTCACGGTTGGCGGTGCAGGAGGAACGCAACCGTATTGCGCGAGATATGCATGATGTGGTGGCGCATTCGTTGTCGGTGATCGTTGTGCAGGCTGATGGCGCGGCGTATGCGTTGGCTCATGGTGATCCGGCGACGGCGGGTCAGGTGGCTGAGCGGGCTTTGGGCACGATTGGTGATACGGCGCGGGGGGCGTTGAGTGAGACGCGGCGTTTGGTGGGGGTGTTGCGGCATGAGGGGGATGAGGTGGAGTATGCGCCGCAGGGTGGGTTGGATCGTATTGGTGATTTGGTGGCGCATGTGGATGCGGCAGGAACTCCGGCGACGTTCACGGTGGTGGGGGATCCGGCGCGGGTAGAGACTCTTGATGTGGCTGCGCAGATGGCGTTGTATCGGGTGGTTCAAGAATCATTGACGAACGCGTTGAAGCATGGTGGGGCTGGGGTGACGGTTGCGGTGGAGTTGGCGTACACGCCGGGAAAAGTGTCAGTGGCTGTAAGGGATACGGGTGGGGGTGTTTCGCATGATGATGGGCAGGGGCATGGGTTAATTGGGATGCGGGAGCGGATTGCTTCGGTGGGTGGTACTTTTTCGGCGCGTCCGCACTTTGGTGGCGGGTTTGAGGTTGTTGCGAGTGTGCCGTCTGTGGAGTCGGAGCATTCGTCGTCGTTGTTGGGTATGGCGCCTGGTGTTGGTTCTGATGGTGGAGGTCATTCGTGAGTGAGCCGATTCGGTTGTTGTTGGCTGATGATCAGGCGTTGATGCGTGCGGGTTTTCGGATGGTTTTGGATGCTCAGCCGGACATGGTGGTCGTTGGTGAGGTGGGGGATGGTGCTGCTGCGGTGGCTGCGGTAGCTGATCCTGGGACGGGGGTGGATGTTGTTTTGATGGATATCCGGATGCCGGTGCTGGATGGGGTGGGGGCAACGCGACGCATTGTGGAGTCAGGCTCTGCCACAAAGGTGTTGGTGTTGACGACGTTTGATTTGGATGAGTATGTGCATGCGGCTTTGCATGCCGGTGCGAGCGGCTTCTTGTTGAAAGACGCTGGCCCTGCGGAGTTGTTGGCGGCTATTCGTGCGGTGTTCGCTGGTGATGCGGTGGTGGCTCCGAGTGCGACGCGGCGTTTGTTGGAGCGTTTCTTGCCGGGGATGGGCAACGCAGATTCGGAGCGAAGTGTTGATAAGGAGCGCGTGTTGGCTCCCTTGACTGATAGGGAACGTGAAGTACTGGTGGCGGTGGGGCAGGGCATGAATAACGCCGAGATTTCGGCGAATTTGTTCATGGCGGAGGCGACGGTGAAGACCCATATCGGTCGGATTTTGTCGAAGTTAGGGTTGCGGGACCGGGTACAGATGGTGGTGTTGGCTTACGACACGGGTTTGGTTCGGCCGCGCCGTGGTGATGCTTGATCGTTGACGTTCAGGTACGACTTGGGTCGTACGTGGGTGGGGTTGACGTGCTCCTGGTGGGGTATGTGAAAACCAGACCGTAGCCCGATTCGGGGGGCGGTCGCGCTTCGTACTGTGGTTTTCATCATCTACCGATATCTACGGCGCCCCGGGGTCGGGGCGCTTCCGCTTGCCTGGACAAGGAGCGGACGTACAGATCAGGAGCAAGATCATGACCGCATCACCGGTGTCCGCTGCGTTGGATATGGACCCTGCGGAGAAGTTTGCGCAGCCTGCGCTCAAGGTTGAGGATCTCTCGAAGGTGTACGGCGAGGGGGAGACCCGTGTGGTGGCGTTGGACCATGTGGATGTTTCTTTTGGGCAGGGGCAGTTCACGGCGATCATGGGGCCTTCTGGGTCGGGTAAGTCGACGTTGATGCACTGTGCTGCCGGTTTGGAAGATGTTTCGGACGGGCATGTCTGGGTGGGGAATACTGACCTGACCACGTTGAATGACAAAGAGCTGACGAGGCTGCGCCGGGATCAGCTTGGGTTTGTGTTTCAGTCGTTTAACTTGTTGCCGACTTTGTCGGCGAAGGACAACATCCTGCTGCCGCTGGAGTTGGCCAGCCGAAAGGTGGACATGCAGTGGTTTGACCATGTTGTGTCGGTGCTTGGTTTGGGGGAGCGGTTGTCACACCGGCCTACACAGCTCTCCGGTGGGCAGCAGCAGCGAGTGGCGGTAGCTCGGGCATTAGTGATGCGCCCGAAGGTGATTTTCGCTGATGAGCCCACGGGGGCTTTGGATTCAGTGACTGGTCATGAGTTGTTGGAGTTTTTGCGGCATAGTGTTCGCGATTTGGGGCAGAGCATTGTGATGGTGACTCACGATCCGAATGCTGCGACGTATGCAGATCGGGTGTTGATTTTGGCTGACGGGCGGATTGCTGGTGATTTGCAGACGCCCTCTAGCGACCAGGTGCTGTCGGCTCTGCGTGAGTTGGGTGCGTGATCATGAAAACGTCGATGAAGATGGCCTTGGCCAGTGTTATTGGTCAAGGTAGGCGTTTGGCGAGTGTGCTTGTTGCTATCGCGTTGGGTGTTGCGTTCATGGCAACCACGTTGCTTGTGAGTAATTCGGTGCAGGCAACGTTGAAGCAGCGGGCTGCGGCATCGGTGGGTGGGGCGGCCGCGGTGGTTTCTGTCCCAGATAGTGGGGAAGGGCCTATTCCGGTTGCGTTGCCTTCTCAGGTGAAATCTTCGTTGCCGCAGGCCAAAGTGACTGCTATCGCAGGGGGGTTGACTTTTCACAGAACTCACACTGGTCAGCAGCCGCTGCAGCTGAAATCGTTGCCTGTGTTGGATGAGCGCACGAAGCTGGATTCGGGGCGGTTGCCAACAACTCGAGGAGAGATTGCTGTTTCTTCCGATGTCGCTGCCCAGCGTCAGATTCAGATAGGGCAGACCGTGGATTTTCTTTCGGGAGAGGCTGCCAAAGATGGCAATGGGGGAACTACTCCATTGCGTGTAGTGGGTGTGGTGTCGCCGGATAAGAGCGGTCCTGATGGTGTTGCTCCGTTGGCGTTTTCTCTGGATGACGATATTTGGGAGCTGACGGGCAGGACTGGTTTTCTCCAGGTGCAGGTGAATCTGCCTGACGTTGGTATGGAGGACGAAAAAACCAAAAAGCTGGTGGCGGGGCTTCCTGCCGCTGCTGGTTTGACGGTGCGCACGGGTGCTGAAGAGGTTGCTGAACGTCAAAGGCTTCTTGACTCGGGTATCAAGGTAGTCACCACGATGCTGCTGGGTTTTGTTGTTATCGCCATTTTCGTCTCTGCCTTGGTGATCTCTAACACGTTCTCGATTTTGATTGCGCAGCGTACGCGTGCGCTGGCGTTGATGCGTTGCATCGGCGCAGATCGTGCTCAGGTGCGCCGTGCAGTTCTTTTTGAGGCATTCCTTGTTGGGGTTATTGGCTCTGTTATTGGTTTGCTATTGGGTGCGGCCGTCGCTGCGATCGTCGTGTCGTTTGCGAAGGGGATAGATGGGCTGGTTCCCAGCGTTACAGCGGTTCTGGTGCCGATGTCTGTGGGTGTTGTGGTGACGGTGCTTGCGAGTTTGGCTCCAGCGCGTGCTGCAACACGGGTTGCTCCGATTGCTGCTTTGCGGCCTATTTCAGCGCAGGCTGAGGGTCGGGTTGCGCGGTTGCGCATCGTGATCGGGACAGCGCTGTTCGTTGCTGGGGCTATGTGCTTGGTGCTGAGCGCGCGTGGTAGTGGGATCCCTCTCGGTGTGGCCGGTGGAGTAAGTAGCTTCCTGGGTGTCATGTTGTTGACGCCGCTGGTGGTTCCTATGGCTGCGTCTGTAGTTGGTGCTCCGTTGCGAAGAGGGGGTGTGGCAGGCCGATTGGCAGTGGCTAACGCTCGACGTAACCCGGGGCGTGCTGCCGCCACAGCCAGTGCGCTGCTGGTTGGGGTCACGTTGGTGACGATGATGTTGGTGGGTGCTGCGACGGGGACGACATCGATCAATGCGTCACTGGATCGTCATTTCCCGGTTGATTCTCAGATTTCTGCTGAGGCCCCGCTGGGGCAAGGTCACGCAGACAAACTAGCGGCTACACCTGAGGTGGAGCGCAGCGGTCTGGGTAACTCGACGTCCGTCACAGTCAAATCAGGAAGTGTCACTATCCCGGATTCGGCGTTGGTGGGAGTTTCTGCTGAGGCTGCCAAGGTCAGCCGTCGTGCCGATGCTTTCACTGGACTGGCTGACGGGAAGATTTTGCTTCCCAGTGATGCGGGAATTGCTGATGGTTCGCCTGTGACTGTCACTACTGAGGGCGGCGAGACTCTATCTCTTACCGCTGTGGTTTCTTCGGGCGAGTTGGAGGCTTTCTACACCACGTTTAACAGTGTTCAACGCCTGGACCCTAAGGCTTTAAACCAAGTGTGGGTGCGGTATGCCGACGGCGTTGAGGCCTCGACTGGTGAGCGGAAAGTCGCTGAGTACTTGAGCGGTCTTCCAGGTGTTCGCGTTCAGGGAGCGGCTGCGGCACGCGAAAGCCTGCAGAAGATTATCAACATCGTGTTGCTTGTTGTTGTCGGATTGCTGGCGATGGCCGTAGTTATTGCTTTGGTTGGTATTGGCAATACTCTAGGTTTGTCCGTGTTCGAACGGACGCGTGAGTCGGGTCTTCTTCGGGCTCTAGGTTTGCCGAAGTCTGGCCTGCGTGCGATGTTCGGGCTGGAGGCGTTGGTGTTGACAGGTGTTGGTACAGCTCTTGGGTTGCTGCTGGGCATCAGCTACGGCATCGCTGGCTCATACGCTTTGTTGAATGATCTAGGTGGTGTCACCGTCGATATCCCCTGGGCACGATTGCTGTTGGTGGTCGCGGTGGCGTTGGCTGCTGGCTGGTTGGCTTCGGTTCTGCCTGCGATTCGTGCGGCAAAGGTTAGTGCGTCTGCGGCTTTGGCTTCAGAGTGAGTGCGTGGTCGGTTTCCTTCGCGTAGCCGACCACGCTTGACAGGTTTTCCCCTGCCGGGGAGTGCAGGGGAAAAGGGAACCGGTGTTTATCGGCACTGGTTTCTTCGGGCGGGGTTCGAGTGTCTGAGGATCAGGGGTCAGACATTCGAACCCCGCCTGTGTTGTGCAGCCTGTTACGGTCGGCGCATGAGTGAGCGTCTGATTCGTCGTGCTGCGTGCCCTGGTTCGTATGATCCGGTTACGTGCGGGCATCTTGACGTGGTTGCGCGAGCAGCTGCTTTGTTTGATGAGGTTTTTGTGGTGGTGTTGCATAACCCGGCCAAGCAGGGGCTGTTTTCTCCGGATGAGCGGGTGGCTTTGGTTGAGGCGGAGCTTCAGGAGCGGGGGCTTGCCGGGCGGGTGCAAGTGCGTTCTTATGCGGGCAGGCTTTTGGTGGATGTGTGTAGTGAGCTGGGGGTTTCTGCGATTGTGAAGGGTCTGCGGGGAGAGACTGACTATGCCTACGAGTTACCGATGGCGGTGATGAATAGGCGTTTGAGTGGGGTGGAGACGTTGTTTGTGCCCGGCAGTCCAGAGTTCGTTGAGGTGTCTAGTTCGCTGATGAAGGAGGTGGCCGGGTATGGGGGTGATGTCACGGGGTTGGTGCCGCCGCGGGTACAGGCAGCGTTGATGGAGCGTTTGAATTCGTAGTTCGGAGTTGGGTGATGCCGGTAAGTGCTGCTTGGCTTCGTTTTCCCTTGTTAATTGGGGCAGTGAAGAGTTGAAGCGTTTTGGGGGGCGTGGTTCTGCTGAGCTAAAATTGATATTCGGTCCGCGCATTGTCCCTAATCGCCTCGTTGATGCGGTTTCGCACCAAGAATCTCGAGCTAACGGGCCATGCTGAACCGACCGAAGCTGCAGGCTGTGAAGCCTCTGTTGGGAGTGAGTAATTCCATGACCGAGCTTGATCCGCACGGGCCTTTGGTGATTGATACCCGGCGCTTGAATCGCAGGGCTGGGTCGATGGTGGAAGATGCCTTCGATGCAGTTGCCCCCTCACGTATTGGCACTGATGTGCTGGGGGTTGAAGAAGGAACTCCTATGCATGTGGATTTCCGGCTGGAGTCCGTGATCGAGGGAATCCTCGTGAGTGGAGAAATGCGGGCGCGTGCTACCGGTGCTTGCGTGCGGTGCTTGGACGACATTGACGAGTCAGTCGATGTGAGCTTTCAAGAATTGTTCGCCTACGCCGATCGTGCCGCTCGTCATGAAAAGGTCGGTGATGAAGACGAGGACCAGCGGGTTATCGGGGGCGATTTAATCGATCTTGAGCCTGTCATCGTGGATGCGGTGGTGCTGTCGCTGCCGTTCCAGCCGGTGTGTGATGAGGACTGTCCTGGTCTGTGTTCAACTTGCGGAGACCACCTGTCGGAGGATCCTCAGCACTCACACGACCAGACCGATCCTCGTTGGGCTGCGCTGGCTCATCTCCGTCAGGAAGTTGCTCAGACCAGCGATGGTGACACCGATCCAGAGAAGAGGAACTGACGTGGCTGTCCCCAAGCGGAAGATGTCGCGCTCCAATACCCGTTCGCGTCGCGCGCAGTGGAAGACAAGTGTGTCCACGTTGGCTTCGTGCCCCACGTGTACACAGCCCAAGCGCCCGCATGTGGCTTGCCCGTCGTGTGGCGTTTACAACGGCCGTCATTATTCGGCCGCGGAGCGCTCCGAGCTCCAGGACTGAGGCCGTAGGTCGCGATGGCGTCAAAACACAAGACGACACATCAGCGGCGACCGGTTGGCGAGCTCACTGAGAAGATCGTTGCGATCATCGGTGGCACCGTTGACAGCGGCATCGTCGATCACGCGTTGACACACCGTTCGTACGCGTACGAGAACGGTGGTCTTCCTAATAACGAGCGCCTGGAGTTCCTTGGAGACTCGGTGCTTGGTCTGGTTGTGACTGAGTCTCTTTATGCCGATCATCCTGATTTGGCAGAAGGCCAGCTGGCTAAGTTGCGCGCTGCCGTGGTAAATATGCGGGCCTTAGCGAAGGTGGCTCGTGAGCTCGGCGTGGGCGATTATCTTCTGCTTGGTCGCGGTGAGGAAAGCACAGGAGGACGGAACAAGGCATCCATCCTCGCCGACACGATGGAAGCGCTTATTGGCACGGTGTACCTGGAAAGAGGCCTGGAGGGTGCACGCGTATTCGTTCACCACATCCTTGACCCACTGCTTGAAAAGTCAGCTCAGCTTGGTGCTGCTTTGGACTGGAAAACTTCACTCCAAGAGCTGTCCAGCGTGATGTCTATCGGTACTCCGGAGTACCGAGTCAGTGAAGAAGGTCCTGACCACGAGAAAGTTTTCACCGCCTCCGTTGTGGTGGGTGAAGAAGTGCTCGGCACCGGGGTTGGCCGCAGCAAAAAGCAAGCGGAGCAACAAGCTGCTGAATTTGCGTGGACGATGTTGAAGGAACGTCAAGAAAAAGCCGAAGCTGTTGTTTCCGCTACGGAGGCAGAGGTTGCTGAGGCAGTGGTTGACTCCGTTGAACAGGTGAATAAGAAGGGCTAGGCAGGGCAGCGTGCCTGAACTCCCCGAAGTTGAAGTTGTGCGTAGAGGTCTTGCCGATCATGTAGTTGGCAAGACCTTTGCACGTGTGTCTTTACGTGGCACCAGGGTGGCGCGCCGCCATGTCTTGGGCCCAGAGCATTTGAGTGCGCAGATTACGGGGGGCGCACGTACGAGCGGTGGACCGCCGGGGTAAGTATTTGTGGCTGGTGCTTGAACCAGCGCATGAAGTGGCAGCGCAGGGTTCTGCTCTTATGGCTTTGATCGTCCACTTGGGGATGAGTGGGCAGATGCTTGTTCAAGATTGTCACCGTGAAGCCCCCAAACACACCCATGCGCAGTTTTGGCTATCTGATGGCTCAGCGAAGAATCCTGCAGAACCCCTCTCCCCTGGGGGAAAGGTGCTGCGGTTTGTGGATCAACGCACGTTTGGTGGGCTGGCGCTGGCCGAGTTGGATTCCCCTAGCCAGGGGCATCCTTTCGGTGTGCCTGTTCCGGTAGCCCATATTGCTCCCGATCCGCTTGAACCAATCTTTGATGCAGAGCAGGTAAGCACACGGATTCGTGCATCGAATAGCGAAGTGAAACGGCGACTGCTCGATCAAGGGGTCGTTTCAGGTATCGGCAATATCTATGCAGATGAGTCGTTGTGGCGCGCAGGTATTCATGGCCAGCACCGCTCATCTTCCTTACGGCAGTCCGAGCTTGTTGCTCTTCTCGGCCATGCGCAAGATGTTATGCGTGATGCACTGGCCCAGGGCGGGACGAGTTTTGATTCGCTGTATGTGAATGTCAATGGTCAGAGCGGCTACTTCGACCGGTCCCTGGATGCTTACGGGCGCGAGGGTAAACCATGCAAACGATGCGGCACTCCGATGCGACGGATCCAGTTCACTAATCGAAGTTCGACATTTTGCCCGAGTTGTCAGCGCCTGCCCCAGGACGAGCGGCTATTGCCGAGCGACGTACGTAGGTGAAGTCGCTCGCCTTGGCTACTGAACATTGTCAGTAGTTCGACGGCTCGCTTGCCGACTGTGCCGAACCAGTAGGGGATTGCGGTGTCGAACTCGGCAGCTTCGCCTGGTTTGAGGATGAGGTCCTGGTCTCCCAGAAGAAGGCGGATCTGCCACTGAGCACGTACATCCATTCATAGCCGTCATGGCTTCGCAGAATGCAGCTCCTCGGGGGCTGGAATGGTCACCGTGTACGCCTGCGGATTATGGGGATGGTGGGTAAGACGGATAAAGGTTCGCTCCGCTGTCCGTTCTGGTGGGTTGCGGACGCGTGGATCGACGGACACGCGGTGGGGCAATCATTTCGTCGAGAGAGACGCAAAGTGCGGCGGAAATCGGCAGTAACAGTTTCAGGCTGGGTTTGCGTTGACCGTGTTCGAGTCGCGAAAGCGTGCTTGTCGAGATTCCTGTCAATGCAGAGAGCCTGGTCAACGAGACGTTCTGATGTTCCCGGAAGTGACGCAGCCTGGTGGGGATGAGCTCCAAAGTGGCAGTGATCGACGGGAGAGACTCCACAGCCAGAGCCTAGTGACGCCTTCCCAGTTTCGGCAACGATCCTTGCCGGAATGGCTGGGGCCGGTGAACGTGGCAGAAACCACGAGGAGGGTTCATGGAATTCAAACATCTTGGCCGCGGAGCATTTGCCCACGAATCGATCATGACCGCTAAACCAGTCGAGCGCGAGCATGAGATCGGCCTTGTGGCTCACTACGTCATCGGTTCGGGTTTGCCCTCGCCTTCGTTGCCGTGCGGCCGGGCTGGCTCAACAAGCTCACCCTGGTGCCAGCCATGACGGCGGGTCTTGCGACATGCGCAGCGGCCTGGCTGCTCATGCAACCTGCGTGGGGCATGGGCCTGGCTGCCTCCAAAGTTCCGGACCCGATGACGGCGCGACTGCGCACTGTGCGCACATGCGATGTACGGCCTGGGGACCTGGGCCTCGGCCCGGATGCCTACGGCCGTGTGTAGCGCTAAGAATTATCGGACGGATGCGACCTCAGCATCTGTGGGCCACCCATTGGCAACGCAGCCTTGAAGGCTTTTTGACTGCTGCTGCATGAGAGAAGCCTTATCACCGTTCTTGGCGCAGTAACGGTGCTTCAACCCAAGCCAGTGCCCGGTCTCATGGTTGAGAACCATGTGGTGGTAGGTGTCCAGCGATCCTTTAAAAGCAGGGGTTTTCTTGCGCCAATTGAGGTCATTAATGACTACGTATTTGCCTACTCGGCAGCTGAACTGCTTTTTGCACGAGGGGGAGAAGGAAGCAACGCTCTGTGGGGAGGCCAGGACGAGGGTGAAATCTGCTGGGGCGCTCGCAGGCACACGAACAAACCGATGGCTTGCCTTTTTCCACCCTCGTGGGTCGGCGTAGATCTTCGCGGCTTCGGCGGCGAACTGTTTCGTGTTTGTGAGGACTTTCCCGCGGGTAATGACTTTATAGGTGTGACGTTTGGTCTTTTTAACCGGCACAGCTGGGCGTGGGCTCACGTGAGAGCTGGAGGGCTTTGACGGGGTGCTGCCTGGCGTAGTTTTGGAAGCAGTTGGTGTGCTCGAAGAAGTACCCGAGCTGCTTGGTGCCGAGCCAGGAGGTACGGCTGCTGCTGTGTTCGATGGCGCAGCGGGTCGCTGCTGTTGCTGTTGAGAAGCTGGGCTGGAACACGCTGAGGCCAGCAGTACTGTGGCAAGGAGCGCAGCCATACCGCTGTTACGACGCACCCGAGGGTGAAGGAGTACTGCTACGGCGGTCAAATTCAAGTTTTTCAGCGTGCTCACCTCATGAGAAGCGTGTCTAACGTGCGGCTGCTCTTGGCAGGACGGGGATCAGAGTAGCCGCGCCACAAGAACTTTTACTGAGAAATAGCTGGTCGTGTGGGGCAGCTCAGGTTCGGTCGGCTACCGTTTGGCTGCAGCCGAATCTAGGTTGCCCAAGAGATCCCGGAGGAGATGAACAGCTGGTGAGCGTGGAAAAAGCGACGTTTTTTGTTTCCGGGCATGTGCAAGGTGTCGGGTTTCGTTGGTGGACAAAATCACAGGCACTGGAACTTGGGCTTGATGGCTTTGCTCGCAATCTGTGTGATGGACGTGTTGAAGTGGTCGCTCAAGGAAGTCCAGAGGCGATCGAGGAGTTAGGTGCGCGTCTGGCAGCGCAGCCGAGCCAGCACAGGCGCCCTGGCAGGGTGGAGGCAGTGATGACGCAGTGGGGCAGTGTTCGTCAAGATGTGGGACGGTTTCGTGAACTGTGAGGTTCACTAAGCCTCTGATGTAGGTGTGGGCGGCACCCCAACTGGGGTGCCGCCCACACCTACATCAGAGGCAGTAGTTATTTTTCTTGTGCTTCCGGAGTTTGAGGTTTCTTGATGCCTCCGAGAGCAGGCATCGTGGTGACTTCGCTTGTGGGTGGGGCAGTGATTGTGACGGACTTTCCGTACTCACTGAAGGTGGTTTCGCTCTTTGCCCCCGCGATGCCGATGTTCATCTTGTGAAGCTGCCCGTTGGCGTCCAAGAAGTAGTCATGCTGGTGCTTCTCGGCCCCTGCCGTTGGGTGTGCATGGGGTGCGCCGGTGGCCAGGTTCGCTGCTGCGTGAGGGTCGAGCTTCACTTTGTATTGGAAGACCTGGGTGCCGCTGTCATTTGATTGGCCGACGTAGGTGACGGACTGGATCGCGGCTTTCTGTGCTTGGAGTTGCTTGCTTAGGTCGAGCATGTCGGAGAGGTTTCCGCCGTTGGAGTGAAGAAGGTCTTCCAAGGGGGTTTTGATGTACTTGTCTCCGGTCAGGCCAGCTAGCTGTACGTAAACGTTTTGGTTGGCCATGATCATGTTCATGGTTTGCCCGCCGGTGGAGACAGTGCCTTTGAACTTGGGTTTGCCTTGCTCGCGTCCATCGACGTAGCCGTTCAGGGCCATTTCCGAGCCGGGCATGGTGGTTTTGGTGGAGATCTTGTAAGTCCCTGCCGCGACCATGCCTTTGTTAATCTTCTCGACGAAGGTGTCCTTATCGACGGAAGCGCCTGGTTGAGAATTGAACGGACCTCCTGCGCCCTGTGATTGCGCGGAGGATGAGTTGTTCTGGCCTGTGTTTCCGGTGTCGGACGAGCTGCCGCCGTTGCCGCAAGCACTGAGCGCAAGAGGCAGAACGAGGATCGTTGCCGCTGCGCGGAGCGTGAAACGCCGGTTCATGGAACTCCTTCAGGTCGGTGCCACGTATAGACGGCTGAATGTGTTGCTTGGCATGGCCAGCGTACGTTCCCGACCTCCTAAGTCGTGGAATCACTGCATACCGGATGTGTCGGCCCGCCCACCCCCAGAAAGGGTTGTGGATAGGCTCTCCACGTCGAAAGCCTTGCCAACGAGAGGAACTGCCCGGGTGTACGTCGCCAATCTCACCCTGCGTGGATTCAAGTCCTTCGCCTCGGCAACATCGTTCACACTAGAGCCGGGAATCACCGCAGTGGTGGGGCCCAACGGGTCAGGTAAATCGAACGTGGTGGACGCCCTCGCCTGGGTGATGGGGGAGCAAGGCGCTAAATCGCTGCGCGGCGGAAAAATGGAAGACGTCATCTTTGCCGGCACCTCAGGCCGCGCACCGCTAGGGCGAGCCCAAGTGACGATGACCATCGATAACTCCGATGGCGCATTACCCATCGACTACTCCGAGGTGACAATCTCTCGAACAATGTTCCGGGCCGGTAGCTCGGAGTACTCGATCAACGGCACAGCCTGCCGCCTTCTCGACATTCAAGAACTCCTGTCTGACTCAGGCATCGGTAAAGAAATGCACGTCATCGTCGGCCAAGGACGCCTCGATGACGTTCTGCGATCCACGCCGGAACAACGCCGCGGACTCATCGAAGAAGCGGCAGGGGTGCTCAAACACCGACGCCGCAAAGAAAAAGCACTCCGAAAACTGGAGACGATGGAGGTCAACCTCAGCCGCGTCGTCGACCTCGCAGGTGAAGTGCGTCGCCGTCTTGGTCCTCTAGGGCGCCAGGCAGAGACAGCTAGAAAAGCCGCCCTATGGCAGGCAGAAGTCAGGGACGCCCGCCTTCGCTTATATGCAGATGACTTGGTGCAGAAACAAGCCACCTTGACCCAGGAACAAGCCGACCACACAGCGCTACAAGCACGCGCTATCGAAGTCCAAGCCCAACTCGCACACGCCAAAGAAGCAGTTGTGGCAGCAACAGCGCGGGCAGGAGAAGTTACACGCGAAGCAGAAACACTCAACGAACAAACGCATCAACTGCAGGTACTGCGTGACAGGTTCGCCACCTACGGTCGGTTGGCAACAGAACGGTTGAACTCTCTACAACAGATGGAACGTGCCACGCACAACCACACGGGCAAAGACCCAGAAGCACTACGTGCCGAAGCACAAAAAGCACGCGAATTCGAACAAACTCTGACCGAAGAAGTCGAACAAGCGCGCAACGACCTAGAAACTATCCGAACAGAACGCAGCTCTGCCGAGCAAGCCCACGCCGAAGAAAGAGACCGTATCGCAGCTGTCACTAAAGCCCTTGCTGACAGGCGAGAAGGACTAGCGAAACTGGCTGGACAAGTAGCTGCAAAACAATCCCGCGTGGAAACTCTCGAATCACAGTGGGCCGCATCCCAGGCGCAGATCGAAACAGCAACGAAAAAAGCTGACGAGGCCGAGCAAGAACACCACGCTCTCCAAAAGCAGCTCTCAGCAGAAGAAAACGAATCCGACATCGAACGCCAGCTGGCTCGTGTCCGCGAAGAACACGCAGCGGCATTCCAAGCACTCAGCGAAGCCGAACAGCGCCACCGCCAAGCAATGAGTGAACGAGACCGCGCGCACGCCCGTTGTGAAGCATTCGAAATGGGACTGCGCAGCATGAGCGATTCGCAAGCTTTGCTAGCTCATGACGCCCCACCATCATGGGGAACCTTGGCATCCATGATCACCGTGAACAACGGGTGGGAAACCGCCATCGCAGCAGCTCTTGGCGCTGCAGGAGAAGCCGTCACATACCCGACGGTTGAACAAGCCATCGAGGGACTGACACACCTACGCACGGTAGGTGATGCCGGAGCAGCGATCGTGGTAGCCGACGACGAACTGCTACCAGCTGCTACACCAGAATCCGACTGTCCCGGAAAGCGAGCCATCGACCTACTCACTGCGAAACCAGATGTACACAGCGTGGTTGCCGCCCTGCTGGCAAAAACAGTCTGCGTCGAAACCGTTACTGAGGCCGTCGAATACCTGAGTGCCCACGCACCCTCGACACCACACCTACGTGTGGTTACTCGCGCGGGCGACATATTCGCACCCGGCCTCGTCCAGGCCGCCGGCGAGCCCGGTTCAAGCCGCATCGAAATCGCTGCCGCTCGTGATGAAGCCCACCGCCACCAAGAAGAAGCCTCTATTCGAGTAGAGCAAGCCGCCACAGTAGTAGCTGACGCCTCTTGCTTGGCCGAAACCCTGACCGATCGCCTCAAACATCTCACCGAAGAACTACGCAAAACAGACGCAGAGAAAGCAGCAAAAACAGCCAAACTCGCCGCACTGCAAGCAACCCTGCGAGCTGCTACCACCCAGGTGCAACAACTCACCGCCGCCGCTGAAAAAGCAGCATCCGCGCTCGCAGCAGACCGGGTCGCCCTCGAAGAAGTCCACGCCCGTCATGAAGCAGCCCTAGCTGCCCCCGAGACGGAGGAACCCTCAACAGAACAATTGGCTCGCCTCGAAGCTGCCGCATCAACAGCTCGAGCAGCAGAAACCTCCTGCCTGCTTAACCTACGAACCGCTGAAGAGCGCCTGCGCGCAAGTCAAGGAAGAGCAGACCGGCTCGAAGCCGCAGCCCGTGCCGAGGAAAATGCACGATCTGAGGCAGCTCGACGCCGCACCGTTCTGCAGAGCAAGATCCAAGCCACTGCCCTGCTGCGCGAAGCCGCTGAGCACAGCGTTGCCCGAATCACCACATCGATGGAGATCGGGACTAGCCGCCGTGATGGCATTGCCACCGAACGCCAACAGGTCGAAGAACACCTGGCCGCTGCGCGAGGCCGCACTGACCAACTTGCCGAAGAGCTACGCACCCTTACCGACACGGCACACCGTGACGAAATGGCGCGAGCTGAACTGCGCATGCGCATCGAGAATCTCCTCACCAAAGTGACCGAAGAGTTCGGCATTGGAGAAGATGTTCTCCTCGATGAATACGGCCCCGACAAGCTCGTCCCGCCGCTGGAAGTGGCTTCCGCTATGTCCACCGAAGCACCTGAAAATGCTTCGACTGCTGCTGAAGACTCAGGGAACACAGCAACACCGAGGAAAACCCGTCGCCGCAAAAGCGCCCAGATCCCCACCGAACCGCGCCCTTACGTCCGCGAAGAACAAGAAGCGATCGTCAAAGACCGAGAAAAGAAGCTCGCCAAACTAGGCAAAGTCAACCCGCTGGCCCTCGAAGAGTATGCGGCTTTGGAAGAACGGCATGCTTTCCTCAACGGACAGATCGAAGACCTGCGTGCTGGTAAACGAGATCTCCTATCGATCATCGCTGACGTTGATGACAGAGTACAGCGCGCCTTTATGGAGGCTTATGAAGACACCGCGCGCGAATTTGCTGGTGTTTTCTCCCGACTATTCCCAGGGGGAGAAGGACGACTAATCCTCACCGAACCGGACAGCCCGCTTACTACCGGTATCGAGGTGGAAGCTCGCCCGCCCGGAAAGAAAGTAAAACGACTGTCGCTGCTCAGCGGTGGGGAACGATCTCTGACTGCGATGGCGTTACTCGTCTCTATCTTCAAAGCCCGGCCGAGCCCGTTCTACATCATGGATGAAGTTGAAGCTGCTTTGGATGATGTGAACTTGGGTCGGTTGCTCATGCTCTTTGAAGAGCTACGTGAGTCCAGTCAGCTCATTGTCATCACGCATCAGAAACGCACCATGGAAAAAGCTGACGCGTTGTACGGCGTGACGATGCGTGGAGATGGGGTAACCCGAGTGGTCTCGCAACGGCTTCGGAATCAGCACGAATCACCAGCCGCAGATCGCGCCAGTGCGTGAGTAGTCCTCGTCGAGGCGCGCTGCGATAAGAAACGTGCCGACAAGTGAGACAACTACAAAGAAAAATCTGTCCGCTGCTCGCCGGGAGAACTTCGTTCACGACAGCGTGAAAAAAGGTCCTGGATGCGTAGGTGATGGGCTTGCCCGTTAACTAAGTAGCACGATCAATGAGCATGCAGTAGGCCTGTGAGCTAACCTTTTTCGGTTTTAAAGCGGCAGAGTTAGTTGAGGCCTAGCGACTATCTGAGTGCCGGAAAAGCTTGCGAACACCGCAGCTGTGGTGGGGGTCTGTGTCCCATTTATTGCCAAAGATGTGCCCGATCGTAACCGAATGTCGACACACTACATATCGCGAATTCGCCTCAGCCGTCGATGATGTAGTCATGGTGTCGCTCGTAATCTGGCTTCTGGCGGTGGCAGCAATAGGCACTTCAATCATGGTGATTGCCCTTCGATGGGCATCTAACTGCGGCAGAACACCATCCAAGGTGCATGTTCGCACTCAGGCACATAATGCCGCACGACGTAGAACTGCACCGGTGCGCACCGCTGACGAGAGGGAAGGTGACACCGGTCGCGGGCGACGGATATTCGCCGGTAGTAAGGCGCGTAAGCCAGCTGTCTGCGCAGCCCAGCTCGCGTGCGTTGAAAAAACTGAAATCGCCGTGAAGTCTTCTGTCGAGGTCAGCGCCAATAGTGAAGTGAACACCGAAAGCTGCGCGAACAGCGTGACTAAACCCGGCGAGCAGGCTGCGGCGCCGCTACCCAATAGCTCCGAACTCGGAAACGTTATTGACGCCCGCCAGCGGTGGAACGGCAATGTCCGCGCCGTCGACACCAACGCTCAGACAGCTACAGAGCACGAAGAAACTCCGACCGGGCTGCGCCGCGCCGAGTAAAGGCCCACCAGGCGATGCTCGCCTGGTTGACTGGTCCTGTGGATCAGATACTCAACGATTTCGGAGGAATTCTCCTCGCTGTCATCGGGGTGATCGTCATTGGCGTGGGGACGTTAGTCACGCTCCTCGGGCCAGGACGGCGCCGCCAAACCGAGCTCCCCCCAGCCAACACCGCACCGGAGCCGCCACAGCAACAAGACTTAAAACCTGTCGAACTTGAACAACCCGCGAATGCACGGGGACGAATACAGCAGTTACGTGTTCGCTTATCTCGGTCTAACTCGGCCCTTGGCCGTGGCCTCCTTACCCTCATCGCCGGGGGGCGCCTCGACGAGGAAACATGGCAGGACCTGGAAGACACCCTCATTGCTGCTGACCTTGGTCCCGAGGCCGCCTCCAGCATTGTGACTGCGCTACGGGAACGCGTTGCTGCTGAGGGCGCACAAGATGAGACAACGATCCGTGCTTGGCTTCATGAAGAACTCTTGCGCGTGGTTGATCCCACCATGGATCGACGTATTTCCAGTAGGCAAGTCGATGGCCGCCCGGCGGTCATTCTTGTTGTAGGTGTTAACGGGACAGGTAAAACCACCACCGTTGGCAAGCTTTCTCGTGTCATGGTGGCGGAGAACCGCAAGGTCACTCTCGGTGCCGCAGATACCTTCCGCGCTGCTGCTGCCGACCAACTCACAACATGGGGTCAGCGGGTTGGGGTGCCCACTGTTCGAAGTGACAAAGAAGGGGCTGATCCGGCTGCGGTTGCCTTCGAGGCGGTAAAAGCTGGTGCCGAAGCTGGTAGTGATGTCGTCATCGTGGATACAGCTGGGCGCTTGCATAACAAAACCAATCTCATGGATGAGCTAGGCAAAATTAAACGTGTCATCGAAAAGCAGAGCCCTCTCGATGAAGTACTGCTTGTACTTGATGCCACCACTGGTCAAAACGGCCTTGCTCAGGCTGAGGTTTTTGCCGAAGCAGTGAATATCACTGGAATCGTTCTCACTAAACTTGACGGGACAGCTAAAGGCGGCATCGTCGTAGCCGTTCAGCGCAAACTCAAAGTTCCTGTCAAGCTTGTTGGAATTGGTGAAGGTGCCGATGATCTTGCTCCCTTTGATCCGACTTCCTTCGTTGATTCCATCCTCGGACCAGACCCCGCCCGTAAGACCAACTTGCCTTCCTAGCAAGGCAACTCGTAATGCGGGGAATGTACCGGAGAAGCACAGCGGAATCACAGGATGAGCCTCTAACGTGGAACACGTGAGGGGATAAAAAGGGTGACAGCCCCGGCCGATCGGGCAATCGGCCGGGGCTTCTTTTTGCCATTTAGCGATGCGAAATATCTCTTACTGATGTCACCGAAAACACTTTTCCGCGACGCATACCAAGTACTTGAGTCCCCAAAAACACAAACACAACAGTCTTAAAACCCCGGTTCAGCACAATAAATGCCACTTCTACTGAATCTCACCTGTGCCATCACAGCAGTCACCACACCGAACAATCGGTCAGTGATGATGGATGGATGAGCCAGCACGGAGTCGGCCAGCGAATGGATCAACGCGTCACCGAAAAGCTGTCGATGACACCAGACCCACCACCGCAGAGGATCTTCCTCGCTGCCGGACTGCTCATCGCGGCTGGACTTCTCATGGCTGCCGCTGCCAGCAAAAGATGGTCTGCCTGCATAGGCAGTGACCTCACCGAAAAAACCTGCGGAGATCGCACAGGATCGGACTTTGATTTCTTTATCGTCTATCCCGTCACCGTTCACATTGCCCCCGCAGCATGGCTGTGCGGCATTGCCCTTGTCGCAGCCGCTGCCGCAATGGCCGCACTTCTCTACCGCAACTGCACTGTCAGCCGAGCCTGTGCCGCTATAACCGCAGTTATCCTGCTCTTAGGGGCTCTTATTACTTTCTGGGCAGCTCATACTGCCGTTCCGCAGCACATCGTTGCTTCCAACTTCTGGATAGACAGCTACCGATGGTGGGTATTTACCGTCGTCCTTCCGGTGACTGTATTCATCGCTCTATCTACCCGATTTTTCGCCCCCCTCGACTATGGGACCCGCCCAGTGCGGCGCCCGCCATCAGCTGCAGCACTTGCCATGTGGGGAAGCCTTTTCTTCACAAACCCTGTCCTATGTATTGCGGTGGCGGGATTCTTTCTCAGCGACGTTCATGGTGGAGTCACACCGTGGGCAGAGATGGTCTCGGCCCTAGCCTGCTTCGTCTCGGGGGCATTCGCGATCCTTGACGCCAAGCGTCATCAATACCGTCCAGTTGCCACATCTTGACCGCACCCATGTGGGTGCCGCCCCCGCCGGTCGAGTAGCCTGGGGCGGTGTTCAACTCTCTCTCGGATCGACTGACCGCAACGTTCACGAATCTGCGCGGGCGCGGCCGTGTGTCCGAGAAGGACGTCAACTCGACGATCCGCGACATCCGTATCGCCCTTCTCGACGCCGACGTAGCACTTCCCGTGGTGCGCGCCTTCACCAGCAACGTCCGTGAGCGCGCGCTCGCGGCCGAGGTTAATCAAGCCCTTAACCCGGGCCAGCAGGTTGTGCAGATCGTCCATGATGAGCTGATTGAAATTCTGGGGGCGCAGACCCGAGGGCTTCAGCTCGCTAAAAACCCACCAACGGTCATCATGCTGGCTGGTTTGCAGGGTGCAGGTAAAACTACTTTGGCGGGCAAGCTGGCGCACTGGCTTAAAGAGCAGGGACATACGCCGATGCTTGTTGCTGCTGACTTGCAGCGCCCGAATGCGGTGACGCAGCTGGAAATTGTGGGAGAGCGAGCGGGTGTGCCTGTTTTCGCTCCGGAGCGCGGGAACGTTGCTGGCTATGACGCTGCGGTGGAGTACGGCTCTGGCACGCGAGGGTATGGCGACCCTGTTGAGGTTGCGCGCCGTGGTGTTGAGGAAGCTAAGCATCAGCAGCGCGACGTAGTCATTGTTGACACTGCAGGACGTCTCGCTATTGACACTGAGTTAATGGCTCAGGCTCGTGATATTCGCGATGCTATCCAGCCAGATGAGACGTTGTTCGTCGTTGACGCCATGATTGGCCAGGCAGCTGTGGAGACTGCCCAAGCGTTCCTTTCTGGGGTGGACTACACCGGTGTTGTGCTCACCAAAATGGATGGTGACGCGCGTGGTGGTGCAGCGCTGTCGATTCGTTTCCTAACAGGTCGTCCCATCATGTTTGCCTCGACAGGCGAAAACATGACGGACTTTGAGGTTTTTCATCCGGACCGTATGGCCAGCCGGATCCTCGATATGGGAGATGTGCTTACTCTTATTGAGCAGGCGCAGAAGGCGTTTAATGAACGTCAGCAATCCAGCATGGCTCGTAAATTCATCGAAGCTGAGGACTTCACCTTCGATGATTTCTTGGAGCAGATGGCGGGCATCCGCAAGATGGGCTCGCTTAAGAGCTTGCTCAAAATGATGCCCGGTATGAATCAGATGCGTGATCAGCTGGATGCGCTGGATGAGCGAGAGTTTGATCGTGTTGAGGCGATGGTTCGCTCTATGACTCCCTATGAGCGCAGCCACCCGAAAGCTATTAACGGTTCACGGCGTGCACGTATTGCTCGTGGTTCGGGTGTGCATGTATCGGAAGTAAATGGGCTTCTGGAGCGTTTTGGTCAGGCACAAAAGATGATGCGCCAGCT
Source organism: Dermatophilus congolensis (assembly GCF_900447215.1). Taxonomy (NCBI): domain Bacteria; kingdom Bacillati; phylum Actinomycetota; class Actinomycetes; order Micrococcales; family Dermatophilaceae; genus Dermatophilus; species Dermatophilus congolensis. The sequence continues at coordinate 469,047 of NZ_UFYA01000001.1, forward strand.
GCGCAATGGTGGCGGCATGCCTGGTATGCCCGGGATGTCTGGTATGCCGGGGGCCGTAGGTGGCGGTAAGGGGAAGAAGAAGGGCAAAGCTGTCAAAGGCAAGTCCGGTAACCCTGCTAAGCGTGCACAGCAAGAGGCCGAGCTCAAAGCTAAGCGTGAAGCTGCCCGTCAGGCTGCTATCGATGCGGCTTTTGGCGGCGGCGCGGATGCTGAGACGACAATGGGAGCTCCTGGTGGGGCCTTCGGGGCTTTGGGAGGCGCTAAAAAGCAGCCGAGTGCCGAAGAGTTGATGAAGAACTTTGATCCAAACAAACTTCCGAAGAACTTCGGTGACTTTTTGAAGTGATCGGGTGAGGAACTTTCGCGCAGGCGCTGCTTTCTTCTCAGAAGAGCCGCGCCTGTGGCGTTTTCAGTGTTTTTTCTGGTCGGACATGGCTGCGCGAATGGCGTCGTCGTAGCTGGTGACTCCGCCAGGTGGTGTGCCGAGGTAGTCACGTATGTCGTTTTCTTTAGCGATGACATCGTGGACGAGGCTTCCCATAAGGGGGCGAGCTATTCCTGCGTCGATGGGGGTGACAAGGCCTACCCACCAGCTTGCGATGTCAGGTGTGAGCAGGGGGATGGGGAGCATGATGCGGGGAGTCAGTCTTGCTGCGGCTGCGTACCGCTTCATCATGTTTTCGTATGTGAGGATCTCGTCGCAGGCAATGTCGAAGGTGCGGTTTACATCGGAGGGAAGCGTGGCAGCACCGGCGAGGTAGTGCAGTGCATCTTTAATGGCGATGGGTTGGACTTGGTTACGTAGCCAGTTGGGCACGAGCATGAGCGGGAGTCGTTCAGTGAGATGTTTAAGCATCTGGTAGGAGACTGACCCTGCGCCGAGGACAACAGCGGCTTGCAGGCAGGCTGTGGGAACGGGGGAGTCGAGGAAGATCTGACCGACTTCAGCGCGGGAGGCCATGTGTTCGCTGAGGCGTTCGTGGTCGGGGTGGATTCCGCCGAGGTAGACAATTCGTTTCAGATGGGCACGTTCTGCAGCGTCGGCGAATGTGGTTGCCATTTTAACTTCTTGGGCACGGAAGTCTTTTGAAGAGTTCATGGAGTGCAATAGGTAGTAGGCGACGTCTGTGTCGGTCAGAGCGCGGTCGAGATCTTGGGGGGCTGCTGCGTCGCCTTCAATGATGGTGATGTTGTTTTTCCAGGGCCGATCATCCAGAGATGAGGCGTTGCGGGTGAGCACGTGAACGTGGTGCTTGTTGGCTAAGAGTTTTGGTACGAGTTCGCCGCCGATGTAGCCGGATGCTCCGGTGACAAGCACGTGGAGTGGTTGGGGCGTGTTGGTCATGTGGTTCACCTCAGGATCTGCAGTAGTGGGGGCAGGAGGAAAAGCATGGATCCGGACCAGCAGCAGTGCACGATGATTGGGCCCAGGATTCCTCCGGTGACGCGGCGTTGAAGTCCGGTGATGGTGCCCAGTAGTAGTGCGGCAAGGATGAGTAGAGGGATGCCGGAGGTTGCGGTGACGAGTACGTAGATGATGGTGCTGATGGCGACGGCGTGGCCTGGAGGTAGGGCGTCGTAGAGGGCGCCTCGAAAGTAGAGTTCTTCGCCGATGCCGTTGATGAGGGTGAGGAAGGCAACGATGAGCAGGTTGTTGCCGCTGGCATGGTTGAGCAGGTTGTCGACGGGGTTTCGAAGGGCTGGGATGTGTGCGATGGCTAGCGCCCCGGTGAGGAAGAGCGCGATGAGTATGGCGGCTAGGGTTAGAGATTGGATGATGGGGCTGCCAATAGTTTTTTTGCGTGTCCATGCGTGTCCGGCGTAGATGGGGCCGGAGATGGCTGCTCCAGCTACCCAAGTGAGGGCTAGTGCGAGAGTTGCCCAATGGAAGCTTGGGTCACCGGGTGGGATACGTAGGCTGATGGCCAGGATGCTGGTGCCTAGTGCCAGGGTGAGGGCCGCGGTGACGCGTCTGCGGGTGTATGTGGTGGGGGTGGGGTGGGTGTCAGGTACGGGGTTGAAGAGTGCAGCGTCGATGAATCGGCGCAATTCGCCCATGGGGTTCTCTCATGCGGTGGGGTCCTGGTGCGTTCTCGAGCGTAGACCTCGCGAGGGGAAGGGCTGCGTGTTTCCGTCGGGGTGTCTTTACGTGTGGCCTATTTAGTTGGGGTAGAGCGTTTTAGGGTGAACGGACGGCATTTTTCAGAAAGTGGGGTTCGGGGATGGCTGTGTCGGTTTTGTGGTTGCGCCGGGATTTGCGGATTGAGGATTTGCCTGCTTTGGGGGCGGCTGCTGCGGCCACCGATGGTGGTGTGGTTGTGCCGTTGTTTGTTTTAGAGACGCATTTGTTCAAGGGATGTGGTGCTGCTCGGTTGGCTGCACTGAGGGAAGCGTTAGTTTCGGCGCAGGAATCGTATGAGGGCAGGTTGTGCGTGCGTGTGGGGGATGCTGCGCAGGTGGTGCCTGAGGTGGTGCGGGAGGCTGGTGCGAGCAGTGTGCATGTGAGTGGGGAGTCCACGCCGTATGGGAGGGTCCGTGGTAAGCGGGTTTTGGAGGCGTTGGGTGAGGTACCGATGGTTGCGACAGGCACTCCGTATGCGGTTTCGCCGGGCAGGGTTCGCAAGAAGGACGGTACGCCGTACAAGGTGTTTTCGAGTTTTCATTCGGCGTGGCTGGATTGTGGTTGGGATCGCCCTTTTCCGGTGCCGCGAGGGCTTGATCTAGGGCATCGGTTGGATTCGGATGAGTATGAAGGGCTGTTGGGTGATGGGGATGGGCCTGAGGGGGTTGCGCATCCGGATGGATGGTCGCAGCGGTGGCAGGGGTTTTTGCAGGAGGGGATTGCTGAGTATGGGGATGAGCGGGATAGGCCGGGTGTTGATGGCACGTCGGGGATGTCTGAGCCGTTGAAGTTTGGTTTGGTGCATCCGCGGACGTTGCTGGCTGATGTGGCTGATTGTGCGGCTGCGGGTAGTGAGGGTGTGAGGACCTTTGTGAAGGAGCTTGCGTGGCGTGAGTTTTATGCGGATGTGTTGTGGCATAACCCAGATTCGGCGTGGCACGACCTGGGGGATGGGTTGGCTGGGATGGAATACGCGGATCCGCAGAAAGACGCGGTGACGGCGGAGTTGTTTGAGGCGTGGAAGGAGGGGGTTACGGGGTATCCGATTGTGGATGCGGGCATGCGGCAGTTGCGTGCGACAGGGTGGATGCACAATCGGGTTCGGATGATCACTGCGTCGTTCTTGACGAAGGATTTACACGTGTGGTGGCCCTATGGTGCGCGTTTTTTCTTGGAGCATCTGCGTGATGGGGATGTTGCTTCAAATAATCATAGTTGGCAGTGGGTTGCTGGTACTGGGACTGATGCGGCACCGTACTTTCGGGTGTTTAATCCGGTGAGGCAGGGGGAGAAGTTCGATCCGGATGGTTCGTATGTGCGTCAGTGGGTTCCTGAGTTGGCGCATGTGTCGGGTGGGGCTGTGCATATGCCATGGAAGGCGCCGGATGGGTATGCGTGTGGCTATCCGTTGCCGGTGGTGGATCATGCGCAGGAGCGTGCTGAGGCGTTGCGCCGGTATGAGGCTGCGCGTCGTTGAGAGGGCGAGTGGTGTTGGGTGGCGGTAGTTTCGTTGTATGAGCATGCGTGGTGTGGGACAGGAGTGGCGGGGGCAAGCTCTTCATCTGACGGGGCGTATTAATGTTTCGGCAGATGATGTGCGTGATGAGGTGTGGGTGGTTGGTGGGCGTATTACGTTTACGCGGCCTGTGGGGGTGGAGGTGGAGCGTATTTCAGGGCATGTATTGCCTGGCTTGGTGGACGCGCATTGTCATGTGGGGTTGGAGTCGCAGGGGGCGGTTGAGCGGGGGCGGGCGCTAGAGCATGCGTTGGCCGAGCGTGATGCGGGGGTGTTGCTCATTCGGGATGCGGGTAGTCCTGCGGATACGCAGTGGTTGGATGAGCGTGGTGATGTGCCTCGGATTGTTCGGGCGGGGCGTCATATTGCGCGGACGAAGCGGTATATCCGCAATTATGCGCATGAGGTAGAGCCGGAGTTGTTGGTGGAGTGTGTTCGTGGTGAGGCGCGTCGTGGCGATGGGTGGGTGAAGTTGGTGGGGGATTGGATTGATCGTCAGCGGGGTGATTTGTCGCCGTGTTGGCCTGTAGAGGTGCTTGGTGAGGCTGTGGAGGTGGCTCATGCGGAGGGTGCGCGGGTGACGGCGCATTGTTTTGCTGAGCAGTCGTTGCGTGATTGCGTTACGGCAGGGATTGATTGTGTTGAGCATGCGACGGGGCTTGTTGTTGACACGATTGAGGCGTTTGCTCGGGCTGGTATCGCGATTGTGCCGACGTTGGTAAATATTGCGAATTTTCCTGATTTTGCTCGGGCCGGTCGGGCGAAATTTCCTTCGTATGCAGCGCATATGTTGGATCTTTATGGACGTCGTTATGAGACGGTGAGCGCTGCGCATGAGGCGGGGGTGCCGATTTATGCAGGTACGGATGCTGGTGGTCGGGTGCCGCATGGTTTGTTGGCGTTAGAGGTTGTTGAGTTGGCTAAGACGCGGCTGGGCAATGTTGGTGCGGTTGGTGCTGCGTCGTGGGCTGCGAGGTCGTGGTTGGGGTATCCGGGTATTGAGGAGGGTGCGCCGGCGGATTTTGTTGTTTATTTGGATGATCCTCGTGAGGATGTGCGGGTGATGGTGAGGCCGCATTGCACTGTTTTGGGTGGGGTGGTGTGGTGATGTCGGGGCATCCGGCGAATCGTCCGGGGTGGGTTTCGCCGCCTGTTCGGGAGGTTTCTGGTGTGGTGAGGGAGCCGTTGACTGCTTGGGGTGAGCGGGTGTGGGTGGCTCCAGTGTGTGCGGGTGATCTTGAGCCGTATGGGCGTGCTTTGGCGTTGTCTGCGGATCGGATTCGGGTGTGGAATCCGGTGGATCCGCGGGATTTGGAGACGCATTTGCGGTTTCAGACGAGTGCGCACCGGACGTTTGTGATTCATGCAGTGGAGCCGATTGCTGGTGCAGGGCATGACATTGTCGGGGTGGTGAATGTGACGGGGGTGGTGCGCGGTCGTGCGATGAGTGCTGCGGTGGGGTACAACGCTTATGACCCGTATCAGGGCAGGGGGTTGTTTGCTGAGGGGTTTCGGTTGGTTGTTGATGTGGCGTTTGAGGCAGAACCTTTGGGGATGGGTTTGCATCGGGTGGAGGCGTCTGTGCAGCCGGGGAATGTGCGTTCGGCTGGTTTGTTGCGGTCGGTGGGGTTTCGGCGGAGGGGGTTTTGGCCTGCGTATTTGTGGTTGGGGGATGAGCGTGATGTGCATGCGTGGCGGGATCATGAGACGTATGGGATGACGGTTGAAGAGTGGCCTGCGGTGCCGTTTTCGGTGGGGTCGGTGCCGTCTCCGGTGGTTGTGGTTGGTCCGCAGTGGGGGGATGCGGGGGTTGAGTTGGCGGTGCAGTTGGAGGTGCCTTTTATTGCTGCAGGGGTGGTCGAAGCGTTGGGGGATGAGGGGTTAGGTGCGTTGTTGAGAGGTACTCGGGGGGCGGTGATTGAGCTGCCTCGTCCTACTGATGAGGGGCAGGTGCGTCGTGTCGAGGAGGCGATGAGGTCGGCGGGTGCTGAGGTGGGTGCTGAGTTGACTGTTGCTGGTGACGTTGCGCCGGTGGGGCGGCATCGTGTGGTGGCTTTGGCTTTGCGTGCGCGTTCTGATGCGCATGCTGCGGTTAGGGGGGTTTGCCCTGCTTAAGTGGAGTTTTGGCATGTCGTGGTTTGGTGATGTGTTGGTTGGGTCTTTTGTCTGGCAGAATGGTGGGCTGTACCCGCCCGGTCCAGGCCGCTCTCCGTTTCGCGCTGTGGTGTGATATTCGGATCGACTGCGCCGGGATTTCGGGCGCCTACACCCGAGGCGCGATACCCCGGATTTGTTCTGGTCCGGTCTCGCCGTGCCTCACGAGAGAGTTAAGGAAGTGGCACCCTCGTGGCAGTCAAGATCCGTTTGAAGCGTATGGGTAAGATCCGCACCCCGTTCTACCGCGTTGTAGTCATGGACTCGCGCACTAAGCGTGATGGTCGCGCGATCGAAGAGATCGGTGTTTACCACCCCACGAAGCAGCCTTCTGTGATTGAGATCGATTCTGAGCGCGCGCAGTACTGGCTGGGCGTTGGCGCTAAGCCGACGGAGCAGGTTGAGGCCCTGCTGAAGGTCACTGGTGACTGGCAGAAGTTCAAGGGTGAGGAAGGTGCTGAGGGCACCTACAAGACGGCTGAGCCGAAGCCCTCGAAGAAGGAGCTTTACGAAGCTGCTCTTGCTGCTGCTGACCAGGCTGACGAGAAGTTCGCGAAGAACCCTCCGAAGAAGGAGTCTGAGCTGCGTGCTGAGAAGGAAGCCGCTGCTGCTGCGGAGCCTGCTCAGGATGAGGCTCCGGCCGAAGAAGCTGAGAAGGACGAGGCCTGATCGTGCTTGAGGAGGCCCTCGAACACCTAGTCAAGGGCATCGTCGAGAACGACGAGGACGTCGTGGTTCGTAAGCGCCCTAATCGTCGTGGTGACGTGCTCGAGGTTCGCGTTCATCCCGAGGATTTGGGTCGCGTTATCGGCCGTTCTGGTCGTACGGCGAATGCGCTGCGTACGGTAGTCACCGCTTTGGCTGGTGGCCGTCAGGTTCGTGTCGACATTGTTGATACGGACCGCGAGTCCTGAGTTGTAGACGTTTGATTGACGGCGCTCCCGCGTTTGCGGGGGCGCCGTCGTCGTAGTGCAAGGGTTGTTGTTGAGGGAGGCGGGCAGGTATGCAGGTTCGGGTGGCGCGAATTGGTAAACCGCATGGTTTGCGGGGTGAGGCGACGGTGCAGTTGTTTACGGACTCACCGGAAGAACGTTTTGTGCCTGGGGCGAAGTTTGTGACGGAGCCGGTAGGTGCGGGGCCGCTGACGGTACGTAGCGCGCGAGTGCACAAGGGGATTTGGCTGCTGGGTTTTGAGGAGGCAGCTGACCGTAGCGCCGTGGAGTTGTTGCGTGATGTACGGCTGTTCGTCGAAGCCGGGGTAGAAGGCGAAGATGAGGTGGATGAAGGTGTGGAGGATGGTTTTTATGAGGCAGATTTGCTGGGGCTGGCGGTAGAGACTGTCAGCGGTGAGCGGGTTGGGGTGGTCAGTGCGCTTTATACGCGTCCGGCGCAAGATTTGTTAGAGGTCTCGTTGGGTGACGGTGGGCAAGCATTGGTTCCGTTTGTTGATGAGCTTGTGCCAGAGGTGGACTTGGCGGGTGGTCGTGTGGTGATTGATCCGCCTGTGGGGTTGTTGGAGCTAGGGCGTGAGCAGGATGGGGAGTAGTAGTGCGTATTGATGTCGTGACGATTTTTCCGGAGTACTTGGCACCGCTTGATTTGTCGTTGATTGGTAAGGCACAGCGTGAGGGTTTGGTAGATCTGCGGGCCCATGATTTACGGGAGGTGACTACTGATCGGCATCACACCGTTGATGACACTCCTTATGGGGGTGGTGCTGGGATGGTGATGAAGCCGGATGTGTGGGGTCAGGCTTTGGACCGGGTTCTTGCTGAGGCGGCCTCAGCTGACGGGGAGGGTAAGCGTCCTCGGTTGATCGTTCCTGGTCCTGGTGGTGTTCCTTTTTCGCAGGCTTTAGCTCATGAGTTGGCCGGCGAGGATCATTTGGTTTTTGCGTGTGGGCGTTATGAAGGCATCGATGAGCGTGTGTATGAGTATGCGCGGGGTGCCTTTGATGGTCGGGTGGACATTGTGTCGTTGGGGGATTATGTCCTCAATGGTGGTGAAGTGGCAGTGCTGACGATGACAGAGGCAGTGGTGCGGTTGTTGCCTGGTGTGGTGGGTAATGCTGAGTCTTTGGTGGAGGAGTCGCATGAGGATGGGTTGCTTGAGTATCCGGTGTATACGAAGCCGGCAACGTGGCGTGGCATGACTGTTCCTGATGTGTTGCTTTCTGGTGATCATGGCCGTATTGCGCAGTGGCGGCATGAGCAGCGTTTGATGCGTACGTGGTTGCGTCGCCCGGATTTGTTGCCGGCTTCTGCGGTGCCAGAGGTAGTTGCTGGTGGTTTGGAGGCAGCAATTAGTGTTGCTGTTCCTGGGGATGCGGGTGAGTTGTTTACGTTGGTCAAAGCGGTTGCGCCTTCAAAGGCGGATTCTTTGGTTGATGGTCAGGGTGGAGCAGTGACGCATGTGTGTCGCCTTGGTGGTCGCTTGGTGGGGATGGTGCGGCATCAGCGTGTGTGTGATGAGGCGGGTGTGGCTGTAGCGCGGGAAATTGAGGTGTTGGCAGTGGTTCCTGACCTGGTTCAGCGCGGGATCGGCAGGGCTCTTTTGCAGGTGGCTACTGGTGGTGATGGTCGGCGTTTGCCTGTGCGTTTGCCTGATCAGGCGGAAGATGGCCAGAGGGTCTCTGCTTTTATGCGGGCTTGTGGGTATCGTCCGGGGCGCAGGGCAGGAGAGTGGAGTCGTAAGAAGTAGGGAACAAGCGTGTGGCGAATGCTGGAGAGGATTAGCCACACGCTTGTTTTTTGGGTTTAGAAGATGGGTTTTCCGCCGGTGACTCCGATGACGGTGCCAGTGACGTAGGACGCTTCGGCGGGGCTGGCCAGGAAGACGAAAGCGCCGGCACACTCTACGGGTTGTCCGCCTCGACCTAGAGGGGTGTCTGTGCCGAAGGTTGGCATGGAGTCTCCGCCCTTAGTTGCTGGTTGTAGTGGTGTCCAGATGGGTCCAGGAGCGACGGCGTTGACACGGATTCCGCGGGGGCCGAGTTCGGCGGCGAGATTGGCGGTGAAGTTGTTAATGGCAGCTTTGGTTGCTGCGTAGTCGATGAGAGATACAGATGGGTCGTATGCCTGGATAGAGCTGACGTTGATGATGCTTGCGCCGTGGCTGAGGTGGGGGAGGGCTTGCTGGCAGATCCAGAATAGGGCGTAGAGATTGGTTTTCATTACTTGATCGAGTTCGCCGGTAGTGACCGAAGGTAGCCCTTCTTCACGACGTGCCCATTGGAATCCAGCGTTGTTGACGACGATGTCTAGGCCGTTGAGTTGGGCTGCTGCGTCTTCGACGATGCGGCGTGCGGTGGTTTCGTCTTGGATGTCTCCTGGCAGGAGGGTGCAGGTGCGGTTTTCGCGCTCGACCCAGGTGCGGACGTCCTGGGCGTCTTCTTCTTCGCTGGGGAGGTAGTTGATGGCTATGTCGGCGCCTTCGCGAGCGAATGCAATTGCTACGGCTCGGCCGATGCCTGAGTCGCCGCCAGTAATGAGGGCTTTGAGCCCAGTGAGCCTTCCATGGCCGACCCAGGTTTTTTCGCCGTGGTCGGGCAGAGGGGTCATTGCTTTGGTGTGTCCGGGGTGTTGCTGCTCTTGGGCGGGAAAACCGCCGTCGGGGGAGGCGAGTTGGCGGGCGGTTTTGTCGATGGCGTAGAGGTCGCTCATATCTCGATCCTGGCGAGATAGTTGGTGTCTTTCTACCTTCTTGGGGGGTGAGTCTTTCTGTTTAGCAAATGATTTGGCTTCAGATGCTGGTTCGTGTGCTCTGCGGCTGCATGCCGTTTTGGATTCCCCACAACACGGCTTGTGAACGACGCTCTACGCCCATTTTTCGGTATGCGGATCGGATGTAGGACTTCACTGAGTTGATGGATAGGTAACAGGATTGAGCGATTTGGTCGTTGGTGAACCCTTGGGTGATCAGGGCTACTACTTCTGCTTCTCGGGGAGAAAGGCCAGCTGTTTGACCTGGCCATTTCTTGATGACAGGTGTTGTGTGGTCGGGGTCTTGGACGTGGGTGTGTTCGCCTGTGTGAATGCTGATGAGTGCGTCGGCGAGCTGTTCAGCGCTTATGCGTTTGTCAAGGAATCCTGCGGCGCCTAGGGCTAAGGCTTGGCGGGCGTGGGCGTCTCGTGGGTCCCAGGAGTAAATGATGACTTTGCCGATGTAGGGGGCTTCGAGAAGGGGGATAACGTCGTTTTCGATATGGTTTCCGGCTGCGAAGGTGTCGAAGAGGGCAATGTCGACCCGGGAGCGGGGAGTGGTGTTGGTGGCGTGTTCGACCACTGTGATGCGCGGGTCACTGGCGAGTAAGTGGGCTACGCCCGCGACAACGATGGGGTAGTCGTTGACGATGGCGACAGTGATGGGAGTGGTGGGGTCTTTCACGAAAATCAGCATAATGTCCGCTTGGTCTAATCATTTGTTGATGAGTAGGTTCGTGGCGCGGTGATTCCGTAGCGGCCTGCCTCACATGCAAGCTGAAGTGATGCGCTGGTGAGGTGTAGCGCACACCTGACAGAATGCGCTTATGACCTGGCCTGTCCCTGCGCGTGCGCTGCGAGCGTGTGGTGTGGCTTCGTCGACCACGTTTATGGCGTTGTTTATGCACGCATTTGCTGGGGGTGGCGTGCCGCCTGTGCTCGTGGTGGTGGTGACATGGATGTGCGGTTTCCTTATTGCTATGCCGCTGGTGGGACGGTGGCGTGCGTGGTGGAGTGTTGCTGTTCCGGTGCTGGTGGGCCAATTCGCTTTTCACCTGTTTTTTGAGTTGGGTGCGCTAATACGCGCTGCTCATGAGGCTGGTGCTGCTGGGAAGGGTTATGCAGCGTCAGCGTGGATGAAAGCCGCGGATCTTCATGCTTTGTGTGCTTTGACGCGTAATGGTTCTGGTGCGGCTGCGTTACGGGGGCAGCTGCATCATGGTGCTGTTGTCCCCAACTCGGGGGGTGTTTGGGGCGTTATGTCCATGTCGCCGTTGATGGTGGCTGGGCATGTGTTTGCTGCTGCGGTATGTGTGGTGTTGGTCCGCAGCGGCGAAGAGTTGTTGATTCGTTTGCTGGAGTTGGGTGGCTCTGTTCTTGACGCGTTGCGTCCGGTGCTGTGCGTTGCGTGCCCAGTGTTAATGCCGGCGGCTGCGCGTGTGGCAGTGGGTACTGCCGCGGTCAAATCCGTGATGCTGCGGGAGTACTTGGCTGCGTGTCTTGTTCGTCGTGGTCCGCCGATCTGTGGGGGAAAAGAGAGGCTTCGTATAAGGCCTCTCGATATGCAAATCACTGCACATTCCCTCGGGGGCTGAGGCCCCCGGTCAAGAGATGAACCTCTTTGACCAGCCAGAAAGGCACAGTTCATGACTACTTTTTCTTTGTCTCGTTCGCGCAAATTTTCTCGACGTGGAGCTACTACCATCGCGGTCCTGGCTGCTGCGTTGCTTCTTACGGCATGTGGAGGTGGTGGCGACCATGGATCCAATCACGGTGCTGCGCAAACGACGCAGGCAAACGAGTCCAGCCCCATCAACGCGCACGATCCATGGGTGAAAGCGGCAGCTTCGGGAAATTCGGCTCTTTTTGGAACGCTTGCCAACAACAGCGATAAGGACATCACCATCACTGCGGTGAGTAGCCCTGCAGCTGGGTCAGTGCAAATGCATGAGACGAAGAAGGACGCTTCGGGCGCCATGGTGATGAGTGAGGTCAAGGGCGGTTTTAAGATTCCTGCGCATGGTCAGCATGAGCTCAAACCCGGTGGTGACCACATCATGTTGATGGGATTGAAGGGGGAGTTGAAGGCAGGTGAACAGGTCGAGTTCACTGCAACGACCAGCGATGGCAGTTCTTTCAAAGTTGCTGCGCCAGTGAAGGATTTCAGCGGCGCGAATGAGAACTATGACCACGGCAAGGCGTCCCCGAACGACCACGACCATGGCGGTCATGACCACAGCGACCATGACCATGGCAAGCATGAGGGCCATGACCACATGCACGGCTCTGGGAAAGCTACTTCCTCGGCGGCGCATTCGTGACGGACGAAGAGTTTGGTGTGACTCCTTCCCGGCGTTCGTTCCTCTCAACGGGAGCGATCGCCGGGTGGGGGGCGGCGACAGCTTTTGGGCTTGCTGGGCTTGCCCGAGCTGAGGCAGGGGGACAGCGGGCAGATAGCCGCCCAGACCAGGCCACCCCTGCTACTGATACCCCGCATGGAGGGGACACGATTGCGTTTTATGGCGAGCATCAGCCGGGAGTGGATACTCCGGCACAGGCTCATGCCAATTTTGTGGCGCTTGAACTCGATGACGACATTGATAAGGAAGGGTTGCGCCGTCTCATGCGCATCCTGACGGATGATGCGGCTCGTCTTATGGCGGGGCGAGGTGCGTTAGCTGACAGTGAGCCGGAATTAGCTGCCTTTCCTTCGCGGTTGTCAGTGACGTTCGGGTTTGGTCCTGAGTTTGTGCGCCGCGCTGGAGGGCAGGGGCCTGGTTGGTTGCGTCCTTTGCCGAAGTTCAAGGTGGATCGGCTTGAACCTGAGTGGAGCGGTGGGGATCTTTTTCTCACGATTGGGTCTGATGACCCGACGGCTCTTTCGCACGCCACGCGCATGCTCCTGAAAGACACACGGAGTTTTGCGACAGTGAAGTGGATTCAACCGGGGTTTCGGCATGCGCGTGACACGCTGGCACCTGGTACGACGATGCGTAACTTGTTCGGTCAGGTCGACGGCACGGTGAACGCTTCTGCGGGAACACCTGAGTTTGCGCGTCAGGTGTGGATCCCAACAGGTCCGTTTGCGGGTGGGACGGGCGTTGTTATTCGTCGTATCCGCATGGATTTGGATACGTGGGATGAGGTTGATCCTGCGGCCCGGGAGCACAGTATTGGTCGTCGTATCGATAATGGTGCGCCTTTGACGGGCAAGCATGAGCAGGATGAGCCAGATTTCTCGGCTGTTACTGAGAGTGGGTTTCCTGTTATCTCGCAGTTCGCGCATATGCGCCGGGCCCGCAGTGGTGATCCACGTCACAAAATTGTGCGTCGTGGCTATAGCTATGAGGTCCCAGTGTTGGCAGGGCAGAAGGATGCTTCTGGAATTGGTACGGATGCTGGGCTTATTTTTGTTGCCTACGCCGCAGATGTCGATGCGCAGTTCGTTCCTATCCAGCGCCGTTTGGATGAGGCAGATTTGTTGAATACGTGGACTACGCCGATCGGTTCTGCTGTTTTTGTTATCCCGCCTGGATGCAAAAAGGGCGGTTATATTGGCGAAACCTTGCTCGAGTAGCTTCGCGATTTTCCGAGGAGTGGCTCGTCTGGCAAACTTGTTTCCTGTAGAGCGTCTCAAAGCCCCTGCCGCAGGGGGAGTGGGGTACGGGTCACATTGTGACTGCGGATACCCATGAGGCTGGGACGCTTCCCACCAATCTGTTTATTGAGGTCTTTGTGGCCTTGTGAGAACTGCTGCAGCCTGCGGTGCAGCGAGGAGAATTTGATGCAGAAGCTCGATGTAGTTGATGTCGCCAGCCTTCGTGATGACATCCCGGAGTTCCGCGCCGGTGACACAGTCAAGGTTCACGTGAAGGTTGTTGAAGGTAACCGTACTCGTGTCCAGGTGTTCCAGGGCGTTGTGATCCGTCGCCACGGTGCTGGTGTTCGCGAGACCTACACCGTTCGTAAGGTCAGCTTCGGTGTTGGTGTGGAGCGTACTTTCCCGGTCCACACTCCTATCGTGGAGAAGATCGAGGTTGTCTCCCGCGGTATCGTGCGTCGCGCCAAGCTGTACTACCTGCGTAACCTGCACGGTAAGGCAGCTAAGATCCGCGAGAAGCGTTGATCACGCGCTGACAGGTTTTTAGGTGAGGGGGCCGCGGGCGAGGTTTCGCTCGCGGCCCCATTGCATGCCCGGCCGTGAACCCTTTAGGCGGGATCTTCGTTTACTGCTAGAGACATCAATGCAGGTGTTTATCTGCGGCTTCGTGGGCTGCCCACAGATATACGGGGTACGGTTCCAGCAGGCCAATTGCGTCGATGGGCGCAGATCGGGGACACAACGACGATGAGTAATACGCACAATTCGCCAGAACATGGTGGCGAGACCGGCACGCGAGGGGATAACCGCGGTTTTCGGCGTAGGCCAAACCGTTCGTCGTCTCCTGGCGGAGGCAACAGCACGAGTGTGCTGGGGTCAATGTGGGCGTTTGTGCGTGAACTAGTGATCATTGTCGTATTTGCCTTGATCATCTCGTTCATCGTGAAGACGTGGTTACTGCAGTCTTTCTATATCCCTTCTGGATCCATGCGTAATACCTTGATTGAGGATGATCGTGTGGTGGTCTCGAAGCTGACGCCGGACCTTTTTGATATCAAGCGTGGCGACATCGTGGTGTTCGAGGATCCCGGTGGCTGGTTGCCGCCATCGATGCCGCGTCCACGTTCCGGGGTGGCAAAGGTACTCAGTTGGGTTGGGGTTCTTCCTGAGGATGAAGGGAATCACCTGATCAAGCGGGTCGTGGGGCTTCCTGGCGATCATGTGGAGTGCTGCACAGCGGATGGAAAGTTGACTGTTAATGGTCAACCGATCGACGAACCGTATGTTTTCCCTGGTACGCCGCCGAGTAGTGTCACCTTTAACATCACTGTTCCGCCTGGAAAATTGTGGGTGATGGGCGATAATCGTGACCATTCGAGTGACTCACGGTTTCATGACAAGCCTTCGAGTAATGGGACGGAAGGGTCTGTGCCGATCGCTAATGTTGTGGGCCGGGCATTTGCTGTGATCTGGCCGCTGAACCGTGCAACGTGGTTGAGCGATTATCCGCAAGTTTTCTCGAAAGTTCCTAACGCATCACATAATCCGTCAAAAAGATCATCTGCGGTGAAGGAAGAGAAGGGGTCGCATAGCGCCCCGCTGGGTAACGGAAGCACCCCGCATGCTTCCGCCGTACGGTGACAAAGCTGACTTCGGCAGCTCCTACGTTGCGTCTCGAACGAGCGCAGATGAGGCAGGGTGCTGCGCTCGTTGCTGGGATGGATGAGGTCGGTCGCGGCGCTTTGGCTGGTCCGGTCAGCGTTGGTGTGTGTGTCGTAGACGCCAATACACGCAGCGCTCCGGTTGGTTTGCGTGATTCCAAGCTCATTTCTCCAACGGTTCGTGAACGCCTTGTCGAACCTATTCACCGTTGGGCTTGTGCATGGGCAGTAGGGCATGCAGAGCCAGAAGAGATAGATGAGCATGGGATCATGGCTGCGTTGCGGCTAGCTGGTCGGCGAGCACTTGCTGCTTGTGGCGTGAATCCGGATTTGGTGATTCTGGACGGCAAGCACGACTGGTTGACTGATCCTTCTACCGTGGGTCTTTTTTCTGCGCTTCCTGCAGATGTTGAGGATGCCAGCGCATGTAGGTCAGGTGTGCCCCCGGTTGTGACGGTGGTGAAAGGGGATCGGACGTGCTCTTCAGTGGCCGCTGCAAGCGTGTTGGCCAAGGTAGAGCGTGACGGCATCATGGTTGAGCGTTCTGCCAAACATCCTGTGTATGGCTGGGATGTGAATAAGGGGTATGCCAGTGCGGCGCATCGAGCTGCGTTGGGTCGCATGGGTGTCTCTGAGGAGCACAGGCGTTCGTGGAACCTGGGCACATGTCCCACAGGTGTGGTGGGATCAGATGTGGCAGTCGTGCCTGAAGCGCAGACCAGCGTTGCTGGGTGTGGCACACTCCCACAGCGGGGCGCACAGTCGCCGGATCACACGTGAAGAAAGGTGAGTGCGCATGAGCGCCGAGGATCTCGAGAAGTATGAGACCGACATGGAGCTGCAGCTCTACCGTGAATACAGGGACGTTGTCGGGCTGTTTTCCCACGTCGTGGAAACCGAGCGTCGTTTTTACTTGTGTAACTCGGTGGATGTGAAAGTACGTAGCGATGGTGGCGAGGTTTATTTCGATGTTTCGATGAGCGATGCATGGGTGTGGGACGTTTACCGCCCGGCACGGTTCGTCAAAAACGTCCGTGTAGTGACGTTTAAAGATGTGAACATTGAGGAACTCGCAAAGAATGACCTCGAAATCGCAGACGAAGATTTCGGCGCCTGAACTCGTTTCACGGGGTTCTTGTCCCCAACCTGTTCACCTGTCCCCAAGGCACATCTGAGGTCAGCGGAACCACTGCCTGAGTCGTGAGGCTGTCAGGTGGAGGTGATCCACATGGGATCAATCGCTGCCCGCAGTAGGCGGGCATTGGGGGCTTATGGTGAAGAGCTCGCGGTCCAGCGCCTGGTGTCTGCAGGCATGGAAATTCTGGCGCGTAACTGGAGATGCAGTGCCGGTGAGTTTGATGTCGTTGCGATCGATGGCAAAACGCTTGTCATCGTTGAAGTAAAGACACGGCGAAGTACGCGGTTCGGTTCGCCGATTGAGGCCGTAAACGCAGAAAAGCTCACTCGGCTTAGGCGTTTAGCGTCGGCCTGGTTTGCAGAGCATCCGAGTGGTCGAGGCACTCGTCGTTTTATTCGCTCGGTGCGCATCGATGTCGTTGCGATTTGGATGAATGATTCAGGTCCTGCGCGTATCGAACACCTGGTTGGTGTGTCATGACTGGCCTAGGAAGAACGTGTGCAGCGACGCTGTTTGGGCTTTCTGGGGCTTTGGTTCAGGTCGAGGCGGATGTTTCGCCAGGTCTTCCAACTTTTTTAGTCAGTGGCATGCCGGATGCTGCTTGCCGCCAGGCTACTGAACGGGTCAAGGCTGCCGTTATCCATTCGGGGTTTCCTCGCTTGGATTGTCGAGTAGTTGTGAACCTTTCCCCCGCGTCACTGCCCAAAACCGGGGCTGGTTTTGATTTGGCAATTGCCATGGCTGTATTGGCTTCGCAGGAGGCGCTACCGCCCGAAACCATTGATCGAGTTCTTCATATCGGAGAACTTGGTCTTGATGGGGCATTGAAACCCATATCAGGGGTGCTTCCTCTCGTGCTGGAAGCCGTCTCGCAGGGGTGCACTACGGTGCTTGTTCCGCCAGCGAACGCTGCTGAAGCTGCTCTGGTTAGTGAAGCGCGTGTATTCGAGGTGAGCAGTCTTGCTGAGGCGGTGAAATTCCATCTCGTTGGGCGTACAGGCAATGATGCATGCGCCCAAGTTGGATTTTCGCCTGTGCAAACTGAGCTCAGCAGTGCACCTGTACCTGTTATCAGAGATATGTCTGATGTTGCTGGCCAGGAAGAAGCTCGTTTTGCCCTAGAAGTTGCTGCAGCAGGCGGGCACCATATGGCTCTTGTTGGTCCTCCTGGAGCAGGAAAAACTTTGCTCGCAGAGTGTCTTACTGGTTTGTTACCACCTCTGAGCGATGCTCAGGCATTGGAGTCAACGGTTGTGCACAGTGTGTTGGCCAAGCTTGATAATGCTGGTTTGGTCAAACGAGCACCTTTTGTAGCTCCTCACCACGGAGCCTCGGCGACTGCTCTCATCGGAGGCGGCGGCAGCGCAGGTGCCGTCCGTCCGGGGCTAATTTCGTTAGCTCACAATGGGGTTCTTTTTCTCGATGAAGCACCTGAATTCAAGCCCTCAGTGTTACAGGCACTTAGGCAACCCTTGGAATCTGGCGAGATTGTTGTTGCCCGAGCCCGTGGTTCAGCGAGGTTCCCAGCACGTTTCCAGCTCGTCCTTGCCGCTAACCCATGCCCGTGTGGGAACGCCTTCGGTAAAGGTGCTCAGTGTCGCTGTTCTTCGAAGGCACAACGTGACTATTTAGGTCGTCTGGCGGGCCCGCTGTTGGACCGTGTCGATGTGCAGCTTCAGGTACAACGCGTCTCCAGAGCAGCGCTACGAGCGCCACGAGCAGAGAGCTCAGCGGTGATTGCGCAGCGAGTGAAGAGAGCACGAGAAAGACAAAACCATCGATGGGAAAAACAACCGTGGAGCCTTAACGCGCATGTGCCTGGGCCACGTCTGCGTGACGGAGAGTTTCAGCTACCTGCCGCTGCTACCAGTGACATTGACCGCGCACTTGACCGGGGGGCTCTCACATTACGGGGGTATGACCGCGTTCTGCGCTTGGCTTGGACTGTGGCTGATTTGAGCGTAAAAGATCGCCCAACCCGTGAAGACGTTGGATTAGCACTCGGTCTACGTTCGCGTCTGGGGGCAGCTGCATGAAGAGTTCTAAACGAGCCTCTCTAGAGAGAGTGCAAGCACCCTTGGATGCTGAAGATATTGCAGCTCGAGTTCTTGGCGTCGACACAGTTACGGATTTCACGGCAACTGGCTCACCCGAAGCTGGGCTGGATCGTATGGCGCGAGCTGCGTGGACTCGTTTGGCAGAACCGGGGAATGTATGGGCGCATGCTTTGATTCAGCTGCTCGGCCCCGTACAGGCGCTTGCTGCTGTGGCTACGCGTCATGAGGAAGTAGTTCAACAATTCACTCCTCGGCTCGCTGACCTGAATGTTCTCAGGGATTTCGATATTGCGCGCAGGTACGGTGCACGTCTCATTGTTCCTAGTGATGATGAGTGGCCAAGCGGTCTTGCTGACTTGGAGGTGCCTCCCGTTGCTTTGTGGGCACGAGGACCCCGACAAGCAGCTGAGGTATGCAGCGGATCTGTGGCTATTGTGGGCGCACGCAACTCTACGGATTACGGGATAAATCAGTCGGGCGATCTGGCCTGGTCTCTGGCTGAGCGCGGTCGTGCTGTGGTTAGCGGTGCAGCATACGGAATCGATGCTGCAGCACATCACGGTGCGCTTGCAGCACACGGAACAACGGTTGCGGTGTTGGCCTGCGGTATCGACAAACAGTATCCGGCAGCTAATGCACAGATGCTGGCCGAGATTGCGCAGACCGGACTCATTCTTAGCGAGGTCGCTCCAGGTAGCGCTGCATTAAGAAGTCGTTTCCTGCAACGTAATCGCCTTATCGCGGCTGTCTCAGCGGGCACAGTAGTTGTCGAAGCAGGGCTACGGTCTGGGTCGCGAAACACCGCAGGTACTGCTGCTTCCTTGGGGCGTGTCGTCATGGCGTTCCCTGGGCCGGTGACTTCGATGGCCTCGGCGGGATGTCACGTAATGATTCGTGATGGCATGGCCACTCTCGTCACCGATGTGGATGAGGTGCTCGAACTGATTAGTCCAGTGGGGGAGCAGGCTGCAGCAGAAAAGCTAGCTCCTTCTACGGTCATTGACTCACTGGATGCATCAGATGCAGCAGTACACGATGCGCTGTCGGCGCGCCCGCGAAGCGTGGGCAAGATCGCCACCATTGTCGGTATGGGAACGCGCGAGGTTCTTACGAGTTTGGGGCGACTTGAACTGGAAGGATTCGCCATAAACAGCAACGGTCAATGGCGCCGCCCGCCAGGCAGTCGAAGTATCGGATAGCTCGAAAAACCGTGAATATCTAGCGGGTCCGCCTAGCTTTCTTGCGCTGGGTGGACCCGCTGTGCATCGTGAAGTGGTGACTGAACCGACTAGCGACTCGAGTAGTCGCGGCACAGCTGAGAAGAGCCTCGAGGGTCGAACGCAGGAGATCGTGGCAGATTTTCTCGGCTTTCTTAAACACCATCGTGGCAAAGAACGATCCCCACATACGTTGCGCGCATATGACACGGATCTTCGTTCCGCGATGCGCCATGCAGCGCAACGAGGACATAAGTCAGTTGAAGATATTGATGTTGATGACGTACGAAGTTGGTTAGCTCAAGCAGCTGAACAAGGAAAATCACGAGCTACTCTCGCCCGCCGAATTGCGGTATTGCGTACCTTTTTCCGGTGGGCTCGTGATGCAGGTGTAGTGCAGATTGACCCGACTCTACGGATCCGTAGCCCACGTCGATCACAACACTTGCCCAAGGTTCTCAAAGAACGTCAGGCCATCAGGCTCCTGACGACTGAGTCTAATGACACAAATAAGTCGGCAGCCGTGCGGGCTAAAGCGCTCCGTTCTCGAGATGCTGCTGCGCTTGAAATGCTTTATGCCACCGGTGTTCGGGTTCAGGAGTTGTCTGGACTTGATATTGACGATGTTGATCTTGAGTCACGTACTGCTGTGGTTGTTGGTAAAGGAAACAAACAGCGCAAAGTTATTTTTGGTGAACCTGCAGCACAGGCGTTGCGTCGGTGGCTTTCTATGCGCTCGCACTTGGCGAGTAAGGAAAGCGGGGCAGCTTTATTTTTGGGCGCACGCGGAGGCCGTTGGGGGGTGCGACAGATACGTGATGCAGTGCATGCAGCGGCGGCACGGGCTGAGGTTCCTGATATTTCGCCCCATGCTTTGCGGCACAGCGCAGCTACGCATCTTCTTGATCATGGAGCTGATTTGCGTGATGTGCAGGAGCTTCTTGGTCATGCTTCGCCGGCCACTACTCAGATTTATACGCATGTGTCCACGGCTTGTCTGCGGGCTGTTTTCGAGCAGGCGCATCCGCGGGCGTGAGAATGAATTGTTCAACGTAACGGTAGGAGGCGAACCTCGCCGATGAGGGTGAGGGGGTCGATGTATTCAGCGTTTTTGATCGCTCCCCAGTGCAGGCATGATTTGGGTGCGCAGTGAGCGGCAAATGGAGCAATGTGTCCGATGACTTGACCTGCTTTGACGACGTCCCCAGTTTTAACTGTGGGGATCACAGGTTCATAGGTGGTTCGGATGCCTCGTGCGTGCATGATTGACACGGTTGATTTTGTGGCAATTTTGCCTGCATAAAAAATTTTTCCGTTGCTCGCTGCTAGAACAGGGGCGCCTGCGGCTGCGGCGAGGTCTACGCCTCGATGCCCAGGAAGCCAATTTTGTGCGGGTTTATCGAAGCCACGTAAAACATGGGTAGATCCACGTAGAGGAATGCGATACGGAGCGGGAAGCAGCGCAAGCATGTTTTCCATGTTTTTCTTTGCATGTCGCCCGGAAGCAGCTGTTCCTGCTCGGGCGGATGTGCCTGCGCGTGCTGCGCCTTGCCCAATGGCGGCTGCTTGACTTGTTGATGCGGTTACCTGTTTGCCTAGTGCGCGTGCAGCAACACCTTCAAGTTCTTTGGCTACACCGGATCCAGCTAAGCGTGTGAGAGTGCCTCGAGCGGCTCCTGTGGCGACTGACTTCACGACCTGGGTGGCGACTGTGCGTGCAATGGCAGTGCCAACTACACGTACGCCGGTGCCAACGAGAAGGGTTCCCCATCCCGCGGGGCCAGTGGCAATGGTGAGAGCGATGAGGGCGATGGTGATGGGGTCGAGGCTCACGTAGGTGATCGTGGTTGGTGGAGTGAATGTATGAGTGGGGAAAGTTGCTGTCTGTGGATGGGAAGGCGGGTTGGGGACTGACAGTTCTCGTGCGAGAGCGCGCTGGCGTCGCGGGGCAGTGGCTGCTGGCGTTATGATGTTTAAACCTGTGGCGTGTGCGCTGCAGGAAATCGCGTGTCGTTATTCGCCAGTAACTTCCGGTGTTTGTGCGCCAGAGAAGGAATGGTGGGGTTTCGCCTTCGGTCCGGGTTTTTCTCGGTGGCGGTTCTCTCGACACCAGGGACTTAGCCGCAATTCCGCGGATAAGTCGTCAACCAAAACGAGTATCAGGAGGCTTCGGCATGGCCGTCGTCACCATGCGTCAGCTCCTTGAGAGCGGCGTCCACTTCGGACACCAGACCCGCCGTTGGAACCCGAAGATGAAGCGCTTCATCATGACCGAGCGCAACGGCATCTACATCATCGACTTGCAACAGTCGTTGACCTACATCAACGATGCATACGAGTTCATCAAGCAGACCGTTGCTCACGGCGGTCACATCTTGTTCGTCGGCACGAAGAAGCAGGCGCAGGAAGGCATCGAAGAGCAGGCAACTCGCGTGGGTATGCCCTACGTGAACCACCGCTGGCTCGGTGGCATGCTGACCAACTTCAGCACCGTCTCTAAGCGTCTGGACCGCCTCAAAGAACTTGAGGCCATTGACTACGACGATGTTGCAGGCTCGGGCCACACCAAGAAAGAGCTTCTCGTTCTGCGTCGCGAAAAAGACAAGCTGGAACGCACGCTCGGCGGTATCCGTGACATGTCCAAGGTCCCCTCTGCCGTGTGGATCGTGGACACCAAGAAGGAACACCTTGCCGTTACCGAGGCGCGCAAACTCAACATCCCGATCGTCGCGATCCTGGACACCAACTGTGACCCCGATGAGGTCGACTACGCCATTCCGGGTAACGACGACGCTATCCGTTCCGTGACGTTGCTGACCCGTGTCGTTGCTGACGCTGTGGCCGAGGGGCTCATGGCTCGTAACTCTGGTGGCGCAGCTGCTGGTGAGCAGGCCGAGCCGATGGCTGAGTGGGAGCGAGAGCTGCTGGCTGGTGAGCAGGCTGATGCACCTGCCGAGGTAAAGAGCGAAGACCAGGACACGGCTGAAGAAGCCCAGGCCTGAGCCAGTTTCGACCGTTCATGGCGTGTTCTTGAGCATGTGAACGCTGCCGTTGTGGCTCGTAATGGCCATTGTTGGACGTAACAACTTTGACGACGGTGGTCGCGACGATAGTCGCGACCACCGGTACGAGAGAGAGTGATTGGTAGATGGCTAACTACACCACCGCCGACATCAAAGAAATCCGCGAAAAGACCGGCGCGGGCATGCTCGACGTCAAGAAGGCTCTGGATGAGGCTGAAGGTGACAAGGGCAAGGCTGTTGAGCTGCTTCGCGTCAAGGGTCTGAAGGGCATCACGAAGCGCGAAGGTCGCTCGGCCTCCAATGGCTTGGTTGCTGCCAAGGTTGAGGGGAACATTGGCACCCTTGTCGAGGTCAACACCGAGACGGACTTCGTTGCCAAGGGTGAGAAGTTCATCGCTATGGCTGACCAGATCCTGCAGGCTGCTGCCGCCAGTGGCGCCGCCGACGTTGAGTCTCTCATGGAGGTTGACGTCGAAGGGCAGCCGGTTAAGAAGCTGATCGAGGACAACGCTGCTGCGATTGGCGAGAAGATGGAAGTACGTCGTGTTGCCCGCATTGAGGGTGAGCACGTCGTTTCCTACCTGCACAAGACGAACCCTGATCTTCCTCCGCAGGTTGGTGTTCTCTTCGCTTTCTCTGGTGGTGACGAGCAGATTGGTCGCGATGTCGCGATGCACATTGCTGCGTTCTCCCCGTCTGTCTTGACTGAGGATGAGATTGACGAAGAGACGGTCGCTAACGAGCGTCGTATCGCTGAGGAAACGGCTCGCGAGGAAGGTAAGCCCGAGCAGGCTCTGCCGAAGATCATTGAGGGTCGCGTTAAGGGATACTTCGCTGAAAACGTCCTTCTTGACCAGAAGTACGCTAAGGATCAGAAGAAGACAGTTGCCAAGGTTCTGGAAGAAGCCGGAGCAACAGCTATCGGCTTTGCTCGCTTCCGCGTCGGTTCCTGATCTCATAGTCGTGGGTAGGCCTACTTGGTATGAATAAGTATTTTTTGCTGAGTAGGTTCCCTTTCCCTTTGTTTCTTTAAAATAGGCAGCAACGGGAAATCTTTTAAGAAGTGATCCGCCTTTATTGGTGGGTCACTTCTTTTGTGTGAGCGGCTTCTTTGTATAAGTCGCTTGTGGTTCGCCATGCGTGGCAACATGGTTTGAATTGGTTCGCCGATGTGGGGAGATTTTTCGTGAGTGCTCGTGCATACAAACGTGTTCTGCTGAAGCTGTCTGGGGAAGCTTTTGGTGGTGGGGCTGTAGGCGTAGATCCAGATGTTGTTCGCGGAATTGCTGCGCAGATCGCTGTAGCTGTTCGAGAAGGTGTTGAAGTAGCGGTCGTCGTGGGCGGAGGTAACTTCTTCCGTGGCGCAGAACTGCAGCAGAAGGGTATGGATCGTACCCGTGCTGACTACATGGGCATGCTTGGCACCGTGATGAACTGCCTAGCTTTGCAGGATTACCTAGAGAAAGAAGGAATCCCCACTCGCGTGCAGACTGCCATCACGATGGGACAGGTCGCGGAACCCTACATACCCCGCAAAGCTATTCGACACATGGAGAAGGGGCGTGTCGTTATTTTCGGTGCGGGCGCAGGAATGCCTTTCTTCTCCACGGATACGGTCTCCGCTCAGCGTGCGCTTGAGTGCCATGCCGACGCAGTTCTCATGAGCAAAAACGGTGTAGACGGTGTCTACACCGGTGACCCAAGAACAGACGCAACGGCAGTTAAGCTGGATCGCGTCAGCTACAGCGAAGCGATCAGCCAGGGTCTCAAAGTTGTTGATGCGGCCGCTTTTGCCTTGTGCCGTGAGAACAAAATGCCGATGGTTGTCTTCGGTATGCAGGAGGAGCAAGCCATTACCCGGGCGCTGCGTGGTGATGAGATCGGTACCGAGGTCTACAGCGCTTGATGGAGGCGGGTAGAGTCTGATGCAGGAATGCTGAGCTGCTTAGGTGTTCTCCGATATCGCCGGGGGCGAGCAGTCTAGTCAGTCGATAACGCAGAAGGGGTCGCACATGTTGGATGACACGATGCTCGAAGCCGAGGAAAAGATGGAGAAGGCTTTGGAGGTCGCCCGGGAGGAGTTCTCCAACATTCGTACTGGTCGTCTTTCCGCAGGTCTGTTCAACAAGATCATGGTCGACTACTACGGTGCTCCGACACCTTTGCAGCAGCTCGCCTCTGTGCAGATTCCAGATGCGCGCACCGTGCTTGTGACTCCCTATGACCGTAGTTCGCTAGGAGCTGTGGAGAAGGCTCTGCGTGACTCGGATCTAGGGCTTAACCCGAGCAATGATGGCGTCGTTATCCGAGGGATTATGCCTGCGCTGACTCAAGAGCGCCGCAAGGAATACATCAAGCTCGCGAACCGTAAAGGTGAAGACGCGAAGGTTTCTGTGCGTTCTGTACGTCGTCACGCTAAAGACGCCATCGACAAAGCTGTTAAAGATGGCGAGGTCGGTGAAGATGAAGGTACCCGATATGAAAAAGATCTTGAAGCGTTGACGAAAAAGTTCGTTGAGAAGGTTGACGCCCTCCTGAAGGGTAAAGAGGCAGAGCTACTCGAGGTCTGATCGGGTGAATGCACCTGTTGTGGAACCCTCATCGCCACCTGAGAAAAAGTCGAAAGGGGGCCGGAATCTTCCGGTCGCTGTCGGCGTGGGGGTGGCGTTGGGGGTTCTTGCTCTTGCTTCCTTGTTTGTGGCGCCTTGGGGATGGCTGCTGCTCTTAACTCCAGCGATCGTGTTTGCGGTGCTGGAGTTAAGAAACGGCTTTGTGGCTGGTGGTCATGAGGTGCCATTAGTTCCAGTGGTGGTGGGGGCATCCGTGATGCCGTTGGCTGCGTACCTAGGAGGTCCGGCGGCGCTGTTGGTGATTTTTGGTGTGGAAGCTGGCGCGGTAATCGTCTGGCGAACGCTGATCGGTCACCTGCGTACAGGGATACGCGATATCGGTAGCGGTGTTTTTGTGCTGGGTTATGTGCCGTT
The DNA here is from genome assembly GCF_900447215.1 of Dermatophilus congolensis. NCBI lineage: Bacteria > Bacillati > Actinomycetota > Actinomycetes > Micrococcales > Dermatophilaceae > Dermatophilus > Dermatophilus congolensis. The sequence continues at coordinate 494,221 of NZ_UFYA01000001.1, forward strand.
TCTTGCCTCATTTACGGCATTAATGTTGACAGCCCCTGAAGGGCATTGGCGTGTAATCGCATTTGTCCTTGTTACTGTTTGCAGCGATATTGGTGGTTTTATAGCCGGTGTGCGCTTTGGGAAAACTTCGATGTCACCATCGGTGAGCCCTCATAAATCTTGGGAAGGTTTTGCCGGTTCGGTAGTAATGTGTGCTCTTGCCGGGGCAGTGATGTTTGCATTTCCATTGGGGGCAGCCTGGTGGCAGGGCGTGCTCTTCGGGGGTTTGCTAGCTATGTGCGCCACACTGGGTGATTTGACCGAGTCGATGCTCAAGCGCGATCTAGGCATTAAAGATTTCGGAAAAGTTTTACCGGGGCACGGTGGACTAATGGATCGCATGGATTCTTTGTTGGTGTGCGCCCCGGTGGCATGGATAGTTATGGCAGCTTTGCTGCCAGCGTGAGAGGAAAACTGCTCCCTCACTCAGCGGTCGAGAAGCTCTGACAGTGCGGGGGGTACGCGAATGGCGATTTGCCCCCGTTCGTGTGTTGTCAGCGGAGTAAGTGTTTCCAGATGCTCACCGTGTGCCCAATAGACGTGGGGACTGGTAGCTCCTGAGTCTTTGTAGCCATTGCGAGCGAAGACACTCATTGGGCCCACCGACATGAGGGAGCTGACGTTATCAACTATGCGCAGCGCGAGGTGATGAGCATTTGGTACAGCCACAAAGACACCTTTGCTGAGGTCACTTCCTGGGTGAAGAAGGCGCGAAACACGGGGTAATTCGATGGCCAAGCTGGCCACTGATAAGGAATCGCCTAGAAGGCCAGTGAAGGTGAGTCCTTCGGTGGTTTCGAAGTGGCGTACTTCGATTTCTTCTCCAATATCGGCCAAAGTGTGTACAAGATTGTGGCGAGCTACTTCGACGAGTTCTTCAGGAGAACCTAGATGTGCCAGGTCGGTTGCCGGTGGAGCTATGACAGCCTCCGGCGTACTGACAGTAAGGAGCTCAACAAGCCCGGGGGCGTAAGCGCGAACGTGGGTCAGGTTGCTGAGCGAGGGAACATCTTCGATGTCGGCCAGCTGTAGTCGCAGTGATGACAGTACAGTCTTGTCGTCTGGGGTGGCATTTCCTGAGGGGGAAAGGCCAGGTATGCGGTTGGCTGTGCCGTACAGAGGTAGCCACGCATGTTCTGCCGGCGTCGGGCGGCTGTTAGTAAGGGGACGGGGATATTTTTCGTGCTCGCCTTTAAGGACGAAAGGGGCGACTGTTGGTGTGCGTGGTTTGCGTCGTTTGGCGGATGTTCCCGCGCTAGTTGCCTTGGGGCGTGATCGCCGCATGCGTCCTGCGAGGCGGCGCCACAAGCTTTCCGTCATCGCTGTACCTTCACTTTGAGCTGTTGTGGGCGTTCACGTTTTGATCGCCCATTCTGGGGTGAACATTGTCTTCGGGGAAGGGTAATCCCCGGATGTGGAAGCAATCGTTGAGTTATCTGTGAGCTTAGGTGGTCACTTGAGGTAGGTCTCGAGGGGCCGCGTTGTCGAGGATTGCGGCTTCCTGCGAGAATAGCTGTGATGAACAGTGAGAATGTGACTAGTAGTGAGCCGCTTCAAGGTCAGAGTAGCGGTGCGCAGGCGCGGCCAGGTTTGGCGCGCAGGCGCCCTGGGCCTGGGCAGATTACATTGTCGGCGCCGGGTAACCTCTTGCCGCGCACACATCTCGCTGATCTTGATATGGCAGGACGGGTGGCCCTGTTGAAGGAAGCTGGATACCCCGGTTTCCGGGCGAAGCAGCTGTCCACCCACTATTTTTCACATTTCACGACAAACCCTGAATCAATGACTGACCTTCCTCAAGGATCCCGGTCAAAGATCACAGAAGCAGCCTTTCCTTCGCTGTTGGAGAACGTGCGTGATTTGGTCGCTGACAACGGGCGCACAGTCAAGTCTGTGTGGCGGCTTCATGACGGAGCGCTCGTCGAAAGTGTGTTGATGCGTTATCCGCGCCGCGTGACTATGTGTATTTCAAGTCAGGCCGGTTGTGGAATGAATTGTCCGTTCTGCGCTACCGGACAAGAAGGTTTCACTCGGAACCTCTCGACTGCTGAGATTGTTGAGCAGGTACGGATGGGAGCAGTGCTGCTGCGATCAGGGCGTTTCGCAGGTCCAGAAGGTGGCGAATCGGGATCTGCGGGAGCAGAGGCATTCGCTAACCCCGACGATGATGAGGCCTACCCTCTGGCAGATGCTCATGAAATAGCCACAGCACCATTGCGGGTAAGCAATGTTGTTTTCATGGGGATGGGCGAGGCGCTTGTGAACTACAAACGCGCCGTGGCGGCGATTCGCAGGTTGATCGCTCCAGCTCCCGAGGGCTTTGGGATGAGTGCGCGTGGCATCACGATGAGCAGTGTGGGTCTGGTGCCCGGAATTAACAGACTCGCCGCTGAGGGGTTGCCGGTCACGCTAGCGCTGAGTCTGCATGCCCCCGACGACGATCTGCGGGATGAACTTGTCCCGATCAACAATCGGTACAAGGTCGCTGAAGCACTCGATGCTGCCCGGGCCTATTTCGATGCAACGGGCCGTCGAGTTTCGATCGAATACGCGCTCATCAGAGACATGAATGATCAAGCGTGGCGCGCCGATTTGCTGGGGGAGGAGCTTACGCGTCGAGGTAAAGGTTGGGTGCACGTCAACCCCATTCCGCTTAACCCTACTCCTGGATCAAAGTGGACAGCTTCCCGTCCCGGTGTGATGCAGCAGTTTGTTGAGCGCCTGCGGGCACATGGGGTGCCAACAACCATCCGAGACACGCGTGGAAGCGACATCGACGGCGCATGCGGACAACTCGCTGCTGCTACCAGTTGAAAGTGAAGTGACTACTCAGCTAGTTCGAGTGATAGTGCAGTTGTTCGTAAGCAAGACGAATATGACTTTCGACAGCTTCAGCTGCTTGAAGAGCGTCGCCTTTTTCAATTGCAGTGAAGATGGCTTCGTGGCCTGCACACAAGCTAGCTGAGCGAGCATGCCAGTCTTCTTCATCATCAAAACTATGCATTATTGGGCCTGTCATCGTCTCCCGAATAGCTGTAGTCAATTCAGTGACAAGCCTGTTATGGCCTGCAGCAGCCACAAGAACATGGAATTGTGTGTCCAGCTCGTTAAACCTGTCGCGCGGTGTTGAGGGGTCGGCCATTTCATCAAGAACCTCACGCATTTTCGCGAGATCTTCTTTGGAAGCCTGTGACGCCGCTAGTCTGGCGCTTCTGCGTTCTAAAGGGATACGAGCCTCTAAAACTTCTGGTACTGAGAAGTGGGAAAGATGCACGTGTAAGCGAAGGATGCGCGTAATTGCCTCGCTCGACATGGTCGTGACGAACGTCCCCCCGTCTGTTCCGACGTCGGCAGAGACCACACCTTGCGCTTCTAGCGTGCGCATTGCCTCTCGCACGCCAGCTCTGGAGACACCCAACATTGTCGCAAGCTCACGTTCTGCAGGAAGTCGGTCTCCTACCCGTAGCCGCCGAGCCACGATTTGTTCCTCAACCTGGGCGATGACCTGCTCGTAAGCCTTCTTTTTGGTGACGGGGTGCCAGGAAGGGCCAGGCGTGTCAGCAGCCCCATCCTGGGCCTTGTGTGCCATGCAAATCCTCCAGAATTTGAGCCAGCGGTGGGAATCGTTCACGATCATTCTCGCTCGATGGTGGCGTGACACACGACACTTGAGCGATTTAGTACCCACGCCATGATGCATGACCGACCGCAATGTCCTTTAATGGTCGGACCAAAGCAGTGGCGCCCATCACCCGGCCCAACTACGGGTAGCCCTCCGCGGCGCCCCCATGGACAACGGAGTTCTCATGCTTCCAGCCCTTGCGGCATTCACGCCCAATCCCAGTCCCCTCCCATCGCAGTGGCTCTCGGCGCTTGTGGCCGCCATCCCGATCATGGTGATGCTTATCACTTTGGGCGGCCTGCGGTGGAAGGCACATATCGCTGGTATTACCTCATGGGCAGTGGCCCTGGTCATCGCGGTTACAGTCTTCTCCATGCCTGTCGGCATGGCCCTGTCAACCAGTGCGCACGGCTTCATTTACGGTCAATTCCCCATCGTATGGATCCTGCTGTGTGCCATCTGGATGTACCAGGTGACCGTCATCTCCGGAAGGTTCGACGATCTGCGCCGTACCTTCTTCCTGATCAGTGATGACCCCCGCGTGCTCGGTATGCTCATCGCCTTCTGCTTCGGTGGACTTCTCGAAGCGCTCGCAGGTTTCGGTGCGCCGGTAGCCATCGCCACAGTCATGCTCATCGCTATCGGGTTCTCAAAACTACGCGCAGCGGTCGTGGCTTTGCTTGCCAACACCGTTCCAGTTGCTTTCGGTGCTGTCGGGCTTCCCATTCTTACCGCCGCCCAGGTAAGCGGTGTAGGCGTCACTGAGGTCGCCATCATTACCGGTCGCGTATGCGCACTTCTCGGTCTCCTTGTTCCCTTACTCCTCCTATTCGTCATGGACGGTAAAAAGGGTGTCACTCAATGCTGGCCGTTCGCCATCCTTATCGGTGTGATCTTCGGCGCCACAAAATGGATCGTCTCTGCTACACCGCTCTATAACCTCACAGAGATCTTCGCGGCCGTTATCACCGTTGCTGCAGCCATTGCCTTCCTGCGCTTTTGGAAGCCCCGCGGTGGCGAAGAAGCCCTTGCCCGTGTTGGGGCTCCGATGGATCCGAGCTTGGAAGAACAAGCACCTGCTCGCGTTGCTGATGACAACGAAACTCTTACCGGCGGGCGTATCTTCATGGCGCTTGTGCCATACATCCTTGTCATCGTTGTGTTCTCCATCGCAGCCATCCCGGCTGTTCACAACGCCCTAGTTGCCACCAATCTCAAGCTTGCATGGCCCGGCCTGCAGGAGCTCATGAGCGTTTCTGGAAAGCCCTCTGGCCATGCCACCTACACCATCGCTTGGCTTTCTGGCCCCGGTACCCTGCTTGCCCTGGTCGCAATCCTCGTCGGAATCATTTACAAGGTTTCGTTCAAAGAGATCTTCGCTGAGCTTTGGCGCAACGTTGTCAAGCTGCGTTTCACGATGCTCACCATCGGCGCTGTTGTTGCTCTTGCTTACGTCATGGGTGACTCCGGTCAGACATACGCTCTTGGCCTCTGGGTTGCTGGTGCAGGCGCTGTGTATCCCTTCTTGGCTCCGATCCTGGGCTGGATCGGCACCTACGTCACCGGCTCTGACACTTCAGCCAACCTGCTCTTCTCCCCGCTACAGGCCAGCGTTGGAGACCAGATCGGTTACAAAGGTCTGCTGGTCGGCACCGGTGCCGCAGGTGGCGTTGTCGGCAAGATGATTTCTCCGCAGTCTCTGGCCATCGCCGCTTCTGCGATCGGGCTAGCTGGCTCTGAATCCGTCATCCTGCGCCGAGTTATTAGCTGGAGCCTCATTCTGCTGGTGTTCATGTGCGTCGTTTCGGGCCTCATGTCCACCCCTGTCCTTGCGTGGCTGCTTCCGTAATAGTCAGCTTCCCCGTGCACCCCGGGGAATCAACCCACCCGACACCACCTGGAGAACGAGAACATGACCACAGCCGCACCCTCCTCACCGGCCGGCACCCGGCCAGGTGAGGGACTCACCGTCGCGCTGTTCGCAACCTGTGCCAACGACGCGATGTTCCCTAACACCCCCAAAGCAGTGACCACTTTGCTGGAGCGCCTGGGCGTGAAAGTGACCTTCCCGCAGAAACAAACGTGCTGCGGACAGGCCTTCACGAACTCGGGTTACTTCGACGAGACTGTTCCGCTCGTTCGTAACTTCGTTAACACCTTCAGCGACTACGACTACATCGTGGCCCCGTCTGGTTCCTGCGTAGGCTCTGTGCGCGACCAGCACACGATGCTTGCTGAACACGCTGGTGACAGCGGGTTGCGTCGCGAAGCAGCTGACATCGCCTCCCGTACATATGACATCTCTGAGTTCCTCATTGATGTCCTAGGAACGGTGGATGTTGGCGCTTACTTCCCGCACAAGGTCACCTATCACCCGACTTGTCACTCTGTCCGCATGGCCAAAGTTGGAGATCGCCCGATGCGTCTTCTCCAGGCAGTGTCCGGCATTACCGTGTTGGAACTCGAAGACGCGGACCGTTGCTGCGGATTCGGTGGCACATTCTCGATGAAGAACCCGGATGTGTCTGTTGCGATGGCCGCAGATAAGGCTCGTCACGTTGCAGATACTGGAGCGGAGTACCTCGTCGCAGGAGACAACCTCTGCCTCTTGAATATCTCCGGCGTACTCGGACGCAACAACGCCGGTATCCGTCCCGTCCACCTCGCCGAAATTCTTGCCTCAACCGAAGAGGCACAGTTCACCCCCGGGTCTTCCCGGGCCTCACGGGAAGGAGTGCGCAAATGAGCACCACGTTCATCGGTATGCCAGCACTTCCGCGCGACGCCGAGGGCCGTTTGACTCCTTCGCCGCCGCCCGGAGAGTTGATCAACTCGGATGCCTTCCCCTCAGCAGCCAAGGTACAGCTAGGCAAGCCAGTGCAGCGGGGCAACTTGCACACCGCTATGACCATGATCCGAGGCAAACGTGGTCGTGTCGTAGCAGAGCTAGACAACTGGGAACAGCTTCGTCGCGCTGGTGAATCAATTAAGAACCGCACCCTGCGGCACCTAGACCAGTACTTGGTCCAGCTAGAAGAGTCACTTACTGCAGCAGGAACAACTGTTCACTGGGCGCGTGACGCAGCCGAAGCGAACGAAATCATCGTCGGTCTCGTTAAAGATGCACTCTCCCAGTACGCAGTCAGCGAGGGTGAAGGTACCGAGGCAAACAACGGTGACGTTACTTACCCTGAGGTCGTCAAGGTTAAATCCATGGCTACCCAGGAAATTGAGATGAACGAGGCCCTTGAAGACGCGGGCATCGCAGCCTGGGAGACTGACCTCGCTGAGCTCATCGTGCAGCTTGGACATGACAGGCCAAGCCACTTCCTCGTGCCAGCTATTCACCGCAACCGCAGTGAAGTGCGCGAGATCTTCCTCGACGAGATGGGTACCTATGGCCGTCCTGCTCCCGAAGGTTTGGACTCCGAACCAGCCCACCTTGCAGAGGCTTCTCGCCAACACCTGCGCGAAAAGTTCCTGCGCGCCAAGGTAGGTATCTCCGGAGCTAACTTCGCAGTTGCTGAAACTGGAACTCTGGCGGTTGTCGAATCCGAAGGTAACGGCCGTATGTGCCTAACCCTGCCGGAAACTCTCATCAGTGTTGTCGGCATTGAGAAAGTTGTCCCGACGGTTGAAGACCTTGAGGTTTTCCTTCAGCTGCTGCCGCGTTCGTCTACTGGTGAGCGAATGAACCCTTACACCACCCTATGGACGGGACCGGGCGGAGATAAGGGCGGCGAAGACGGCCCCAAAGCCATGCACGTGGTCCTTATCGACAACGGCCGCACCAACGTTCTCCAGGACAAACACGGTCGTGAGGCACTGCGCTGCATTCGCTGCACCTCCTGCCTGAACGTATGCCCTGTCTATGAAAAGGTCGGTGGTCACGCCTACGGGTCGGTGTACCCAGGACCAATCGGCTCGATCCTCACCCCGCAGTTGCGCGGAACATCTTCCAAGGTCGATCGCTCTCTACCATTTGCCTCCACCCTGTGCGGCGCGTGCTTCGACGTGTGCCCTGTGCGCATCCCGATTCCGGAGCTACTCGTCTACATGCGCAACAAGGTTGTTAGCGCCAAAAAGGCCGAAGCGAACGCCAAGTTTAAGAAGAAGCGGCTTGCCCGCCCCTTCATTGCCCACACCGAGCCTGCTCTCATGGCTTCTGCAGCCTGGATGATGTCAGACTCCCGCCGTTGGAAGACCGCTACCAACATGAGTGGTTTCGGTGGTCGCAGCCTCGGCAAGTTCACCGATCACATCGGCGCTATTCCCGGACCGCTCTCTCGCTGGACAGGAGCAAGGAACGTGCCGGTGCCTCCGGCGGAATCGTTCCGTAGCTGGTGGAACCGTGAGCACGGTGACGATGACACAGCTGGCACGAATGGCGAGCGCAAGGGAGAAAACTGATGAGCACGGATTTGCAACGCCCTGACCTCACCGCGGGTGCGCCGCACACGCCAGGAATGAGCGCTCGTGATGAGATCTTGGCGCGTATCCGCCAAGGGCTGACCGATGTACCTGCTGATGTGTCTCCGGCTGAGGACACTCCGGTGGATTGGGAATATGGGCAGGCCAACCCACAGGTAGATGACGTGGTTGATCGATTCGTTGAGCGTGTCGAGGACTACAGGGCTACGGTCGCTCGGTGCGCACTTAAAGAGATCCCCGCTGCCATTGCTGAAGCTTTGCGGATCACTGAAGCAAAAAGTGTCGTACTGCCAGAAGGCATTGATGCTTCGTGGCGAGCTGCAGTGGAGAAGTTTGGTGTACCAGTAAGCACCGATGGCCCCACTGCTGGGGCTCGAACTCGCGCTGAGCTGAACTCCACGCATGCTGTTGTCACGGCGGCTCGTGCTGCAGGTGCTGAGTCGGGAACGATCATGCTTGACCACGCTGAAGACCAGGGACGTCGTGCCCTCACCTTGCTTCCTGACATTCACGTGTGTGTAGTTACTACCGACCAAATCGTCAGCGATATTCCTGAGGCCACGGCTTTGGTTGCCCCCTCATTACGTGCGGGCAATCCAGTGACCTGGATTAGTGGCGGTAGCGCTACGAGCGACATCGAGTTGTCTCGTGTTGAAGGTGTGCACGGTCCTCGGACCCTCTACGTCATCGTGGCTGGCTAATTCTGTTCTATGCGAGCCGCTGTGAGGCATAGCTCAGCGGCTCGCGCGAGCGGAGCTCGATAACCATTCAACGTAGCTAGGCGCCCAGACTCTTTGAGGTCTGGGCGCCTAGCTACGTTGAAAAGCCCTTACCGGTCGATGTGCCTTGCAATGCAAGAGACCGGGCCGGTGATTAGCTTGCTAGTTCTGTTGGGCGTGGTACTGGGCAATTTTGGCTTCACGTTCTGCTTTCAAACGGTGCAGCGGGTCGTTATCGCCAAGTTGGGCAGGGCCGAATATGCTCATTGCCACTCTGCGGATGTTCCACCAGAGGCGGTAACCGAGGGAGAGCCCGTCTTTGTTTGCCATGGGTTTCCTTTGAACGCAGGTAAAAGATGGAAAAGGGTTTCGAGTAGCCTACGCGTCGAGAAGAGGGGATGGGAGATAATCCAAGCTTGTTTGGCGTCTAGGTGTGCATGACACGATGTGTTGGTGACAACACAACGAACAGTAACTCTGCTGGGATCCACTGGGTCGATCGGTACGCAGGCAATAGATGTAGTCCTACGTAATCCAGATCGATTTCGTGTGACGGGTTTGGCTGCTGGTGGTGGGCAACTGGGGGTGCTTGCTGAGCAGGTTGCCCAGCTTGATGTCGATGTGGTTGCGGTTGCGCAGGGCTCAGTAGAAGAAGTGCATGCAGCGCTGCGAGCAGCTGGTGTGCAGCGGATGCCTGAGGTGCTAGTGGGGGGTGAGGCGGTGGCAGAGGTTGCTGGTCGGCCCGTGGATGTGGTGGTCAACGGCATTACGGGATCGATTGGTTTGCGTCCGACTCTTGCTGCGCTCCAGGCTGGAAACACCTTGGCGTTAGCCAATAAAGAGTCGCTGATTGTGGGGGGTGATCTTGTTAAAGCGGCGGCGAAGCCGGGACAGATCGTGCCAGTAGATTCAGAACATTCGGCTCTGGCGCAGGCGTTACGTTCTGGAAAGGGTAGTGAGGTTGCCAAGCTTGTGGTGACAGCAAGCGGTGGACCTTTCCGCGGACGGCGCCGCGCAGAGCTTGTTAATGTCACACCGGAGGAGGCTTTGGCTCACCCAACATGGAATATGGGGCCAGTGGTAACTACTAATTCGTCCACGCTTGTCAATAAGGGCTTAGAAGTTATTGAAGCCCATCTGCTCTTCGATATTCCTTTTTCGTCTATCGAAGTGACTGTGCATCCTCAATCAATGGTGCATTCAATGGTTGAGTTTGTTGATGGATCTACGATTGCTCAGGCATCGCCACCGGATATGCGGTTGCCGATTGCTTTAGGAATGGCATGGCCAGATCGTGTTCCGGCAGCGGTAGCGCCATGTGACTGGTCTAAAGCGAGTACGTGGGAGTTCTTCCCTCTGGATGAAGAAGCATTCCCTGCGGTGGCATTGGCTCGCCGTGTTGGGGAAATGGGAGGGACATACCCCGCTGTATATAACGCTGCCAATGAGGTGTGTGTTGATGCTTTCCATGATCGCCGTATCGGTTTCTTGGAGATTGTGGACACGGTGGAGCTAGTGGTGAACCGGTGGCATGAGGCGGTTCAGCGGGCAGAACAGCCAGGCAACGCTGATGATGTAGCTGGGGTGCTGGCTGCTGATGCGTGGGCGCGTGACGTGGCGGGATCAGTTATCGCTAGGTGATCGTTGCACAATCGGTACAGGGTGTGAGCTTCACGGTCGATCAGTCGTAGGAGCTTTTTCGTGCAGGAATTCGCTGGAAGAAGGAGTCGACGGCCATGATGTTTGTTTTTGGTGTGCTGTTCATGGCTTTTGCGATTGCAGTGTCGATTGCGTTGCACGAGATTGGACACCTGGCGCCGGCGAAGAAGTTCGGTGTTGCGTGCCGTGAGTACATGATTGGGTTTGGGCCAACTTTGTGGTCTCGCCAGTGGGGAGAGACCACGTATGGGGTCAAAGCCATACCACTAGGTGGGTATGTGCGGATGATCGGTATGTACCCACCTTCGCGGGCAGAGCAGGAGCGCGTTCGTGATCGTGCAGAGGGTCTGAATGTTTCTGAGCGTAGCGAGAACGCTTTGGCTGCTGATGAGCAGTCAGGCCGCACTCGTAGCGGGCGTGTGTGGCCATGGTCAGGGATGGTTGCGCAGGCTCGTGAAGCGTCGTTGGCTGAAATTCGTCCCGGTGAAGAGAACAGGGTTTTCTATAAGCTGTCGGTTCCCAAAAAGCTGACCGTCATGTTCGGTGGCCCGATGATGAATCTGGTCATTGCCGGGGTGGTGATGGCAGGAGTGTTTACTACACACGGTATTGCTGAGTCAGTAGGTGCCAAGGTTGTTTCCGTGGCTCAGTGTGTGCGACCGGTGGTGGGCGCAGGAGCCCAAGATGCGACGAAGCCGTGTACCGCGGCAGATACGCCTTCACCTGCGGCAGCAGCAGGTCTTCGTCCTGGTGACCAGTTTGTATCGATTGATGGCCACCAGGTGAGAGGCACTGTGGATGTGGCTACCGCTGTGCGTCCTGCTGCTGGACGCACTGTGGATGTGGTGGTGGAGCGTGGCGGTCAGCCAGTGACGCTCAAAGTCACTCCGATCGCGGTACAGATGCCGCGAGTTGATGATCAGGGGCGGGTGATTGTTGATGCTCACGGGGCGCCCTTGACTGAGAAAGCTGGATACATGGGTATGACAAGCACACCTGTCAGCGCATTCGTTCCGCAGCCGCTTACGGCGGTTCCCGGGTTCCTATCCGATGCAGTGGTGCAGACGGTGAGGGTAGTTGCGGTATTGCCAGCCAAGTTGTTTGGTGTGTGGCAGGCAGCTTTTTCCGGTGCTGAGCGGGATGCTAATAGCCCGATGAGTGTGGTGGGTGTTGGGCGTATTGCCGGTGAGGTAGCTGATGGTCGGGTGGCGTGGTTGTCTGATCCGGGAGCGATGTGGGCGGCGATGTGGATGCTGGTGGCGAGTTTGAACATTGCGTTGTTTGTTTTCAACATGATTCCGTTGTTGCCACTGGATGGTGGGCACATGGTGGGAGCGCTGTGGGAGGGGATCACGAAGGTGGTGGCGCGAGTGCGTCGTCGACCTGACCCTGGATATGTTGACGTTGCCAGGGCTATGCCGTTGGCGTATGCAGTGACGTTGTTGTTTATTGGGATGGGGGCGTTGCTTGTGTATGCGGATGTGGTGGCTCCGGTTCGGTTGTAGCTTCTGTGTTTTTGGTGGTGGTGTCTAGGCCACTGCGCAGTGAGTCGAAGCCGCGTTCGAAGGTGTCGATAGCGCTTTGCAGGGAAAGGTCATGGTGTGCGCGTGTTACCCAGGTGGCACGGGTGACGCCAACTGCAGTGATAGCGAGTAGGGCTGCGCGCATGTGGATTTCGACCTCGGAGCTGTCTTTTTCGCTGTGCGCCAGGCGGGGGATGAGAGCTTGGGTGAGAGCTTTTTCGGTTTCGACGACCAGGTTCATGCTGGTGGTTGCAAGTTCGGGGTATTGCGTGAGTATGCGGCGGCGTTTTGTGTGGAATTCGTCGTCGAGATGGGGAATGTCGATGAGGGGGCGTAGGGCGTTGCGGAGTGCGGTGAGGGGGGGATAGGTGACTGGCTGCTGCTGGAGAGCTGTGATTATGCGTTCAGTGATATCGGAAGAAATGCCGAGGATGGCTGCTTCTTTCGAGCGGTAGTAGTTAAAGAGAGTGCGGGGGGAGACGTCAGCTTGGGCTGCGATGGCTTCGATAGTGAGGGATTCGAGGCCGTGCTGGTGAGCGAGTTCGATGGCGCTGCGGTGTATTCGCGCGCGTGTTTCGCGTTTTTTGCGTTCTCGGAGTCCTTCGGTTTCTGGGGTGATGGACCGATGGGATGGGGTGAGGTGATGCGTGGGGTTGGTTGTGGCGTCCATATTCGTAGTATACGTAGCATTAGTGAAATTTTGCAGACGTGCACATATGCTGTAGGTGTGCGTCATGTGAGGGCCCGTTGGTGCTGACGATGTCCGTTAGTGCTGATTTCACTGTGCAATACGCCGCATCGCAGATCCTGACGCCTCATTGGAGAGGTTCGAGGAAAGGCGCCCTAGTCAGAAAGTTCCCATATGTCAGCCAGTGTTACCACCCCATCATCAAGCGATTTTCGTCTTGATCCCGCAGGCAGAAGAGTCTTTGTCGGCTTGCTGCTAGGAATGCTTGTCTCGTCGATTAGTCAGACGATTGTCGGGCCCGCTATTCCGCGAATTGTCGCTGAATTGGGCGGCATGGAGTACTACAGTTGGCTTGCTACTACGGCCATGCTGGTTACTGCTGTCTCTGTGCCGATTGTTGGAAAGTTATCTGACATTTATGGGCGTCGCCGTTTCTTTCTCGCCGGTCTGGCTGTCTTCATGCTCGGTTCTGTCCTATCCGGAGTTGCGACAAATTTTTGGTTCCTTGTTTTCACGCGAGCGGTCCAAGGTCTTGGTATGGGGGCGCTTATGCCTCTGGCTCAGACGATCGTTGGGGATATTATTCCCCCCCGGTATCGTGGTAAGTATCAAGGGATAATGGGGGCAATTTTTGGATTTACGTCCATTGCTGGCCCCCTTGCTGGTGGATATATTACCGATCATGTTGGATGGAGGTGGCTTTTCTATATTCCTCTTCCTCTTGGAGTAGTCGCTTTTTGGTTTATCGCGCGTTTCTTTGAGCCTGAGCAGAAGCGTATTGAGGCGAAGATTGACTATGCTGGATTCGGGACGCTTACTGTTGGTCTTGTTGCTCTACTTGCAGCCACAAGCCTTGGCGGCACGGCTTGGCCTTGGGGTTCAGCGCAAATTATTGGGCTTTTTGTTTTCGGTGGTATATCCCTTGCGATATTTGTTGCAGTAGAGAAGAAAGCTGAAGAACCGGTTATTCCACTGCGACTTTTCAAAAGCTCTATTTTTACTCTCTCTAATATTGCCAACTTGACTGTGTCGATGCTCATGTTCGGCATCCTCATCTATGTGCCGGTTTTCGCTCAGGGTGTCCTGGGCATGAGTGCTGGACAGTCGGGTGCCGTGCTGGTCCCAATGAGTCTCGCAATGGTGATCATTTCGGTTATTGTTGGCGGAATCGTTACTCGAACAGGTAAATACAAAGCGATCACGTTGATCGGGATTGCTCTTATGGGTGTGGGAATTTGGTTATTGACAAAGCTCACGCCAGATTCTTCACATTTCCAACTCGCGTTTTCTACCGTTGTGTTTGGTGTCGGCTTGGGGTCGTGCATGCAAATGTTCACCCTTATCGTGCAAAACGTTGTTCAACGCCGAGACCTCGGAGTAGCAACCGCTACAACACAATTTTTCCGCAGTACAGGTGGAACGATCGGAATAGCCGTATTCGGTACGGTTCTTACCACCCACATGGGGCCAGCAATCGCAGCTCGCATGCCTGGTAATGCGGCCCACATGCCAGGAGGGCACCTCAATGCAGGATCCGTCCTCGACCCATCAACCCTGGCTAAGCTGCCTCCCGTAGTTGCTAATGCAGTCCGCTATGGAGTAGCAGACGCAATCCATGATGTGTTCACTACCGGGATTCCACTCGTCGTCCTCGCTCTCCTCGCCGCCGCATTCATCAAAGTGGTGCCGCTGCGGACTAACAACCACGCCGGCACTGAAGTTGCACGCGACATGCTCGACACCATGAGCCAAACCGCTGAAGGTGGTGTTGCCTCACCACGCACTCCCACTGCTAGTGAACGCACCTATGAGCGAGTCCTCGGGCTGAAGATTGGTCTCCTTATCACTGAAGCAGAACGATCCGATCGCGAATTCCTCCGCTGTGCAGTAGAGCAAGTTGGGAGCGGAGACTTCACGCGAGGCAAGATGCTTCTTGAATCAGCAGCAATCATGTTGGTTAGTGAAGACAGTGCCGAAATCATGCGAAATGAGCCATCCGCAGTCGAACTATCGAAACTCTTATCTCGACCGAACGGGCTGCTTGGCGAAGAACTGAGCGCCGAGATTGCTCTAGCTGCTGCTCGTGTGGAAGCTCGTGTGGCGGACAAACAGACAGAGCCACCTGCTGTTCCCTGCCCTGAAGGAGCTGAAGGTGTGGATATGCGCAAGCTAAGAAAAGCTGTCGATACGGTGAATGCTGCTCTTCTCGTCGATCTATCCCGGGCAGATCTCGCCGACAAGGCATAACGAGCCTCATGACAAGCAAAGAGCGGAGCCCGCTCGAATGGGTCAGCCCCTCCAGTCTTTTCACCGCTACGGCAGAGTTGAATGTGTCTGGAGGGGCTGCCGTCTAGTACGAGCAGGTGATGCCGTGGATCAACCGGTGCGCCATACTGGCGCTTATGAGCGTCAATCTCGGAATCCCATCACCTGCTCCTCGCACGCCGGAGCCATCTGTCGCGCTGCTCAACCCGCGTCGGAACTCCCGTAAAATTGAGGTTGGGACCGTGGGAGTCGGTGGCGATGCTCCCGTCAGCGTACAAACGATGACAACCACCAAAACTCATGATATCGGCGCCACTTTGCAACAAATCGCCGAACTCACCGCGGCTGGATGTGACATCGTCCGTGTTGCCTGCCCAACAGACAAAGATGCCGAGGCTCTCCCCATCATCGCGGCCAAGTCAAACATCCCGGTGATCGCAGACATCCACTTCCAACCCAAATATGTCTTCGCCGCGATTAAAGCTGGTTGCGGCGCA
Organism: Dermatophilus congolensis; assembly: GCF_900447215.1. Lineage (NCBI taxonomy): Bacteria > Bacillati > Actinomycetota > Actinomycetes > Micrococcales > Dermatophilaceae > Dermatophilus > Dermatophilus congolensis. The sequence goes on from NZ_UFYA01000001.1 coordinate 509,664, forward strand.
GTGCGCGTCAACCCAGGCAACATCAAGAAGTTCGATGACAAAGTAAAAGAGATCGCCCAGGCAGCGAAGGAACACGGTACCTCCATCCGCATTGGCGTCAACGCTGGATCTCTCGATAAACGCCTCTACGCTAAGTACGGTGCACCAACCGCTGAGGCGCTCGTCGAGTCAGCCGTTATGGAAGCAGCGCTCTTTGAGGAGCATGACTTTCATGATTTCAAAATCTCTGTGAAGCACCACGACGTCATCACTATGATCCGCGCCTATGAAATGCTTGCCGAACGCGGTAACTGGCCACTGCACCTTGGCGTCACCGAAGCAGGTCCAGCCTTCCAAGGCACAATCAAATCTTCGGTCGCTTTTGGGCACCTTCTAGCCCAAGGCATCGGCGACACCATCCGCGTCTCCCTATCTGCTCCACCGGTCGAAGAAGTCAAAGTTGGTACCCAGATTCTGCAAAGCCTGGGACTAAAACCCCGCAAACTCGAAATCGTTTCCTGCCCCTCTTGTGGCCGTGCCCAAGTAAATGTCTACGAGTTGGCCAACTCAGTCAGCGACGCTCTTGAAGGAATGACCGTGCCACTGCGGGTCGCCGTCATGGGATGTGTCGTTAATGGTCCCGGCGAGGCACGCGAAGCCGACCTTGGAGTGGCATCTGGCAACGGCAAAGGCCAAATCTTTGTGCGGGGACAAGTGATCCGTACTGTGCCCGAAGATCAAATCGTGGAAACTCTCGTCGAAGAAGCAAACCGGATAGCCGCAGAGATGGGCGAAGGAGTCGAGGGGACCCCAGTTGTATCTGTTTCCTAACTTGTAGCAGAACACAGGCGTTTACCAGTGGTGATGGAGCGTCGGCGATAGCATCAGCGCGTGCTTGCCGACGCTCCCTGCCTTTTCAACGACCTTGGCTCTCTGGGAGCTGCGCCGCTCATGCTGCTACTGGTCGCATCCTTTGCTGCCGGTTGGGTAGATGCTGTCGTTGGTGGCGGTGGACTCATTCAATTGCCGATGTTGTCGATCCTGCTCCCGCACGCAGCAACTGCACAGATCCTCGCGACGAACAAAATTGCTTCGGTGTTCGGCACACTCGCCAGCGCCACGACATACATACGCCGCATTAGCCTCGACCGCAGCACCGGTGCCTGGCTCGCACCCACAGCTCTCATAGGATCCGCCGCTGGCGCGGCAGTAGCAGCAGCCATTCCCCGCAGCGCATTTGATCCCATCATCGTGGTCGCACTCACCGTTGTTGGGGCGTACACAGTGATGCGCCCTCATGTCGGAACAAGCGATCCTGCACCGCGCGGAGACACCGGTCACATCGTCACTCTCGCTTGCATCGGCATCGCAGTTGGTTTCTACGACGGAGCGCTCGGCCCAGGGACGGGATCTTTCTTCGTTATCGCTCTTGTTTCCTTCGCCGGACAAAGCTTTCTAGGAGCCAGCGCTCACGCGAAGATCGCTAACGTAGCCACAAACATTGCTGCACTTGTTGTTTTTGTTCCTCAAGGCGCCGTTATGTGGTCTTTGGGCCTAGTCATGGCTGCGGCCAATACGGCTGGTGGATACGTCGGTGCTCGAACAGCTGTGGCTCGAGGTTCGGGCTTCGTGCGGGTTGTGTTCCTTGTTGTTATTGCCGTCTTGTCTGCCACTCTTGTCATGAAAATTATTCACGGCTAGCAGTAACTTTTCGGTCGCGAAAAACGCTCTCCGCCATGGATAATGACGCCTATGTTATGGACCTCGCGCACTGTTCGAAGCCTTGGGCGCGGTGACATCGACGAGGCCCTGGCACTGCTAGCAAAACATCCTGTTGAGAATGTTTATCTCGCTGCTCGGCTACAAGAACTCGACCTTTCCCGTGGCGAAGGACACGCTCTGGTGTATGCACCAAAGGGGCGAATCGAAGCAGTCTGCTGGATGTCAGCCAACATCGTTCCGAGCGCAGGATCCATCGAGGGTGCAGTGGCCTTCGGTGGGCGCTTGCGTAGACATCAACAGCGCTTTTCCTCCATCTTTGGTCCTGCAGATGTCGTCACAGCTTTATGGTCGCAAATCCAGGCTTTTTGGAGACCACCGATTGAAGAGCGACTTCATCAGCGTCTGATGGCAGTTGGTCCCGAAAAAGCTCTTACTGCCACTCCGGATAAACATGTGAGAGTCGCTCACCCTGACGAACTCGACATCATCGTTCCTGCTGCTGAGGCTATGTTCATTGAAGAGATTGGATATGCCCCTTACAGCGATTACGCAGGAAGTCTTTCTTACCGAAGCGCTAATCTGGCCCTCATTAGACGCGGCCACACCCTTGCCGCAATCGAAGATAGTCAGGTCATTTTTAAAGCGGAGTTCGGTTCGGTGGCTTTAGGGGCATGTCAGCTTCAAGGTGTCTGGGTAACGCCTACCCGGCGTGGCCAGGGGGTAGCTGTCCCGGCGCTCGCGGCGTGTGTTGAGTATGCCCGTGCTCATGTCGCACCTGTTGTGACGTTGTACGTCAATGACTACAACGTGCCAGCTGTTGCTGCGTATCGACGTGTGGGATTCGAGGAAGTGGGCGAATTCGCCACCGTTTTGCTGTGACTCTTGGGGTGAGAGAGCATGGAGCCCTCCTGCGCAGCTCCTGGTGGACTGTAGCTGTGCGCTGTTCTGGGCTGGCGAGCACTTAAGCTAGTTGTCAACCACAGTTGTCTTCTTTGCCAGTGAGGCCCACGTGAGCGTTACGCGCATGTCAAATCTTTTCCTGCGGACTCTCCGCGATGACCCATCTGACGCCGAGTTGCCAGGGCATCGCAAACTCGTCCGTGCTGGGTACGTTCGTCGCTCTGCGCCAGGTGTGTACTCGTGGATGCCACTGGGGCTACGGGTGCTTCGCAAAGTTGAGCAGATCGTACGCACTGAGATGAATGCGATTGGTGGGCAGGAGCTGCTGTTTCCTGCTTTGTTGCCACGTGAGCCTTATGAGGCAACGAATCGGTGGAGTGAATACGGGGAAAATCTTTTCCGAGTGAAAGATCGCAAGGGAGCCGATATGCTCCTTGGCCCTACTCATGAGGAAATGTTCACCCTGGCCGTTAAGGACATGTACAACTCGTACAAGGATCTTCCTGCCACTCTCTACCAATTCCAGAACAAGTACCGTGATGAAGCGCGTCCGCGCGGTGGTTTGTTGCGTGGACGTGAGTTCTTCATGAAGGACTCTTACTCGTTTGATATTGACGACGCTGGTCTCGAAGCCGCATATCAGCGCCATCGTGAGGCGTACATTCGCATCTTCAAGGCGCTGGGACTTGAATTCGTCGTCGTGAAGGCCACTTCTGGGGCGATGGGTGGCTCTGCAAGTGAAGAGTTCCTCGCAGTTTCTGAGAATGGCGAAGACACGTTCGTGACGTGTGACGAGAGCGGTTACGCAGCCAACGTAGAGGCAGTCGAGGTGCCTCGCGCCGCTGCAGTTGCTGCTGATGTTGTGGCCGCCACTGGGCCCGCGCAGCAGATTGACACTCCGGATGCCCCAACTATTGAGTCTCTTGTTGATGTTTTGGATCAGGTTGTTCCTGAGCATCATGGGCGTGCGTGGAGTACTGCTGACACGTTGAAGAACGTTGTCGTCATGCTTGCGTACCCCGACGGCACTCGTCGCCCGCTTGTTATTGGTCTGCCTGGTGACCGCCAAGTCGATGCTAAACGTCTTGAAGCGCAGGTTGTTCCAGCTGAGGTGGAGGCATTCACCGACGCGGATTTCGCTACGTGGCCTGCCTTGGTTAAGGGGTACATCGGTCCGACTGCTTTGGGACCCAACTCGGGCTTGGATCCCGAGGACCCTCAGTACATCCGTTACTGCGTAGACCCTTCTGTTGCGCAGGGCAGCGCCTGGGCAACAGGTGCCAATGTGGCTGGTGCGCATGTGATCGACCTTGTGCTTGGTCGTGATTTCGACGTGGATGGTGTCATCCAGGCTGGTGAAATCCGTGATGGTGACCCCAGCCCCGATGGTGCTGGTTTGCTGCGCGCTGCTCGGGGTATTGAGATGGGGCATGTCTTCCAGCTTGGTCGCAAATATGCTGAGGCTCTTGGCCTTAAAGTTCTCGACGAGAACGGCAAGCTTGTGACTGTGACGATGGGGTCCTACGGGATCGGAGTTTCCCGAGCAGTAGCTGCTTTGGCTGAGGCAAACGTTGATGACGCGGGGCTGGTATGGCCACGCAATGTTTCCCCCATGGATGTACATGTTGTTGCCACGGGTAAGGGTGAAACGATTTTCCAGACCGCGCAGAAAGTGGTTGATGACCTCTCTGCTGCTGGCATCGATGTCTTGTATGACGACCGGACTAAGGTGAGCCCTGGCGTTAAGTTCAAAGATGCTGAGCTGATCGGTGTGCCCACGATTGTGGTGCTTGGTAAGGGGCTTTCAGCAGATGTTCCTGTCGCTGAGATTAAAGATCGCCGCACGGGTGAGCGACGAGAGGTGCCGCTTGCTGAATTGGTTCAGCAGGTGAAGTCTGAGATCAGCGGTTGATGTTGAGCACCTGGCGGTATGGCGCTCGCACTTTGTGCTGTGCCGCCAGGTGAGGCACATCTTTGGATAAGAAGGAACAAACACGTGACAGATCGACTTATCGCAGCCGCTGACGGTTCTGCGCTTGGAAACCCAGGCCCAGCAGGTTGGGGCTGGTACATCGATGACAATCGGTGGGCTGCGGGTGGATGGCCGCATGGTACGAACAACATGGGTGAGCTCATGGCTGTTCTCGATTTGTTGCGTGCGACGCGTGAAGCGGGGCCGTTGACGATTTACTGCGATTCGCGGTACGTCATCAACTCGATCACGAAATGGATGCCGGGATGGAAGCGCAAAGGATGGAAGAAAGGCAACGGCCAACCAGTTCTCAACCTTGATTTGATGCAGGGGATTGACGCTGAGCTCAACGGCGGTATCCAGCGGGATGTCGAGTTTAAATGGGTGAAAGGTCATGCCGGGCATGAGTTGAACGAGGCTGCGGACCGCTTGGCCAATGGCGCTGCAGTTGCTTATTCGAAGGGCACTGAGCCGGATCCTGGACCCGGTTTGGATGGGCCCTCAATGGGTGTCGAGCCTGCTTTCGCTGCTTCTGGTCAAGGAACGCTATTTGGTGATGTAGAGCAGGACGAAATTGATGTGGTGGTCGATCTAGAACGGGCGCTCTTGGAAGATGACGTGCGGGCTAGTAGCCGCATGCTGGAGCGTTTGTTACATCCACAGTGGGTGAGGGTGGAGTCTTCGGGGGCTGTGCTTACCAGAGCTGAAGCTGTGCCTGGGTTGGCTCCTGCAGGGACTGATCTGGAGCTGTTGGCGGCTGAGCGTGTGTCTTTGGATGTTGTTCTGTTGCGGTGGCGGGGGTGCACCGATGGTGGTACTTCGCTGCATTCTTCATTGTGGCAACGGGTGGAGGGTCGGTGGCGGCAACGTTTTTCTCAAAGCACCTGGGAGTAGTGAGCTACCTGGTGGGTGAGTCACTACTCCCAGTTTTATAGCTGTGTGCTGTTCAGAATGAGCATTCTGTATGTGGATGTTTAATTTTTGGGCGGGACAGAGCAGATCTGGAAAGCGGCCCCTTGAGGGTCGGTGACTGTGGCTACGCGCCCGAAGGGTGAGTTGATGGGGCCATCGAGTAGGGTGCCGCCTTGTTCGGTGATAGCTGTGATGGTTGCGTCGGTGTCGGTGACGCCGACGTACATGCGCCAGTAGGAAGACATGGGGGTGGTGAGCCATGGGGCTTCGCACATGCCTGCGCTGGGGCCTGCTGGGGTGTGGTTAATTACGTAGCGTATGGAGGTTTTTTTGGGGGGAGTGGGAGTGTATGTGGGCATGTTGTTGTTGCCTGTAGCGCTTGTCATCCAGTGTGGGGTCCAGCCCAGGGCGGTTGAGTAAAAGTTCAGGGCTGTGTCGAATTCGTTGGTGACGAGTTCGAACCAGACAGGCACATTGGGTGCCGCGGTTGCTTCGATTCCATTGAAGTTACCTGGTTCCCATAGTCCGATGGTGGCCCCTGTTGGGTCGTTGATGAGCCCCATGGAGCCGAGTTCGCCTACTGGCATGGCGGGGAAGACGATGGTGGCGCCTGCCTGTTCTGCACGGCTAAGGGTGGCTTCGATGTCGGTGGTGGCGAGGTAGATACCCCATGCGGTGGGGGAGTGAGGTTCGGTCAGGGGGCCTTCTGGACCGATAAGAGTGGACATGGCTCCGCCGATAGCTGCGTTGTTGGAGCGGATCATGCGGTATTGACCAAAGTCGTCACCGGTGTTGCTGAATTTCCATCCAAAGATGGCGTGGTAGAAGGCAGTGGCTGCGTCGATGTCGTGGGTTCCTAGGTCCATCCAGATGGGGCTGCCGTCGGTGTGTGCGATGGGCGCGCTCATTTCAGATTCCCTTCGTTGTGCCTTGCTCGCGGAGTGTGATGGGTATTTGTTTCTTCCACGGTGGCAGTTGAGGGTGTGGTTGCGGTGGAGGAGCGAGGTTGGGCGTGGTGTGTTTCGCCTAGGGTGTCGTCATGTTTTTACGTGTTCGTGTGTTGTTCGGCCGGGCGATTCTTGCGGTGGCGAGGGTTCGCTTGGTTGATGAGGATCCGGGGAAGCATCGTCCGTTTGTGATTGTGGCTCCGCACACCAGCTATATGGATCCGGTTTTGCTGTTGGGGTTTACCTGGGCGACGGGATATAACGTTCGGGCGATTGTGGAGAAAAAGTTTTTTGTGGGGCCGTTTGATTGGTTGTTTCGCAAGTTGGGGGGATCCCGATCGACCGGAAACGGCCTATCGGGGTAGTCGAGGAGATCACGGCGATGTTGGCTGACCCGAACGTGTGCGTGGTGATTGCTCCGGAAGGAACGCGCTCTGCGACGGAGTTTTGGAAGAGTGGGTTTTACCGGATTGCGCGTTCTGCTGGTGTTCCGGTGACGTGTGGTTTTGTGGATATGCGGCGTCGAGTAGGTGGTTTGGGCCCAACGTTTGAACTGACGGGGGATGTGGCTGCGGATATGGATCGGATTCGTAGTTTTTATGAGGAGATGACGGGGTGGAGGGCAGGTAAGGAGTCGCGGGTGAAGTTGCGTAATGAGGTCGAGGGCGATTTGCGGTTATGTGAGGGGTGAAGGGTTTAGTGGTTTATGCGTCCGTTGTTGGGAGCTTCGGCGGATGAAAGGTGAACGAATTGGTGTGCGATGCGGGCGGCTGATTCTTCGTCGATGGCGGGGATGAGGATGGTGTCGTCTCCGGCGACTGTGCCTAGGACGCCTGGGAGCATTGCGTCGTCGATGGCTGAGGCGAGTAGTTGTGCGGCGCCGGGTGGTGTTTGCAGGACGACGTCGGTGTGGGCGTAGGCGATGGAGACAACGAGGTCTGCTGTGAGTTTGCAGAGTCGTTGGGTGAATCGTGAGGTGAGGCCACTTCCGTCTTCGAGTCGCATTTGTCCGGGTGCGCCTGCTTCGGGGATGACGTAGACCTGGGCTCCTCCGGCGGCGCGCATTTTGGTGGCGCGCATTTCTTTGAGGTCGCGCGAGAGGGTGGCTTGGGTGACGATGACGCCGTGGGCTTCGAGGGATTTGCTGAGTTCTCGTTGTGAGTGGATATGGGTGGCGCTGATGATGCGGGCGATGAGTCGGTGGCGTGCCGCTTTGGTTCGGGCGGCCATGTCCATCTGGTAGCGCCTTTCTTTGGAGGTGTGTAGGGGGTGGTGGGGCAGGTCATGTGTGGTGTGCGTGACCTGCCCCACCTTTGGTTGTTTAGTTGTTGGGGTATTCGCCGGTGGGGGTGATGATGGTTCCGGCGGTGCCGGCCATGATCGCTACGGCGTCTTCGAGGCGTCCGATGGCGGCCATTTTTCCGGTGTTTTCGACGAACGTGGTGACTGCGTCGACTTTGGGTCCCATGGAGCCGGCAGGCATGTTGAGGCTGCGTAGGTCTTGGGGAGTGCAGCGGTGGATTTCTTTTTGGTGTGGGGTGTTGAAGTCGGTCATGACGGCGGGGACGTCAGTGAGGACGAGGAATGCGTCGGCGTTGACATGTTCGGCGAGCATGCGTCCGGTGGCGTCTTTATCGATGACTGCTTCGATTCCGGTGAGTTTGCTGTTCTCGTCACGGATGACGGGGATGCCGCCTCCACCTGCGCATACCACGGTGGTTCCGGCGTCGATAAGGGCGCGGATGGTGTCGATTTCGATGCACCGGGTGGGCTGGGGGGAGGGGACGACGCGGCGGTAGCCGTTGCCGTCGGGTTTGACGGTCCACCCATAGGTGGTGGCGAGTTTTTCGGCTTCTTCTTGGGTGTACATTTCGCCGACGAATTTGGTTGGGTTGTTGAAGGCAGGGTCGTTGGCGCAGACTTCGGTCTGGGTGATGAGTGCGGAGATTTTGTGGTTTGGTAGTTCGTTTTGGAGTGCTTGGAGGATCCAGTACCCGATCATTCCTTGGGTTTCGGCGCCGAGGGTGTCGAAGGGGTAGGGGTCGTTGAGGCGCTCGTCGTGGATGGATTCGAGGGCGAGGACACCGATTTGGGGGCCGTTGCCGTGGGTGAGGACCAGTTCGTGTTCAGCTGCGAGGGTGGCTAGTACGGCTGCGGCGTGTTTGACGTTTTCGATTTGGGGTTTGGCGTCGGGGGATTGCCCTCGTCGCATGAGGGCGTTGCCTCCGAGGGCGGCGACGATGCGCATTAGAGTCCCTCTCCTTCTCCGAGTGTGGCAACCATGACTGCCTTGATGGTGTGCATGCGGTTTTCTGCTTGGTCGAAGACGACGGAGGCGTCTGATTCGAAGACGTCGTGGGTGACTTCGAGGGACTCTATGCCGGTCTTTTGGTAGATGTCTTCGCCGACGGTGGTGTTGCGGTCGTGGAAGGCGGGGAGGCAGTGGAGGAATTTGACGTTGGGGTTACCGGTGGCGGCCATGAGTTCTTTGTTGACTTGGTAGGGCTTGAGTTGGGCGATGCGTGAGTCCCAAACCTCTTTGGGTTCACCCATGGAGACCCATACGTCGGTGTAGATGAAGTCGCATCCTTCGACGCCCTTGGTGGGGTTGTCGGTGATGGTGACGGTGGCTCCGGTTTCTTTGGCGAGGCGTTCTGCTTCTTCGCGGACGGAGTCTTCGGTGGCGAGTTCTTTGGGGCCAACCATGCGGACGTCCATGCCCATGAGGGCACCGGCGATGAGGAGGGAGTTGGCGACGTTGTTGCGGGTGTCACCGACGTAGGCGAAGGTGATGTCTTTGTAGTCTTTGCCACAGTGTTCGTGCATGGTGAGTTGGTCGGCGAGCATCTGGGTGGGATGCCATTCGTCGGTGAGGCCGTTCCAGACGGGGACTCCAGAGAGTTCTGCGAGTTGTTCGACGTGTTCTTGTTTCTTGCCGCGGAATTCGATGCCGTCGTAGTAGCGGCCAAGAACGCGTGCGGTGTCGGCGACGGATTCTTTGTGGCCCATTTGGGACCCGCTGGGGTCGAGGTAGGTGACGTTTGCGCCTTGGTCGTGGGCGGCTACTTCGAAGGAGCAACGGGTGCGGGTGGAGGTTTTTTCGAAGATGAGGGCGATGTTTTTGTTGGCGAGGTAGTGCTGTTCGCGGTTTTCTTTTTTGGCTGCTTTGAGTTCGGCGGCGAGGGTGAGCAGGGAGAGCCATTCGTCGCGGCTGAAGTCGAGCTCTTTGAGGAAGTGGCGTCCGTGGAGGGCGTGCTTTGCCATGGGGGGTCCTTTCGGTGGTTTTGGGGGTGTGTGTAGTGGTGAGTTGTGGTTAGTAGTTGATGGGGTCGCGGTCGATGGGGCAGGTCATGCAGTGGCCGCCGCCGCGTCCGCGTCCGAGTTCGTAGCCGGGGATTTCAAGGACTTCGATGCCGGCTTTGCGGAGGTTGTCGTTGATGGAGTGGTTGCGGTCGTAGGCCACGACGACGCCGTCGTCGAGGGCGACGACGTTATTTCCGTCGTCCCACTGTTCGCGTTCGGAGCCGAGGCGGCCTGCGGAGGAGGAGACGGGGTGGAGCTTTGTGCCGAGGGCGTCGCTGACGACGTCGATCCAGTTGCCTTCGTCGTGGGTGACTTCGATGCCTCCTCGTGCTGTGTCACTGGGGCGCAGGGAGAAGGCGGTGAGTTGTTCGACGACGGGTTCGTAGACGTTGACGACTTCGCGGGAGCAGAAGGTGAAGATGGTGTCTAGATGCATGGTGGCGCGGTCGCGGGGCATGCGTGCTGCGATGACGCGTTCGGCGCCGCCGCCCTCGAAGAGACCTTTCGCCAGGCGGGAGACTGCTTGATAGGTGGAGCGTTCGCCCATGCCTACTAGGACGATGCCGTTTCCGATGGGCATGATGTCTCCTCCTTCGATGAAGGAGTGTCCTTGGTTGCCTTCGGATGCGTCGAACCAGATGGGGAAGTCGTAATTGAATTCGGGGTGGAATTGGTAGATGGCTTTGACGAGGGTGCTTTCCCAACTGCGGGCGCCCCAGAACATGGAGTTGATGGAGACGCCTTGGTAGATCCAGGCGGAGTTGTCGCGGGTGAAGATTGAGTTGGGTAGGGGAGCGATGAGTAGTTCGGGCTCGTTGGTGTTGACGTGGTATGGCTTGATGCCGCTGCCGAAGAGGTCTTGGGGGACTTCATCGGAGACCAGGCCGCCGACGAGGTAGTCGGCGAGTTCGCTGGCAGGTAGTTCGTCCATCCAGGCTCGCAGGTCTTCGGAGACTCCGTAGCCCATGGTGCGGTGGGTGACGCGTCGGTCGAGGATCCAAGCGCGGTGTTTGGGCGTGTTGAGAACGTCGGCGAGTAGTTCGGTGAAGTTCAGGACTTTGATGTCTCGTTCTTCCATGAGTGAGACGAATTGTGCGTGGTGTTTTTGTGCTTGGGAGACGTTGAGGACGTCGTCGAAGAGTAGGCCGTGACAGTTGGTGGGGGTGAGGTGTTCATGGGCGCGTCCGGGTGGGCAGACCATGACTCTGCGCAGTTTTCCAGCTTCTGACCAGACGCCTTTGGTGGTTGCGGCCATGACGTTTCCTTTCGTGCGTGTCACGGGTGTGGCTGGTGTGGGCGGGGTTTTAGAGCGATAGGTGGCCGGTGCTTAGGCCCCAGATCGCGTATATGGAGGTGAAGAGGAAGAAGAGGAAGACGATGGTGTCGATCTTGTCGAACACTTTGAGGCCGGATTTTTTACGTGCGACGACGTAGAACGGGGTGCCGATGAGGTAGAAGAGGCCTACATAGAGCAGGTAGGTCAGGCCGGCTGCGTAGAGGAGCCAGAAGGCGTAGATAGTTCCTAGGAAGCCGACCAGGATGGCTGCGGTGGAGCGGCTTTCTTTGGCGCGGAAAGCTTCGAGTAGTTGGAAGGCTGCGGAGAAGAGGTAGGGCAGGAGGATGAGTGCTGAGGCTAGGACAACCAGTTGGGTGTAGGTGGATGAGTTGAACAGGGTCCAGATGAGCATGAGCTGGACGCAGATGCTGGTGAGCCACATGGCGCCGGCGGGGGTGCCGTTGTTGTTTGCTTTGCCGAACCAGGCGGGGAAGGTGTTGTCCAGGGCGGGGGCGCGGAGGATTTCGGCGCACATGAGGGACCAGGACAGGAGTGCACCGATGAGGGAAATAGCTAGTCCGAAGGCGATGATTTTGGCGCCCCAGGGGCCGACTGCTGCGGTGAGTACTCCGCCCAGGGATGGGTTGGCGAGGTTGGCTAGTTCGGCGCGGGGGACGATGCCGTAGCTGAGGATGTTGACGAATAGCAGTAGTGCTAAGACGGAGACGAAGCCGATGATGGTGGCTTTGCCGACGTCAGCGCGGGTGCGTGCGCGTTCGGAGAAGATTGATGCGCCTTCGACGCCGATGAAGACCCATACGGTGACGAGCATCATGCTTTTGACCTGGTCGAGGGTGGAGCCGAGGTTGGTGTCGGCGGTTCCCCAGAAGTCTGCGGAGAAGATGCCTGCGTCGAATGAGATGACTGCGATGATGATGAAGACGAGCAGGGGCAGGATTTTCGCGATGGTTACGACGAGGTTGATGAAGGCCGCTTCGCGCATTCCTCGTAGGAGGAGGAAGTGGTAGACCCAGACGAGGATGGAGGCTACTGCGATGGCTTGGGGGGTGTTGCCGTCGCCGAATCCGGGGAAGAAGACACCCAGAGCTGACATGAGTAGGACCATGTAGCCGACGTTGCCCATCCAGGCGGAGAGCCAGTATCCCCAGGCGGATGAGAAGCCGGTGTAGTTACCGAATCCGGCTTTTGCGTATCCGTAGACGCCTGCGTCGATCTCTGGGCGGGAGATGGCTAGGCGTTGGAAGACCATTGCGAGCATGAGCATGCCGAAGCCGGTGATGATCCAGCCGATGATGAGGGGGCCGGGGGCGGCGGCGCTGGCCATTTGGGAGGGGAGGGAGAAGATTCCGCCGCCGATCATCGAGCCGATGACGAGTGCAGTCAGGGCGGTTACGGAGATTGTGCCCGGTTTAATACTGGTGGGTTCTGTGTTGTTGGTGTCGTCTGTTTGTGTGGACACGGGGACCACTCCTTCGTGGGGTCCGAAGTGGGGTGACTTCGTAAACATAGTGGGTTTTTTGTGGATTTGAATAGGTAATTAGGGGGTAAATCTATTACCGATCCCCTGTATACATATGAAAATATACATGCGTATAGATGTGGTTTTCAGTTGTTTTGCGCCCTCCTGTGGGTCAGTGGATCACTGGCGGGTATTTATATTCCTGTTGTTTCAGGAGTGTTCACACTGATTTTGGGGCCTAGTAGGTCGCTGAGTGGTTCGATGAGTTGTTGGGCTGTGGAGGGGTCGTTGCAGATGAGGAGGACGGAGTCGTTTCCGGCGATAGTGCCAAGAGTCCCAGGGAAGTTGGCGCGATCGACGGCGCGCGCTACGTAGCTAGCCCCTCCGGCAACGGTACGGATGAGGATGCGGTGGTTAATAACCTGGAACGAGGACCAGAGTCCTTGTTTCCGTAATGGTTCGGTGGGGTCAATGCCGTGGCGGGTCCAGCGTGTACCTGGGCTTGGGAGACTGGTCGTGTCATCGTCCATGGTCTGAGTGCTCCGGTTGTGTTGCTTTATGGATGCGTGGAAAGCGTGGTCAGGCTAGTCCTCTTGACTGGGTATCTCTCGAGGTGGTGAAGGGGGGAGAGGGCAAAGAGCGGTGTAAATGTGATTTTCGACATTTTATTGTCAACAGTCTTGGTTTTCCCTCATTTAGGGGAGTATTTTGTTTATCTTACGGGGGGGGGGATTTAGCTGCGTTTTATTCGGCTAATTCATCATATGGATGAATAGTTTTAAACTCTTCTCTGGTGTGGTGGGGGATGAGGGGTGTGCGGTTTAGATACACCAAGGTTTATTGGTAGTGAAATGTGTGCGTGGCGGTAACCAATGCGTTGTTGGTTACCGCCACGCACACATTGTGTGAGGGGTGGTGACTAGGCGTTGCTGTGATCTCGGTGGATTTCTTCGGCTACGGCGAGGTAGTGGCCAGCGAATCTGGGTTGGGTTTCAGCGAGGTTGAGTCCTGCCGCGACTGCCGCAATTCCGGCTTCTCGGTAGGTGGGTTCGTTGAATTGCGTTCCGTACGTAACTAAAGCTCCGGCTAGTGCTGACTGTCCGCAAGGTTCGGCGTTGTCACCGCTGGTTTGGGGGGTGATGACGAGTTGGGGACAGTGGTCAGGAATATCAACAAAACCTCCGTGTCCGTCGCTGTAGTGGGCGAGCGCTTCGTCGAGCAGGAGGCGTGCGGCGTCGGCCCATCGCTGTTCTTGTGTTGCTGAATACAGATGCAGCAGTCCGGCGGCGAGGTTGCCCAGGTCGTCGCTGGTGGCAGGTGCGTCGCTACGGTTGCCGTCGAGGCTTACTCGTACGGGATGGTCTAGTCCTTCGATGTGTGTGGTGAGTATGGCTTCTGCGGCGCGTTCGGCGGCGGTGATGAGGTCGGGACGTTGCAGGGCGCGTGCTGCGTCGACTAGTCCAGTGATGGCTAGACCGTTCCAGGAAGCAATGACTTTGTCGTCGCGGGCGGGTTGTGGGCGTAGCCGGCGGGCTTGAAGGAGACGTTGCCGGGTTTGTTCCCACCAGGTGGTGTCGTCAGGGTCGTTGTGGAGTTGGAGGGTGGAGGTGCCGTTTTCAAAAGTGCCTTTTTCAGTGACGGAAAGGAGTTCCGCGGCGCGGTGACCATCGTCATCGAGTACGGCGTTAAGGGCGGCTGGTGTCCAGATATACGTGAATCCTTCGAAGGTGCCTCCTCCGGGCAAGGTGGTGTCGGCATCGAGGGAGGAAACGAAAGCGCCTTGGGCGTTGCGTAGCTCATTGAGCATGAACTCGGCGGTGGCGGTGGTGATGCGGGTGGCAAGTGGTGAGCGTGTTTTTTCTGCTAGGCGTGCGTAGACGCTCAGGAGTTGGGCGTTGTCGTACAGCATTTTTTCGAAGTGAGGTACGGCCCAGTCTTCGTCAACGGAGTAGCGGGAGAATCCTCCGGCGAGTTGGTCAAATATGCCGCCGCGCGCCATGGCTTCGGTGGTGACTTCGATGGCGTGGAGGGCACGGGGTGTGCCGGTACGGTCGTGATGGCGTAGTAGCCAGTCGAGGATCATCGATGGTGGGAATTTTGGTGCTCCTGCAAAGCCGCCTTTTTCCCAGTCAATTTCGTCTGCGATGGCTTCTTCGGCGGCGGCGAGTTGTTCGTGGAGGGTAGGTGCGTCGATGCCCGAAGCGGTGGGGATGGAGCCTTGGTATTCGCGCAGGGCGGTGGTGATGCGTGAGGCACTGGCGTTAACTTCTTCACGGCTGCCCGCCCAAGCTTCAGCGAGTTGGGTGAGCAGGGTGAGGAATTGTTGTTTGGGGAAGTAAGTTCCGGCGTAGAACGGTTCGCCGTCGGCAGTCATGACAACGGTCATGGGCCAGCCTCCACGGCCGGTGAGTGCTTGGGTTGCTGTCATGTAGACAGAGTCGACGCAGGGGAGCTCTTCGCGGTCGACTTTGATGTTGATGAACGCAGTGTTCATTACCCCTGCGATTTGGGGGTCTTCGAACGATTCGTGGGCCATGACGTGGCACCAGTGGCAGGAGGCATATCCAACGGATAGCAGGACGGGCAGGTCGCGTTTGCGCGCTTCTTCGAATGCTTCAGGACACCATGGCCACCAGTCAACGGGGTTGTCGGCGTGCTGGCGTAGATATGGGGAAAGGGCGTCGGTGAGGCGGTTTGGCATGCCTACACGGTAGGTGAGGTGGCGCGTCGGGCGCGATGCTGGGTCGGGTGGATGTGTCAGCGGGGGTGGGGGGTAAGCATGTGTGTGCTCCCCCCACCCCCACTGGATGTTGGTGTTTTAGGTCAGGCGAGAGCTTTAAGGGTTGCTTCGTAGTTTGGCTCTTGCCCGATTTCGGGGACCTGTTCGGTGTGGATGATGGTGCCGTCGGTGTCGATGACCACGATGGCCCGGGAGAGTAGTCCTGCGAGGGGGCCGTCAGTGAGGGTGACTCCGTAGTCCTGGCCAAAGGTGGAGCGGAAGGCTGAGGCGGAGGCGACGTTGTCGATGCCTTCAGCGCCGCAGAAGCGTTTCAAGGCGAAGGGCAGGTCCATAGAGATGGCTAGGACTGTGGTGTTGTCGAGTGAGGCGGCTTTTTCGTTGAACTGGCGTACCGATGCGGCGCAGACGTCGGTGTCGATGCTGGGGAAGATGTTCAGGACGATGCGACGACCTTTGAATGTGTCGAGGTTAATGTCAGACAGGTCGGCTGCGGTGAGGGTGAATGCTGGGGCTTGGGTGCCGTTGGTGGGTAGGGAACCAATGGAGTTGATGGGGCTACCGCCGAGGGTGATCTGTGCCATAGGCACGTTTCTAACAGACCCGGATGTGATGCGACAGATTGTTCTGCTGTGTGTTTGCTGGAGGTTGCGGTGACATGTCTGGTAGGTCAGGGCGAGAGTTGTGAGTAGAGCGTTGTTATTCGGGGCTGCTCGTGTCGTTGCTTGCCTGTATTCGTGTGTTGTTGTGGGTCAGGGGGCGTTTTTAGGCGATTCCGGGTAGGGGGCGGGCTTGTGAGCCCCATTCGGTGGCGTGAGTTTCGATGGCAGTGGCGCGTCGTCGGGTGGCGTTATAGCAGGTGGTACTAGTTTTGGCTGCGGTGGGGAGGGCGGCTATGAGTGTGTCTGTGAGGGTGTGTAGTGCAGTGGTGGCGGTGTGGCTGAGTTGTGTTGGCGTGGTGGGTTGGCTGTGGGGGTATCCCAAGGGGGGTGCTTGGGTGGGAGCGATATTGGCGGCGTGGGTGAGGTCATGGATGAGTTGGTTGATGGTGGTGAGCGTGGCGTTTGCGGTGGTTCGGGTTTTGTCGCTGGTGCGGGCTGCGACGATTTCGAGGGTGTAGCGGGTGGCGTGTGCGTGTTGATAGATCGTCTGTGCAGTGTTGGTGGGTAGGTGGGTGAACCCGTCTGTGGGGTGGGTGGTTTCGGGTTTGTTGTGTAGGAGGCGGGCGAAGGTGCCGCGGGCGGTGTGGATGGACCCGATGAGGAGGAGGTCCGGTGGGGCGGCGGTTGACCAGGTGGTGGTGTTGTTGGGGGTGTTGTTAAGGCCGTTGAGTTGGGCTTGGGCTGCGGTGGCGCGGTCTTGGGGGGTGGGGTTAGTGGAGGGTTGGGGTGGTGGTGGGGGTGTCTGGGGTGTGGCGTGCAGGCTGGTGAGTCTGGCGCGTAGCGCGTGGAGCTGTTTTTCGTGGAGAGTGACTAGGGGGGTGGCTCCGGCGGTTATGCAGGCGTGGTATGCGGTGGTGACGTGTTGTAGTTCGGTGGTGAGTAGTTCGGTGGTGGGGTGTCTTTCGTGGGGGAGGAAAGGTAGGTCCCCAGCATCGGCTTCCCAGCGCAGGCCGCAGCTGCTGAGGGCGAACGTTCCGGTAAGTGTGAGTGCGGCTGTTGCTGTGGTGCGGAGGAAGTTTCGGCGGGTGAGAGCGGTGTTGTGCGGGTGGGTTGCTTGGTCAGACACGTGCACGATCATGGCATCTAGATAGGTCGCGTCCCTGATGCCCGGTACAGTGGTCCGGGCGTTGGCGTTGTTGTGCTGGCTGAAGTTGGAGCGTTGGCTTGGTTGTAAGGCTGGGTTTTCGCGTTTTTTAGCGGTTACTGCGGCGTTTTTTCTGACCACAATAGGATCACCACAATCGGATAAGCGTGGGGTGCGTAATGACTGACACCGATCGGATCGCTACATTGACTGAGCTTGCTAGCCGGTGTGCGCAACCGCATGGCTTGACCGTTGAGGCGGTGACATTGACACCTGCTGGTCGCCGTCGTGTGTTGGCTGTGGTGGTTGACACGGATATCAGTGGTCTTAAGGCTGATGACGCCACTTCGCGGGTGGAAAGCGTGGATATGGACGCGGTGGCGGAGGTGACGCGGGA
This sequence comes from Dermatophilus congolensis, assembly GCF_900447215.1. NCBI lineage: Bacteria > Bacillati > Actinomycetota > Actinomycetes > Micrococcales > Dermatophilaceae > Dermatophilus > Dermatophilus congolensis. Next base: position 527,035 of record NZ_UFYA01000001.1, read on the forward strand.
TTTCGCGGCTGCGTTGGATGAGGTCAATGTTATGGGTGAGATGCCCTATACGTTGGAGGTTACTTCTCCAGGGGTTGGTCGACGGCTGGAGCGTTTTGATCAGTTTCGTCGCAATGTGGGGCGTAAATTGCGGGTGAGGTTTGCTGCTGCGGGGGTGGAGGTTCCTGCTGGTCTTTCTGTTGATGCCGCTGGCGTGGTCGAGGCGACTGGTCGGCTGTTGAGTGTCACTCGGGAGGCGTTGGAAATCGCTCCTGACCCGATTCGTTCGAGCCCGGGTGCCAAGCCCAAGCCGGTTGCCGATGTGCTCGTGCCGCTTGCATCCATTACCCACGCGAATGTCGAGATCGACTTCGCGAGCCATGAGGAGGACAACTGATGGACATCGATCTTGCTGCTCTGCGTTTGTTGGAGCGGGAGAGGGACGTCTCGATGGACGTCCTTATTCCTGCCATTGAGCAGGCGCTGTTGTTGGCGTATCACCGTACGGATGGTTCGTATCGGAATGCGCGGATTGAGCTGAATCGCAAGTCGGGTCACGTGGTGGTGTGGGCGCGTGAAGAGGCTCCGATTTTGGAAGATGGCAGCCGTGGTGAACCGGGGCCGGAGTTTGATGACACGCCGGATGATTTTGGTCGGGTTGCGGCCTCAACGGCTCGTCAGGTCATCATGCAGCGTTTGCGTGACATTGAGGATGATGCGGTTCTGGGTGATTTCCGTGGTCGTGAGGGCGACATCATTACGGGGGTTGTTCAGCAGAGTCAGGGCCGAAATGTTCTGGTGGATTTCGGGACGGTTGAAGGAATGCTTCCTGCAGCTGAGCAGGTTCCGGGTGAACGTTATCGGCATGGTGATCGGATCAAGTGTTATGTGGTGAGCGTTAAGCGCGGCCCTAAAGGTGCGCAGATTGGCTTGTCGCGGACACACCCGAACTTGGTGCGGAAATTGTTTGCGTTGGAGGTGCCAGAGATTGGTGACGGCACGGTGCAAATTGCAGCGTTGGCGCGTGAGGCGGGGCATCGCACCAAAATGGCTGTGTGGTCTAAGTCGCGTGATGTAAACGCTAAGGGCGCATGTATTGGCCCGATGGGTGCGCGTGTGCGTGCGGTGATGAATGAGTTGGGCGGAGAAAAGATCGACATTGTCGATTTCTCAGAGGATCCGGCTGAGTTTGTTGCTGCTGCTCTTTCGCCTTCTCGGGTGACGTCGGTCGAGATCGTAGATCCGCGTGCGCATGCTGCTCGTGTGTTAGTGCCGGATTATCAATTGTCTTTGGCTATTGGTAAAGAAGGACAGAATGCCCGTTTGGCGGCCAAGCTCACTGGGTGGCGAATTGATATTCGTCCGGATACTTCTCCGGAGACGCCGCAGAGTATGTCTGTGGCTACCCCGGACGGGGAGTAAAAGTGGCTGTGGCTTATACCCGTGTGGGCATGAGCCACAGCCTGCGCATGTGTCAAAGAGGGGACAGCGCGTTAAGATGTACAGGTTGATGCCGAGTTGTTCATGGCCAACTAATTGGTTTTTCCCTTCACCTGGGGCTCCGATGTCTCTGGTCTCCTGGTGGAGGCGCAGCAACTGGGCGGTGCGTACATGGGCGTCCTGAAAAAGGAACTGCAACGGCTGGATAGTCCATCCGTTGAGGGTCCGGTACGTACCTGTGTGGGGTGTCGACAGCGCGACGCACGTGCGCAGCTGCTTCGTCTTGTTCTTGACGAGACGGAAGGCACCACGCGTGTTCGACCAGATGTTGCAGGCCAGCTGCCCGGCCGTGGTGCGTGGTTGCACGCTACACCGCGGTGTTGGGAGTTGGCTGTTCGGCGACGTGCAGTAGGTAGAGCTTTACGTGCCGGGTCCGCGGTGGATACCGCGCTGGTAGAAGCTTTTCTGGCTGTTCAAGCCGATCACGTGGTTTCTGCTGTGGAAGCCACGGGAACACACAAGATCCAGTGATGGATCACCGAAATGACCGAAAGCGGGTTCGACGCTGATGAGCATCCGATGAGTACTCAGCGATGAGCAGCACCCACTAACGCGGTCCGAGAACATGTCGTCTCGGGCGGACCTTTCGAAGGCCGCCTCCTCGACTCGGGGCTCGGACCACAGATTGAGGAGAGAATGGCCAAGGTTCGGGTCTACGAGCTTGCAAAAGAGCTTGGAGTCGAGAGTAAGACACTGCTTAACCATCTGAAGGAACAGGGCGAGTTTGTTCGCTCAGCCTCGTCGACGATCGAGGCACCTGTAGTACGGAAAATCAAAGACACCTTCCCAGGTGCAAAGGAGAAGTTGAGCGAAGGCGCTGCTGACGCTCCGACTAAGCCCGCTGCACCTGCCCCGAAGCCAGCTGCGCCCAAGCCTGCGCCGAAGCCTGGTGCACACATGCCTAAGCCTGCCGCGCCGAAGCCTGCCGCGCCGAAGCCTGCCGCGCCTGGGCCTAAACCTGCTGCGCCGAAGCCTGCCGCGCCTGAGTCGGCGCCTGCGCCTGCGGAGGCACCCGAAGCTGCGCCAGCGCCAGCGCCTGCGCCGAAGCCTGCACCGGAGAAGCCGCAGTTTGCTTCTGCTGCGGATGCAGCTCCTAAGCCTGGTGGTGCTCCTAAGCCAGGTGGTGCTCCCAAGCCTGGAGCAGGCCCCAAGCCTGGTGGTGCTCCCAAGCCTGGAGCACGCTCGGGTGCGCCTAAGCCCGGCGGTCCACGGCCTGGTGGGCCTCGTCCTGGGAACAACCCCTTCTCATCTAGCCAGGGTATGCCTCGACCCGGCGGTAGCCGCGGTGGTCAAGGCGGCCAAGGTGGGCCTCGTCCTGGGAACAACCCCTTCTCATCTAGCCAGGGTATGCCTCGACCCGGCGGTAGCCGCGGTGGTCAGGGCGGCCAAGGTGGGCAAGGGCAGGGCGGACGTCCCGGTCCTCGTCCAGGCGGTAACCGTGGTGCACAAGGCGCACCTCAAGGCCGCGGTGGTCAGGGCGGCCAAGGTGGCCAAGGTGGGGCACGTCCAGCATCCCGTCCTGGGGCACCTCGTCCTAACCCGGGAATGATGCCGCAGTCTGCAGCGGTGCCCCGTCCAGGAGAACGCCCCACGCGCGGTGGTGGCGGTCGTAGCGGTGGCGGCGGTGGCTTCCGCGGTCGCCCTGGCGGTGGCGGTGGTGGAGGCGGTGGCTTCCGCGGACGTGGTGGCACCCAGGGCGCGTTCGGGCGTGGCGGTAAGCCAGCACGCGGGCGTAAGAGCAAGCGCGCGAAGCGCCAAGAGTTTGAGCAGATGCAGGCCCCCTCTATCGGTGGTGTGCACGTTCCTCGCGGTAGCGGTGACACGGTCATCCGTGTGCGCCGTGGTGCTTCTCTGAGCGACTTCGCTGACAAAATCAATGCAGATCCCGCGGCATTGGTGACTGTGTTGTTCCACCTCGGTGAGATGGCTACAGCTACACAGTCGCTGGATGAGGAAACATTCCAGCTGCTTGGTGCCGAGCTGGGCTACGACATTCAGGTCGTTTCGCCTGAGGATGAAGAGCGTGAGCTCTTCGAAAGCTTCGGTATCGACCTTGAGAACGAAGCTGAAGCCGAAGATGACGAGCTCCTAGAGCCGCGGCCTCCGGTGGTCACAGTTATGGGTCACGTTGACCACGGTAAGACGCGCCTGCTGGATGCTATTCGTAATGCTCATGTGATCGAGGGCGAGGCCGGTGGCATCACCCAGCACATCGGTGCATACCAGGTGACGACCGATCTCGAGGGCGAAGAACGCAAGATTACATTCATTGACACCCCCGGTCACCAGGCCTTCACGGCTATGCGTGCTCGTGGTGCCAAGGTCACCGACATTGCGATCTTGGTCGTGGCTGCAAACGACGGCGTTATGCCGCAGACGGTTGAGGCGTTGAACCACGCCAAGGCTGCTGGTGTGCCGATCGTGGTTGCGGTGAACAAGGTCGACTTGCCGGAGTCCAACCCTGACAAGGTTCGCGCTCAGTTGGCCGAGTATGGCCTCATCACTGAGGAGTACGGCGGCGACACGATGTTCGTCAATGTTTCTGCGAAGCAGAACCAGAACATCGACGGTTTGCTCGAAGCTGTTCTGCTGACTGCGGATGCGGCTTTGGACCTGCGTGCTAACCCGGACAAGGACGCACGTGGTGTTGCGATCGAGGCCAATCTGGACCGCGGCCGTGGTGCTACTGCCACTGTCTTGGTGCAGTCTGGAACGTTGGCTGTCGGTGACTCGATTGTCACCGGATCTGCCTACGGTCGTGTGCGCGCCATGCTGGATGAGCATGGCAACAACCTGGATGTGGCTTTGCCTTCACGCCCGGTGCAGGTCTTGGGGTTGTCTAGCGTTCCACGCGCTGGCGACACCTTCGTGGTGGCTCCTGATGATCGCACTGCTCGTCAGATCGCTGAGAAGCGTGAGGCAGCAGACAGGCAGGCATCCCTGGCGAAGGCACGTAAGCGGATCAGCCTTGAGGACCTCAACGAGGCTCTCGCGGCAGGCAAGGTTGACACTCTTAACCTCATCCTGAAGGGTGACGTGTCGGGTTCGGTCGAGGCTCTTGAGGACTCGTTGCTGCAGATTGATGTCGGTGATGAAGTTGACTTGCGGATTATTGACCGCGGTGTCGGCGCCATCACGATGGACAACATCAACCTTGCTGTGGCCTCTAACGCCATCATCATCGGCTTCAACGTTCGAGCTGAAGGCCAGAACGCTGAGTATGCCGAGCGCGAAGGCGTTGACATCCACTACTACTCGGTTATCTACCAGGCAATTGAAGAGGTGGAGGCTGCTCTGAAGGGCATGCTGAAGCCGGAGTACGAAGAGCGCGAGACTGGCTCTGCTGAGATCCGTGAGATCTTCCGTAGCTCTAAGTTCGGCAACATTGCCGGTTCGTTGGTGCAGTCGGGCACGATCAAACGTGGCTCCAAAGCACGCATTACCCGCGATGGTGTGGTTGTCGTTGAGGGGCTGGAGATCAGCGGTCTGCGTCGCTTCAAGGATGATGTCACTGAGGTCCGCGAAGGATACGAGTGCGGTATCAACCTCGGCTCGCACAACGACATCCAGCTTGGCGACTTGGTTACCACCTACGAGATGGTCGAGATCCCTCGCACCTGATGAGATAGGTAAATACCTTCATAACTGGTGGCCGTGTCCTTGCGAGGGCACGGCCACTGGCCGTACGTATGGGATTTTCTAGGGTGTTGTTCTGATTTGTGCGATCGGACGCCTGGGCAGGCAGGTATCAGGATCATCTAGGATGTGTCATCTGTGTGCACCTGCGCTGTGTTGAGGTTGTTATCCGCGGTGCTTGGCAGATAGAGACGGTTAGAGCCCGTAGGGAGCGTTCTGCTGCGGGAATGCACGGAAGGTGGAAGTTATGGCGGATCCTGCACGCGCCCGTAAGGTTGCAGATCGAGTTCAGGTTCTTGTTGCTGAGGCGTTACGTGAACGAGTCAAAGATGAGCGGATCGGCATGGTCACGATCACCGATGTGCGCGTAACGGGAGATCTTCAGCAGGCTACGGTCTTTTATTCGGTTCTTGGCGATGAGGAAGAGCGGGAACGGAATGCTGAGGCGTTGGCTGAGAACAAGGGGCGCATTCGCTCCTACGTCGGTAAGGGGTTAGGCATCCGCTTGACTCCTACTTTGGAATTTGTGCTTGATGCGCTTCCTGAGGGAGCAGCGCATATCGAGGAATTGCTGGCGGAAACGCGTAAACGTGATGCTGAGCTGGCTGCGGCCCGTGGCGCTCAGTTCGCAGGAGAAAGCGACCCGTACAAGCATGAGAGCGCTGGCGAGGAGCGAGACTGAGTCGTGGCACGCGCGATCGACCCGACGGTGGGGGATGGGCTTCTCGTAGTTGATAAGCCCGCTGGATGGACTTCGCATCAGGTGGTCGGTCTGTGCCGGCGCCTTGCTGGCACTCGCAAAGTGGGTCATGCAGGCACTCTTGATCCGATGGCAACGGGTGTGCTGGTCGTTGGAGTGAATAAAGCGACGCGTATGCTCACGTACATCGTCGGAGCGGATAAGACGTACACCGCTACGGTTTGCCTCGGTGTTGGCACGATGACAGATGACGCGGAAGGGGTAGCAACTTCCGTGGCGCCAGCAGGCTCTATTGAAGCGCTGTCTGATGAAGATATTCACAAAGCTGTTGCTTCTCTCACCGGGGATATTCTTCAGGTGCCTAGCACGGTGAGCGCTATCAAAATTGATGGGAAGCGTTCGTATACGCGTGCGCGAGCTGGAGAGGAAGTTGTTCTTCAGGGCAGGCCGGTTCGGGTTTCTACTTTCCATGTTCACCAGGTAAGTCGTGGGCAAGTAGTTCCCCCGCAGGAAGAGGCACAAGATCCTGCTGCGATTCATCGGCGTGAACGAGGCGAAGAGGTTTCTTCTCTGGTGCCGGTATCTGCTATTCCTGCTGACCCTGTTCCGGCTATTTTCCTTGATATTGAGGTGACTGTCTCCTCGGGTACGTATGTGCGTGCTTTAGCTCGTGACTTGGGGACTTTGCTGGGCGTCGGTGGTCACTTGACGGTGTTACGGCGCACTCGGGTAGGGGAAATAACGCTTGATCGCGCTTCTACCGTGGAAGAGCTTGAGCAGGCGCGAGCTGCTGGTGCTCCTCGCAATGGTGACAATCCGCAAGTGGGTACTTCTGGCTTGCCTTTGGTGTCGTTGGAAGAAGCGGCGCGTGCTTCTATCCCGGTTCGGGAGCTGGATAAAGATATGGCTGAGCAGCTTTCGCATGGGGTGCGTATTCCTGCAGAACTTCCAGGGCGGATTGGTCCGGTTGCTGCGTTTGGTCCTGATGGGAAGTTAGTCGCGATTCTTGATGAGTCGTCGTCGCGTGTGATGCCTGAGGTTGTTTTCTCTGCTCCCTGATTTTCGGGGGCAGTGTTCAAGGTGTGTATGCGTTGTGGGTGAGGGGCGTAATGCAGGTCGAGGAGGGGCAGCACTTGTTGGAAGATGCTCAAGGCGAGAAGATCGAGGCCTTCTGGGAGGAGGCAAAGCTGCGGGCGATGTTGAATCCTGTGCCTGTGGTTTTTGGTCCGAACGCCGGTGATAGTTTGCGCCCTCCTGCGTGGGCTTTTGGTACCTCAGCAGAGGAGGCAGATCGGGCTGTTCAGTTGATTTTGCAGGGTAAGAAAACTGCAACGGCGGCCGCGGCGTGGGATTACGAATTGGTTGGGGCTGATTTGCCGCAGGTGGGAGCGATGGGGATTGTGCTTGATGGGGTGGGCGATCCGCGTGCGCTGGTGGTGACGACGCAGGTGCGGGTGGTTCGTTTTGATGAGGTAGATGCTGAGCATGTGCGCGCGGAAGGCGAAGGGGATGGGGCGGTGTCGTCGTGGAAGCATACGCGCCGTCGCGAACTTGTTGATCAGGCTGCTCATGGTCGAGATTTCGCCGATGATATGCCAGTGGTTTTGGAGCGTTTCCGCGTTCTTTTCCCGTAAGGAATTTTGAGGACGGGTGGGCGTGTGGGGCGGCGTAGCGTGTGGCTATGTATGTTCCAGCGCATTTTCGGATGTCTGATGAGCAGGTGCATGGATATATAGCGTCTGCGCAGACTGCTGATGTGGTGACGGTGACTGATGGGGTTCCTGAGGCGACTTTTCTGCCTTTGCAGTGGGTTGATGACGGAACGCTATGGGGCAGGCTGCGCATGCATGTGGCGCGAAATAACCCGATTGTGCGTGATTACGGCCGGCGGGAGCCAGAGGAGCAGGCGTTAGTTATTGTTCGGGGCCCGGACGAGTATGTTTCGCCTGCTGGGTTGCCGTCGCACGAAGATACAGGTCGGGTTGTTCCTACATGGAATTACGTTGCTGTGCATGCGTATGGGCCTTTGCTATTGCATGAGGATTTGGTGTGGTTACGTGAACATGTGACTCAGTTGAGTGGCAGGTTTGAGTCTGGTTCTTCTGAGCAGTGGCGCACGGATGATGCTCCAGGGGATTTCATCGAAAAGATGTTGCGCGCAGTGGTGGGAGTTGAGATTCCGATTGAGCGCGTGGTCGCCAAATGTAAGTTCGCGCAGAACAAGACCCCTAGTGATGTGCAGATGCTTTTGCGCCGTGCTGAATCTCGTGGAGATGAGCAGTGTGCTGCGATTTATCGTGATATTGCGTTGCCTGCGGCGCGTGCGCGCGCTCAGACGTTGCGTAGCCTGCGCAGAGGGTAGAGGGCGGGCGATACAGTAGTCGTCGTGCTGCGCTGGAACCAGGTATCTGATCTGCCCGCCGATCTCGGCCCCACTGCCGTGACTATAGGAACTTTCGACGGTGTGCATCGGGGGCATCGAGCGGTGTTGAGCGCATTGAATTCGCAGGCTGCATCGCGGGGGGTGACTTCTGTGGCGATTACATTCGCGCAGCACCCATTGGCTGTGCTTCGTCCAGAAGACGCTCCGGAGATGGTGTGCAGCACTTCTCAGCGGTTGGATCGGATGGCTGATAGTGGATTGGGTGGCGTGCTGGTTTTGGATTTTACTGCGGAGTTTGCGCAGTTGAGTCCGCGAGAGTTTGTGCAGCAGGTGATCGTGGAGGGGCTTAACGCTAAGGCGGTCATTCTGGGCCGTGACAGTAGGTTTGGGCACCGTAATGCGGGCGATGTGGAGACGATGCGTGCGCTAGGTGAGGAGTTTGGATTCGAAACGGTGGTTCTTGATGATGTGGGGGTGTGTGCTGGCTCAGAGGCTGCTGTGCAGCGGTGGTCATCGTCGATGACGCGGGATTTCCTTGCTCGTGGTGAGGTGGGGGAGGCGGCCAAGGTTTTGGGGCGTCCGCATGTTGTCTCTGGTGAGGTGGTTCACGGGGATCACCGTGGGCGTGAGCTGGGGTATCCGACAGCTAATTTGAGTACGGACAGTGAGGGGCTTGTTCCTGCTGATGGGGTGTATGCGGGGTGGTTGATTCGGCCGGGGATGCCGGTTGGTTCGGCTGAACGTATGTTGCCGACGGCTATTTCGGTGGGTACGAATCCTACGTTTGAGGGCACGCAGCGGCGCGTAGAGGCCTATGTGCTTGACCGAACAGATCTGGATTTGTACGGCGAGCGTGTGAATGTTGAGTTTGTGAAGATGTTGCGGCCTACGTTGAAGTTTGACTCGGTGGAGGAGTTGTTGGAGTGCATGGAGCAGGATGTGGCACAGACAAGGCAGATTCTTTCGTCGGTGGTGCCGTCGGTATGAGTGCACAGTTCTTTGGGGGGCAGGTCCCGCTTCTTGAATATGACGCAGATGTGCGTGACTTTGTTGGTGATGGGCATCGTGCGGCTGAGGCTGGTAATGATCCGGTTTTGCCGCGGCGGATTGTGTTGGCGTTCCTTGGGGATGTGGTCCAGAAGTTCGCGGCGGCTCAGGGATGGCAGGTGGGGTTTGAGTTTGATCTCATCGCTGGAGTCGTACCGATGTGGGTGGGGGAGTACCAGGGTGAGCAACTTGCACTGGTAAATATGCCGGTGGGGGCGGCTGCGTCGGTGACGGTTGCTGAGCGTGCAGTGATGCTTGGCGTAGATACGCTTGTGGCGGTGGGGTCATGTGGCTCGTTGGTGCCGCACGAGGCGGGGGCGTTGATTCTTCCGACGAAAGCTTTGCGCGATGAGGGCACGTCGTACCACTACCTTCCTGCTGGCCGGTGGGTAGAAACTGATGCGCAGGTGCGTGCTGCGTGTGGCGAGGCGATTGAGGGGTTGGGGTTGGAGTTCGTGGAGGCTGCGACATGGACGACAGATGGGTTTTTCCGTGAGACTCCGGGAAAGGTGGCTGCTCGTCGAGGGCAGGGCTGCGAGGTTGTCGAGATGGAGTGCTCGGCTTTGTCTGCGATGGCACAGTTCCGTGGGGTGAGGTTTGGGCAGATTCTCTATTCGGCGGATAGTTTGGCTGCGGAGGTCCACGATCAGCGAGGTTGGGGTAGTAGCTTTCGGGAGATTGCGTTGAATGCGGCTCTTGATGCGGCGCTCAAACTTTGAATTATCTCGTTTAATGCGCGAATAGTGTTGAGTGCGGCGCGATTGGGATGAAGATCACCCCACGCATACCCTGGTGGTATGCGTGGAACCTCGAGAATCGACCAACTCGAGCCGCTGCTCGGAGCGGTCAATAAACCCATCCAATACCTCGGTGGCGAGATGAACAGCCAGGTCAAGGATTGGGATTGCGGTGGTTTCGCCACCGGACCTGATGGGGAGCAGCAGGAATTGACTGCTCGTTGGGCTCTTATGTACCCAGATGCTTATGAGGTGGGGCTGCCCAATCAGGGACTGATGATCCTTTATGAAGTGCTGAATGAGCGTTCTGATGCCCTGGCTGAGCGTACGTATGCAGTGTGGCCGGATTTGGCTGAGAGTATGCGTGCTTCGGGGGTGCCGCTGTTGACGGTGGATGCGCACCGTGCGGTGTGTGAGTTCGATGTTCTTGGGATTAGTTTTTCCACGGAGTTGAACTACACGAACATGTTGGAGGCGCTGGACCTGGCTGGGATTCCGCTGCATGCGCATGAACGCGGTGTTGATGACCCGATTGTTCTTGTCGGTGGTCATGCCAGTTTTAACCCGGAGCCAATTGCGCGGTTTATTGATGCCGCGATTATTGGTGATGGTGAGGCAGCAGTATTGAAGGCTAGCGAGATCATCACTGCGTGGAAGAAGGAGGGGCGCCCTGGTGGCCGGACGGAGTTGTTGACTCGTTTGGCTGTGGATGGGGGCGTTTATGTTCCTGGTTTTTACGAGGTGACGTACCGGGCCGATGGGTGTATTGAACAGGTCTGCTTGAAGGATGAGGCTTTGGCTGCTGGCGTTCCTGAACGGGCAGTGAAGCATACGGTTACGGATTTGGATGAGTGGCCGTATCCGAAACAGCCGATCGTGCCGATTGCTGAAACGGTGCATGAGCGGATGAGTGTAGAGATTTTCCGTGGCTGTACGCGAGGGTGCCGGTTTTGTCAGGCCGGGATGATTACCCGTCCGGTGCGGGAGCGCTCGATCACTGGTATCGGTGAGATGGTGGAAAGCGGTTTGGCTGCGACGGGGTATGAGGAAGTCGGCCTTTTGTCGTTGTCGAGTGCGGATCATTCGGAGATCGCTGAGATCACGAAGGGGTTGGCGGATCGCTATGAGGGGACGAATACGTCTTTGTCGTTGCCTAGTACGCGGGTGGATGCGTTCAATATCGATCTTGCTAATGAGTTGTCTCGTAATGGACGCAGGTCTGGTTTGACGTTTGCTCCCGAGGGAGGGAGTGAGCGTTTGCGTCGTGTGATTAACAAGATGGTGAGTGAGGACGATCTTATCCAGACGGTTTCGGCGGCGTATGGCGCTGGCTGGCGTCAGGTGAAGTTGTACTTCATGTGTGGTTTGCCCACGGAGACTGATGAGGATGTGCTGCAGATTGCGAAGATGGCTTCTCGGGTGATTGAGGAGGGCCGAAAGGTCAGCGGCAACAAAGATATTCGTTGCACTGTGTCGATTGGTGGGTTTGTGCCGAAGGCGCACACTCCTTTCCAGTGGGCGGGGCAGTTGTCGCCAGAGGAGACAGATGCTCGTTTGGTGAAGTTGCGTGATGCGATTCGGGCAGACAAGAAGTACGGAAGGTCTATCGGGTATCGCTATCACGATGGCAAGCCAGGTCAGATTGAGGGTTTGCTTTCGCGCGGTGATCGTCGTGTGGGTGAGGTCATTGAGGCGGTTTGGCGTGATGGTGGAAAGTTTGATGGTTGGAGTGAACATTTTTCACACACACGGTGGGTGACTAAGGCTGCAGAAGTGTTCGACGTGATGAACGATGAACATGGGTGGCCTATTGATTTGGCGTGGTACACCACGCGTGAACGCACTGAAGAAGAGGTGCTTCCGTGGGATCACATCGACTCTGGTTTGGATAAGGAGTGGTTGTGGGATGACTGGCAAGACGCTCTTGAAGAGGTGGAGCAGGACGACTGTCGTTGGACGCCTTGTTTCGACTGTGGGGTGTGCCCAACGATGGGGACGGATATCGAGATTGGTCCTACAGGGGCGACGTTGTTGCCTTTGACAGTGTTGCGGGATGGAGCTGAAAAACTCACGGAGAAAGTTGGGTGAGTCGTCCGTGCACTGAGTTTGCTTTAGGCGCAGTGCGTTGATTTGAAGATGCGGGGCGGCGTGAGTGAAAAGCTCGCGCCGCCCCGTCGTGGTGTAGGCAGGTAGTGCGGTGCCCAAGGCCGCGGTGAAGAGAGCGTGTGTATGCTCGTTTTTACGACAGGGGAGCGCAGACAGCGCTGAGAGTGCGGGTGTTCCGCAGACCCTCGAACCTGATCCGGTTAGTACCGGTGTAGGGAGTCGGGATCTTCTCGTGGGCGTCTATCAAATGGCGCCTATTCCCCGTGTGGCACCGCAATCGCGGTGAGAAACGGGTGTTCTGATGGCAGTAGGAACAGAAGCGCCGCGAAGCGGCGATGAGCGGGCACGTTTTGCAGTGGCACGTGGTGGGCCAGCAGCGTGGCGCGGGCTTGATTTCGTGACTCTGGCGATGTTGGGCGTCGCGTTCGGAGTGGCGTTCTGGGCGTGGGATGTTTTGCTCTATCCCTTTGTGAAGCTGGCTTTGGTGTTTCCGCCACTGATGTCGTTGACCTTGGGTGTGTGGCTGCTGCCGTGTGTTGTCGGAATGCTTATTGTGCGTCGGCCAGGTGCAGCAGTGTTTATCGAGTGTATTGCTGCTTTTGTGGAGATGGCGCTTGGTAATGAGTGGGGAGCGATGGTGATGGTTTCCGCCACGTTGCAGGGGCTGGGGGTTGAGACTGCATTCGCGTTATTCCGGTGGCGTCGGGCAGGCGTAAGCGTTGCGATCCTTGGTGGTTTTCTTGCCGCGGTCGTGGAGATTGCTGGTTATGAGTGGTGGGTTTATCAGGTTGAATATGCGTGGGTGTGGCGTTTTGTGTCGTTGGGTGCTGCCGCAGTTTCGGGTGTGCTTATTGCCGGGTGCGGTGGGTGGAGCATCATGCGTGCCCTTGCCTCGACGGGGGCGTTGCGGGCGTTGCCTGCGGGGCGTGATGCTCTTCAGCAGCCAGGTTTGGATTGCAGGCACTGATCGTGTCGGGTAAAAACCTGCCTCTCGGTGCAGTGCGTTTAGAAGGTCTGACGTGGATACCGGAGGGTCAACAGACTCCGGTACTGCATGAGGTTGATCTTCAAATAGACCCTGGTGAGCGAGTCCTTCTTATTGGTCCTTCTGGTGCGGGAAAATCTACGTTGCTGCATGCGATTGCTGGTGTTCTAGGCGAGGTTGATCCTGGCGTTTTGCATGGTTCGCTGCAGCGCGGAGGCAATGTTGGTCTTCTTACTCAAGATCCTGCGGATGCACTGGTGGCAGCCACGGTTGGTCGTGATGTTGCTTTCGGCTGTGAGAACGCTGCGATGCCTCGCTCAGATATTCATGTGGCTGTTCGGGAAGCTTTGGAGTTGGTGGGATTCCCTTACCCAACGTCGCGTTCGACTTTAGCGCTTTCTGGGGGTGAGGCTCAGCGGCTTGCCCTTGCGGGGGTGATTGCTCCTCGCCCTGAGGTGCTGCTGCTGGATGAGCCGACTGCCTGTCTTGATGAGGAGTCGTCAGCTGTGGTTCGTGATGCTGTTGATCAGTCGGTGAGTGCTCGGGGGAGCACTCTAATTGTGGTTGAGCATCGTATTGAGCCGTGGCTGCCTCTTGTTGATCGAGTGTTGGTGATGGGCGCTGAGGGTTCTCTTGTGTCGGATTTTCCGGTCAGTCATGTGGACACGTGTCGTGAGATGTTGTCGAGTTTGGGGGTGTGGGTGCCGGGTGTGTCTGATCCGGCACCGCTGCCTCTTCCTGAAGGGCTGTTTGTCGCGGGGCATGTGGAGAGAAAACGGCCTGCTTTTGGTGATGTGTTGATGGTGGCGGAGCAGGTTGAGTGGCTCCGTACTCCGCCGCGTTCGTTGACGCGGACGCGGCGCGCGCCGGTGCAGGTGCTTACTTCTACTGATGCGTGTGTGCGAGCTGGAGAGGTTTTGGGGATACAAGGGCGTAGTGGGGCGGGTAAGTCGTCTTTTTTGCGGCTTTTAGCTGGTCTTGCAGCGCCTACGTCGGGTTCGGTTCGGGCCACGTCTGCTCTTTTTGGTGAGGGTTTTATGGGTTCTTCTTCGCCTGCAGAGTGGAGTTCGCGCGTGCTCGCTGCGCGTGTTTCGTGGGTGCCGCAACGTTCTTCGCAGACGGTGGTGGCTGACACTGTCTGGGACAGTTTGGTGGCGACGGCTCGTGTTTTGGGTCTGGTGGGTGTTGAGCAGCGCGGTGAGCAAGTCGCTGAAGCGTTGTCTTTGGGGCATGTGTTGGGCCGTAATCCGCATTCTCTTTCTGGAGGGGAAAAGCGTCGTTTAGCTGTTGCTTCTGCGGTGTTGCACGGCCCTGGTTTTGTTGCTCTTGATGAGCCTACTGTTGGTCAAGATCGCGGTACGTGGGCGGCTGTTGCTGGTGTTATGAGTGTGATGTGTCAGGTGGGGGCGGGTGTCGTTGTGGCCAGTCATGATCGGTCACTGTGTGGGAGTTCGGGGTTAGTTGATAGCACGGTTGAGGTTTCCTGATGAGTGATGCTGGTTTGTCAGGGGGCCGGGGGGGATGTCGGGCCGGTTTTTTGGGGTGCCAGGCTGGGCCGCTTTCTCTTATGGGATTTTCGTTTCTTGTTGCCGTTGGGGGGGTGAGTATTTGGTCTTTGCCCGTGGCGGGTGTGGCTTTTTTGGTTGTTGTGGTTGTCACGGTGGGGATCGCGGGGCGGGCTGCTTGTGACTGGCGTCGGATGGTTCCTCCGGTGCTTGCGGTGGCTTCGGTGACTTGGTCGAATTGGTTGCTTGCTGAGGATTCGTCGTTAGCTGTGGCTGCGACGGCTGGGTTGCGAGTTGCGTATTTTGCGTGGCCGGGGGTTGTGATTGTTGGTTTGGTGGATGTCTCGCAGCTGGGGGATCACTTGGGGCAGCGGTTGCGTTTTCCTGCGCGCGCGGTGCTTTCTGCTGTGGCTGCGTTGCAGCGGTTGGATTCGTTGTCGCAGGAGTGGCAGGAGTTGAGGTGGGCGCGTCGGGTTCGGGGCGTGGCGGCTGATCGAGGTGTGTTGGGTAGGGCAGGGGAGTTGTGGCGGTTGACGATTGCGTTGTTGGTTGAGTCGTTGCGGCAGGCTGGGGTGGTTACGGTGGCGATGTCGGCTCGCGGGTATGAACGGTTGGGGGGGCCAGGGGTGCGGCGTACGTGGGTTGAGCCTGCGGTATGGAATCGATGGGATTTTGTGGTGATTTTTCTTGGTGGATTTTTGGCGGTGTTGCCGTGGTTTTTGAGTGTTTTGGGGCTATGAGGCTGTTCAGGTATGGGGGTGTTGGGGCTCACCGAGTTGAGCTAGGCGTGGGGGCAGTTAGGCTTTTGGGCCATGTCTAGTAGCGATACCACTGCAGAGCAGGCGTTGTTGACCGGCGGTGAATCTGATGCGGTAAAGACGTCGGAGAAGTCGGTGTCGCAGCCTGCGAAGAAGCGACGTCAGCGGGTTCCTACTGGACCAGCGCCGGATCCTGCGGTGCAGAAACTACGTATTCGTTATGCGAAGCGGGGGCGGCTGCGGTTTACTTCTACCCGTGATTTTCAGCGTGCGCTGGAGCGGGCTTTGCGTCGTGCAGCGATCCCGGTGGCGTATTCGGCTGGATTCCATCCGCACCAGAAAATTTCGTATACGAATGCAGCTCCGACAGGTACCGCGAGTGAGGCTGAGTATGTCGAGATTTCGGTGACTCGCCGGTTGGATCCGCAGGCCGTTTGTGAAGCTTTGGATGCTGCTTTGCCGGATGGGTATGGGGTAGTTGAGGTGGTTGAGGGTGTTGGTGGCTCGTTGGCTGAGTTGATGGAGGGGTCATTGTGGCGTGTGGAGTTTGGTGAGGTTTCTCAGGAGGAGCACGCCGAGTTGGATCGGGCGGTAGCTGCGTATCTGAGTTTGGAGAAGGCTGAGATCACGCGGGTGTTGAAGAAGGGGCCACGCACTTATGACACTCGCGAGGCGGTGTTGTCGATGCACTCGGTATCGGAGTCGGCTCCGTGTGCGATACTGGAAATGGTAGTGCGGCATACCACGCCCGCCGTACGCCCCGAAGATGTTCTTGCTGCGATGCGAGCAGCCGTAGATTTGAATGTTGCGCGTCCAGTTAAGGCGACGCGCTTGGCCCAAGGCCCGCTCGAGCTCGCAGCCGCAGCGGTGGCCGATCCATTCGCTGCCGGAACTGCTTCGGCTACTCCGTGAGGTGACGCGTGACCGCGAGCCCGTGGGGTTGGAGATCAGACTTTTAGTGGATCGGATACACCGGTTCCATAGGCGCTGACGAACATTGGCGCGCGCGGTGCAGAGGTTATGGGCGTGGTCGCCGTTGGCGTGCTGCGGGAAGGAATGCCAGATGGCTTCCGATGAAAAAAACACATCACATGCGCAGTTGGATGAAGTTATGGCTGTCTCTGGTGGATCGGCTGCAGCACCTGTGGGTGCAAGTTTTGGGTTGATTTTTCAGGCTCCCGATCCGACTGCCGTGACGACGGTGCGTCGTCGTGTGCGTTCTGAGCGGGTGGAGGTGAACGAGTCCTCGGCTGATGAAGTTGAGGAGCCGCAGCCGCGTGAGGGTAGTGATGACGGCGAGGACGAACGGGAATCTCGTGGTGCGCGGCGTAGTCGTCGCGGGCGTCGGGGTGGGCGTGGGGCTCGTCACCGCAGTGATCATGAAGGGGATGTGGAGCTGGAGGCTCCACAGGAAGATGTTGTTGATGGCGATCTGCAGGCAGATGTCGCTGAGGCTGAAGAGCGGCAGGATGGCGCTGATGAGTCTGAGCCCAGTGAGAGCCGCACCCGTCGACGTCGTCGGGGTGGGCGTGGACGGCGCCGTTCGTTGGGGGAGGATAACGAAGATGCGGTGAAGTCTGTTGACGAGGAATCTTCGTCGACAGATGAGGACACTGATGACTCTTCGAGTGATTCTTATTCGGACGGCGATGAGTATGAGGGTGGTGAGGATGAGGAAGGCCGTTCTAGCCGTCGGCGTACCCGGCGTCGTCGCCGTGCAGGGTCTTCGGTAGAGGCTCAAGAGGATGTGCCTGGTGTAACGACTCGTGTGCGTGAGTCGCGTAAGAGCCGTGATGAGGCGACTGGGATTAAGGGTTCAACCCGCCTGGAGGCGAAGCGGCAGCGGCGTCGGGATGGTCGTGAGGCTGGTCGGCGCCGCACGATCATCACGGAGGCGCAGTTTTTGGCGCGTCGTGAAAGTGTCGAACGGGTTATGGCGATCCGTGAGATTGATAATCGGATTGAGATCGGTGTGCTTGAGGATGGTGTGCTAGTTGAGCACTATCTCTCTGGCGCTGATGGCAGTGCTGGTGGTAGCTCTGGCGCAAGCAGCGTGGGTAACGTCTACTTGGGTCGTGTTCAGAATGTGTTGCCGTCGATGGAGGCAGCGTTCGTTGATATCGGTAAGAACCGTAATGGTGTGCTGTATGCCGGTGAAGTGAATTGGGATGCTGCTGGTCTTGAGGGTGGTAGTCAGCGACGTATCGAGAATGCTCTTTCGCCGGGGCAGAACGTGCTGGTGCAGGTGACCAAGGACCCGATTGGTCATAAGGGTGCTCGTTTGACGAGTCAGGTTTCGTTGCCTGGACGGTTCCTTGTGTATGTGCCGGATGGCTCTATGACGGGGATTTCTCGTAAGTTGCCAGACACAGAGCGTGCGCGGTTGAAGTCGCTGTTGAAAAAGATCGTGCCTGAGGACGCTGGCGTGATCGTGCGGACTGCTGCCGAAGGCGCCAGCGAGGAGGAATTGACCGCTGATGTGAAGCGTCTTGCGCGTCAGTGGGAAACAATCCAGAAGAAAGCGGCGAGTGGTCATGGGCCGGTGCTCTTGCACGGGGAGCCGGGGCTGACTGTCCGAGTTGTTCGTGACATCTTCAACGAGGACTTCTCGAAGCTTGTTGTTTCGGGAAGTAACGCGTGGGCGACGGTGAGTGAGTATGTGGAGTCGGTTGCTCCTGATCTGCGTGATCGTGTGACCCAGTGGACTGAGAAAGCAGATCTTTTTACGACTTACCGCATTGATGAGCAGCTGGCTAAGGCGATGGACCGTAAGGTCTGGCTGCCCAGCGGCGGTTCGTTGATTATTGACCGCACTGAGGCGATGACGGTCATCGACGTGAACACGGGCAAGTTTGTTGGTGCAGGCGGAAACCTGGAAGAAACCGTCACTAAAAACAACTTGGAAGCGGCTGAGGAGATCGTTAATCAGCTGCGTTTGCGCGATATCGGCGGCATCATTGTGGTCGACTTCATTGACATGGTGTTGGAGTCCAACCGTGAGCTGGTGGTTCGTCGCCTGGTTGAGTGCCTTGGGCGTGACCGGACTAAGCACCAGGTTGCTGAGGTGACCTCGCTTGGTTTGGTGCAGATGACGCGTAAGCGAGTCGGCGCCGGGCTGATTGAGGTGTTCTCTGAGACGTGTGAGCATTGTCATGGGCGTGGAATCATCGTTCGGAATACACCTAAGTTGCCTTCAGGTGAGCCTGATGGTGAGGGGCGTAAGGCACGTAAAGGTCGTAAAGGTAAGAATGCCGAAGCGCCTGAGCCTAAGCCGCAGGAAGTTGAGCTGGTCGAAGAAGTTATTGAGCCGGTCGAAGAGGTTCTAGAAGAGTCTGGTGAGGAGCGCCGCGGCGTTTCCGCTGCTGCTATGGCGAAGGTAGCGGCTGCGCTCAAGAGCGTTCCGGACCAGGTGGCAGCTGAGGGCGAGGCGCCTGAGCCAGTAAAGAAGCGGACTCGCCGTGCAGGTCGTCGTGCTGCAGGAGCGCCGCGCACCGCTGTGGGTGAGGCGGTGACTGCCATTGTTGCGACGGAGCCGGAGGTTGTTTCGCCTGTTGAGTCTGCCGAAGCAAAGGTCGAAGAGGCAGCAGCGCAAGTAGTGGCTTCGGAGGCGGAAGCGGTTAAACCGGAAGTTACTAAGAAGCGGACTCGCCGTGCGGGGCGTCGTGCTGCGAGCGCGCCATCGGGAGCCGCAGATAGTAGCGGTATGGGGCTGATGACTGTGCAGGAAGCTGCTGTGGTGGATGCTGCGCCGTTAACTCAGCTCGCAATGGTTGCATCTGTCGTGTCGGATGAGCCTGCTGAGGTTGAGGTATCTGTTGCTGAAGAGGCTGTTGCTCCGAAGAAGCGGACTCGCCGTGCGGGGCGTCGTGCTGCAGGAGCGCCTGCAGGTCCTCCGGCTGCTACGGGTGAAGTTGCTGCCGGTGGAGAAAGTAGCACCGCTGAGTGATCGTGTGCGTTTGGGTGACTTCCCAGCGCACGGTACAGTGATATGTCGTGCGTCCACCGTGACTCGTGCCATTCGGGCGACGGGCCGGTAGCAAGCGGCGCAGCAACCCCAGAAAGTGAGTGTGTTTACGTGTACGCGATTGTTCGCGCCGGTGGCCGCCAGGAGAAGGTGGCAGTTGGCGACAAGCTCCTGGTCGACAAGATTGATGCCGAGCCCGGTTCTAACATCGAACTCACTCCGGTGTTGCTCGTTGACGGTGACAAGGTGACTGCAGGCGCCGAAAAGCTCGGTAAAGCCACTGTTACCGCTGAGATCGTGAAAGCCGCGAAGGGCCCCAAGATCTCCATCGTTAAGTACAAGAACAAGACGGGTTACCGCAAGCGTCAGGGCCACCGTCAGCCCCTCACGCAGATCAAGATCACCGCGATCAACGCCTGATTTTTCGTCGTCGTAAGAGAGGTTTGACATGGCACACAAGAAGGGTGCATCCAGCTCCAAAAACGGTCGTGACTCGAACGCGCAGCGCCTTGGTGTGAAGCGTTTTGGTGGTCAGCTGGTCAACGCTGGTGAGATCATCGTCCGTCAGCGTGGCACGCACTTCCACCCTGGCGTGAACGTCGGCCGTGGCGGCGATGACACGCTGTTCGCCCTCTCCGCTGGTGCGGTTGAGTTCGGCACCAAGCGTGGCCGCAAGGTCGTTAGCATTGTGGAGCCCGTCGCTGCTGAGTGACGCCCCATCGAGTTTGTTATAAAAACGAGCCAGTCATGACTGACTGGCTCGTTTTTATAACGTGTGAATATTTACTGGGTACTTCTGATGAGTCACCGCTTGGAGGGGCATTTCTTTGCTGCAAGCCACTGACGTGCTGCCTCATCAGCTGATTCATTCTCGCTGTGCTCATCTGGTTGGAGGGGCTTCTCGGCTAGGTTGTTACCAAAGCGGTCGAGATAAAGATTTTTCGTGAGTGTCAATGTGGCGCCGTCGTAGAGTCGTGGCGTGACACTTCCTGAAGTGTGGCCAGCTGTTGGCGTCCCGAAAGTTCTCACGTGGGGCAGCCCACGAAGAGCTGTGACTACTGCTTCACCGCTGGCGGATGTTTGTTCTCCGTGAAGTACTGCTATGGGCGCATGTGTTCGTTTGATTCGATCACCAACAGAGATGACTGTGCCTGCGACACCTGCGCCGTCGGAGTGTGTTGTTACTTCTACGCGGGCATCTTCTCGAGTGGCGAAAATGACGGAGACTCCGTTCGGTATGAGTGCAGTTATCCCTGACAGTAGGGGGTACATGTTTTTTCCTGAGTTGTTCCGCACATCGACGATGTATCCGCATGTGCTCGGGGCGGCTTGGTCGATTCCGTCAGCGATAACTCGTGCGTAGCGTGCTTGGGACTCTGCGTCCACCATGCCGAGGGAAGGCATCGTCACTGTAGTGACGGAAGGGTGCTTGGCTGTTGCGCCCGCGGCAGGTGCAACGGTGGGGGTGTGGAACACAGGCGCAGGTAATGACTGAGCAGGGGGTGCGGGTATCAGTTGGGAGTTTTTCCCACCAGCTATTTTTGCAGCTTTGGCTAGTACTGGGTGAAGGTCATCGTATGAATTAGCTGTACTGATTGCTTCTTCTACCTCGGCGCGCATCTGTTCCCATGCTGGTCCTGATGCGTATACCCCTTCGTCGAGAATATTGAGAGCTATCTGGCCGTAACGCTGCATCGATGGCGGCATGATGTAAAGGCCAAAGATAGGGCCAAAGGTATATGTCGCAGATATGCCACCGACAGTCACACCTGTGACGACAAGAAAGCCTGTGATAAAACGAGTCAAGAATGCACGTTTGCCAGGCTCGGTGGAGTCTTTTACGGCCATAGGGCAACTCTGACTGACAACGGGATGTAACGTCATCGTTCTTCGGTATGTCGGTGGTCTCAGAAAAGTACGACTACGGTCGTATCTTTCACAGTCATGGGGGTAGCTGCGAGGTTCCTCGAAAAGAACACGGCCTGGCAGCACAGGTGTGAGCTGGATTTACCACCTATTCGCGCGCATGTGATGATGGGGATCATGCCTGCATTCGTCGATCGCTGCGTCCTTCATGTCACCGCCGGTAATGGTGGTCACGGATGCGTTTCTGTTCACCGTGAAAAGTTCAAGCCCCTCGGTGGCCCTGACGGCGGCAATGGAGGTCATGGCGGTGATGTCATTTTCCGTGTGGATCATCAGCTGACCACTTTGCTTGAATACCACCACAGCCCACATCGCAAAGCGAGTAACGGACGTCCGGGGGAAGGTGATGAGCGTAATGGTGCGCGCGGTGAGGACCTCATCCTTCCTGTTCCAGATGGCACTGTGATTTCTACCCGTGATGGACAGGTCTTGGCCGATCTTGTTGGCGAGGGGACGGAGTTCACCATCGTTGAGGGCGGACATGGTGGTCTGGGGAACAAAGCTCTTGCCTCCACGAAACGTAAGGCGCCTGGCTTTGCTCTGATGGGAGAACCCGGTGAAGAGGCGGAAGTTGTTCTCGAGCTTAAAACTCTGGCTGATGTCGCGCTGATCGGGTACCCCTCGGCCGGTAAATCTTCTTTGGTTTCTGTGATGAGCGCCGCGAAACCAAAAATTGCGGACTATCCGTTCACCACGCTCGTGCCGAATCTTGGCGTTGTCACTGCGGGGAGTGCCCGCTACACCGTCGCCGACGTTCCTGGCCTGATCCCGGGTGCGCATGAAGGCCGGGGGCTTGGATTGGAGTTCTTACGGCATGTTGAGCGATGCCATGTGCTTGTGCATGTCATTGACTGCGCAACCCTTGAAGCGGATCGCGACCCGATGAGTGACCTCGATGTTATCGAGCATGAATTAGCGGAGTATGTTCCCGAGTCCACGCTGGGGGGGCGCCCTCTTTCGGACCGCACCCGCATCGTCGTGCTCAACAAAGCTGACGTGCCGGAAGCTAAAGAGCTGGCTGAATTCGTCAAACCTGACTTGGAAGCACGTGGTCTAGAGGTGCATGTCATTTCGGCGGTGGCGCGTACTGGGCTGAAAGAGCTTTCTTTCTCGCTTGCTAAACATGTTGCTCAAGCCCGTGCTCGTGTTGCTTCTGAGCAAGAAGAACAACCTCGTCGTCGAATTACGATTCGGCCGAAGGCTGTGGATGAGACCGGCTTCGAAGTGCGCCGTGAAATGGAGTCTACGGGCCCGGTGTACCGCGTTATCGGAGATAAAACCACGCGGTGGGTGCGGCAGACTGACTTCGCAAATGATGAGGCTGTTGGGTTCCTCGCAGACAGGCTTGCCAAAGCTGGCGTGGAGGACGCCTTGGTTAAGGCAGGTGCAGTGGCAGGGGACACCGTTTATATCGGCCCAGAAGACAGTGCTGTGGTGTTTGATTGGCAACCGTCGATTACTGCTGGTGCTGAGTTGCTTGGTCCTCGTGGAACGGACCTGCGACTTGAGGACATGCATCGCCCCACTCGCGCTGAGAAACGCAAGGCTTATGACGAGCGCAGAGCATCGCGGGCTGCTGCACGGGCGCAGTTTGATGAGGAGCGTCGTGCTGGGTTGTGGACGGACCCTTCTCACGATGAGTGAGTGAACGATGGTGTGGTTCTCTTTCTTCGAAGAAAGAGAACCACACCATCGTTGTGCACATCTTCCCTGGTCAGATGGCCAGAACGGTTTTACTTTGATCGTTCTTAAATACACGCTGTCATGCTGTACAGGGGAGTCATGTTGATTATCGATGTGCGTTTGCCGCAACCGGTGACTCCGCCTGTGCCTGCTGTGGTTAAAGCGGACGCTTCTGCTACATCTACAAGCGCTGAGCGTTTTCCGGTGATTCATCGGGGCGAGCGCCGTGTCCGTCGTTCTAGCGCCCCCGATACGTCTCTTCTTAGTGCTGCTGATATCGAATTGATTCACGTGGTGACGGGAGAGCGGTTGTACGGTACGGGAATCGTTAATGGGGAGGATCTTCAACCGTTCAGTTTGCAACTAGTTCTTGATCGGCATGACGGTGTTCTTCCTCGGGGGGTTGAAGTGAGCGTGTCTTACCTTCATCGTCGTGGGAAAGCACTACTTCGCAGTGGCCACTTGAACCCTTACTCCGGTGCTGAGCTGACTCGAGCTGAGCGGTATCTTGCTTCGCGACACTCTGGTGGCGTGGACGTCTCCCTTTAGCGGTGGGGCCAGCTCGCGATACTGGTCCGTTTCATCTGAACGTATTGGTGTTGGGCTGTTCTTCAGACTGAACACAATAAGTGTGCGATGGGGAAGACCACATGTGCTTCTCGGGGCGGATGTGGATACGGTTTCCTCATGAGTCAACAGATCGTCCGCGCGCACGTGCGAGACATCGCGAAGGTTAAGCCTCTGTGGAAGCAGATGGTCAGCGAATACGCGACTATTTCTGGTGGGAAATGGCGCGTGCTTGAGCCTCATGAGGCGTGGCAGCTGCGTTTTCAGGAGTATTTGGCCTGGATCAACGATGCCAGCGGTTTAGTTTTTATCGCGATTGACCAGACTCCTGACGAGAACGGAAACGTTGAGGATAAGGCAGTAGGGTACGCCGCTATACGTTTTGTCTCGCCAGACTCGACCTTCGATATGGGTGAAACACGAGGTGAGCTGGAATCTCTCGTAGTTTTACCTGACTATCGTGGGCGCGGTATCGCATCAGATCTTCTCTCTGCGTGTCGGAAAGAGCTGATGCGGCGTGAAATTTCTTACTGGACTACGAGCACTCTCACTGACAACGCTGCCACCATTCACCTCTTCCAAAAGAACGGTTTTAAGCCTTTTCTCTTGCGTATGGGGCAGCGTCTTGAAGATGACTGAGCTGTGTATCGAAAATTAGTCGGCTGTGTGGCCGCGCCTGTATGTCAAAAATTCATGGTTGCGCAGTGGCCTGATGAAGGTGAGAAAGCCACGGTAGAACACGGACTGGGAGTGGAGTTTCTCGATGCTTGTTGTAGGCGCCTCCAGGATGAAGCGTTAGCGGATTGAGCCCGAGTGCTTCTTTGGTGTTCGAGTGGGTCGTGTTCGATTCCCGTCGCTTCCCCGATGCGTGGCAGGATCGGCAGTATGGAAGGTTCCGAAGTACGTAAGCTCGCAGCTCTCGAAGACAACCACTGGTGGTACAGGGAGCGTCGTCACATCCTCAAGAAGCTTCTCGAGGGGCGTACCCCTGGTCGCGCTCTTGATGTTGGCGCAGCCGGTGGGGGTAACACACGCGTGCTGCGGGACATGGGGTGGCAGGTCTCTCCGCTGGAGTATGGCCCTGAAGGCGCGGAAGTGGCAAAGGAACGTGGACTAGCTGTCATGCGCGCTGACGCCATGCAGCTTCCGCTATCGGATGCCAGCCTTGATCTCGTTACTGCTTTTGATGTGCTTGAGCACCTCGAAGAAGATGATCGCTGTGTCAAAGAGGTGGCACGCGTACTCAAACCGGGTGGAGCTTTCCTGGTAGCTGTTCCAGCGGATCCGAAACTGTGGAGCTCTCACGACGTAGCTGTGTCTCACCTTCGCCGATACACCCGCGAGACTCTCACCCAGGTTCTGGACCAGCCAGGCTTCCGTTTGGAGTGGATGAAGTCGTGGATGGTTTTGCTTCGACCAGCTGTTGCTCTTCGCCGCTCTTCATCGAGCGGCAGCGACCTACAGCCGATGAACCCCATCGTCAATGCCGGGCTTTCTGCTGTGGTCGCTGCCGAGCGTTACTTGCCGGTTTCCTCGCTTCCGGGAGTGAGCTTGTTTGCTGAGGTGCGTCGTACCGCCTGACGGGCTTCGGCGTCGATCATTTGTGTGCGGGGGGTATCCGGTTGGGCGCCCTCCGCAGCTTCACCAGAAGCGGTCACGAGCGCAGGCTCGGTGGCCGTTTCTTCGTATGCGCGGGTGAAAGCGGTGACAGGCGCTACTGCTGGTTTCTCTGCGGCGGATTCGTTTTCGGTTGTGGTGGCAGCATCAGGTGTGGTGAGTGAGGCTGGTGTTTCTGGTGCCGTTGCTTTTGCGGTTGCTGAAGGCGTATCGGCTTTACGGGACATGGGAATTTCGCCGGTGGCAGGGACGTCAAGGTCGGCGAGTTCGGTGAGGAAATCGCGGTCACCGCTGGTGTCGTGGTGGGTGGGTTCGTTTTCTCCGATGTTTTCGTGGCTGATGAGGTCGGTGTCATGGGCGACGAAGTAGGTTGGGCGGCCTTGCATCATGCTGTACATGCGGCCGACGTATTCACCAAGGATGCCGACGCAGATCAGCTGTGCGCCGCCAACAGCTGAGACCGCCATAACGGTAGATGTCCATCCGGCTACAGCGCGGTCGGTCAGTGAAGAGATGAGAGCGTAGAAGAAAATGAGTACAGCGCCGACAAATCCGAGTACGCCGAACCATGTTGCTAGGCGCAGCGGCGCCATGGAGCCAGCAGTGAGGCTGTCAACAGACAGGGCGATCATTTTACTGAGGGGATATTTTGATTCCCCTGCGGCGCGTTCTTCACGTTTGTAGTAGACCTCGCCTGATGGGAATCCGAGTTGGGGCACAACCAGGCGTAGCACGCGGTGGTGTTCGGGAAGAGCGTTGACAGCATCGACGGTGGCACGCGACATGAGACGGAAGTCGCCGGCATTGGCGGGGGCGTCAGTTTTTGATAGGTGCCGCAGGGTGGCGTAGAAGGCTTGGGCAGTGCCGCGTTTAAAGGCGGTGTCGGTGCTGCGGTCGCTGCGGATGCCGTAGACAACGTCGAGTTTCTTCTGTTGTGCTAGCTCGAGCATTTCCGCGATGGTTTCGGGTGGATCTTGCAGGTCTGCGTCGATGGTGACGACGTAGTCGCCGTGTGCGCGAGCTAGACCAGCGGAGATGGCGGCCTGGTGGCCGGAGTTCGCGCGAAGGCGGATGATGCGAAATTGCGGCCAAGATCGTCGCAAACGGGCCATGACCAGTGCAGATTTGTCCTTACTGCCGTCGTCGACCGCGACGACCTCGTAGGTCTGGCCAAGGCCGTCGAGTACGGGACGGAGCCGCTCCACCATGAGAGGGAGGACTTCCTCTTCGTTGTAGACGGGGATAACGACGGACAACACGGGATGCATGCCCCATACCCTATGCATCATCAGCTTCGTGCACTGTTAGTGGTGAGGTGGGCGTGGTGGGTTGTGAGGTGGTTGGGTGTTGTGTCTTGCTAGAGGTGCTGCGCGGGCAGCGAGCACGGGTACGCTGGATCACATGTCCACTCACGTTTTTAGTCTTGCGGCTCACGCGCCTCACGTCGTGAATCATTTGCCAATGCCTGCTTGGGTTTTCGGTGCGATTGCTTTGGCTGTAGGTGTCCTTTTGCTTGTTTTTACGTGGATGTTCCGTCACTCGGCGCAGGCCATGATTGAGGGGCGGGATATCCATGGCGGTGCTAGCCATGGTCATGTATCTCAGGAGCATGGATCCGCCGAGGCTGGGGGATCCCACTGACGCACAGGGTAGGCGTGATGGGGGGAACGTTTGATCCGATCCATCATGGCCATCTTGTTGCGGCAAGTGAGGTTCAACACCGTTTTGGTTTGGATGAGGTGGTGTTCGTTCCTACTGGGCACCCGTGGCAGAAAAGCGGTCGGAAAGTTTCGCCTGCTGAGCACAGGTATCTCATGACGGTGATTGCGACCGCTTCAAACCCCCGTTTTACTGTCAGCCGCGTCGATATTGATCGACCAGGGTTGACGTACACGATCGATACGTTGCGGGATTTACATGAAGAGCGCCCGGAGTCGGAGCTGTTTTTTATCACGGGAGCGGATGCATTGAAACGCATTCTGTCCTGGAAAGATGTTGACGAATTGTGGTCGTTGGCTCATTTCGTGGGGGTGACCCGCCCCGGGCATGAGCTGACATCAGAGGGTTTGCCCAGTGAAGGGTTGAGCTTGGCGGAGATCCCAGCGATGGCGATTTCGTCGAGTGATTGCCGTGAGCGTGTCGCGGCGGGACAGCCGGTTTGGTATTTGGTGCCAGACGGGGTGGTCCAATACATCGCTAAACATTGTTTGTATCTAGATGGGCAGGAGACCCAGTGACGGTTGTCGCACCAATTAAGGAACTAGTCGATGTGGCTGCTTTAGCCGCTGATGAGAAAAACGCAGAAAACATCGTTGCGTTGGATGTGACTGGCCGATTCGCGCTGGCTGATGCATTTGTGCTCGTTTCCGCTGAATCTGAGCGCCAAGTGCAGGCGGTGGCTGAAAACATCCAAGACCGTCTGCGGGAAGTTGGTGCTAAGCCGATCCTTATGGAGGGGTTTGCTGGCGGGCGTTGGGTGCTCATGGACTTTGACGGAGTGATTGTGCATGTGCAACACACCGAAGAGCGTGAGTTTTATCAGTTAGAGCGTCTCTGGAAGGACAGCCCTGCGCTTGAGTTGCCGGAGTTTCCTACGGCTGCGCAGTTGTCGTGACGTGTAGGTCCAGGGGGTGCGTGGTAGCAAGGTGGGGTGATTGATAGTGACGCGTCGTTTGCTGGTGATGCGGCATGGGGTTACTGCGCACAATCGTGATCGGGTGGTGCAGGGGCATTTGGATATTCCTTTGTCTGATGAGGGGCGCGCCCAAGCCAGGCAGGCAGCAGGTTTTGTGGCGGGTTTTTCTCCTGAGTTCATTCTTTCTTCGGATCTTTCTCGTGCCGCTGAGACTGCTGAGCAGGTCGCGGCGGTTCTCGGGGTTTGTGTTGAGTTGGATCCGCGGTTGCGTGAATCTCACAGTGGTATGTGGCAGGGCAAGCGAGTTACGGAGCTGGAGCCTTGTCCGGACTGGGCCACCTTTGCTGTCTCGGATAAGCGTGGTGGTCCGACGGGGGAGTCGGTGCTTGATGTGGTGGAACGCGTTCGGCCTTTGTTGGCTGAAGTGGATGCGCGGTTATCAGCTGGGGGAGTCGGGCTTTTGGTAACTCATGGGGTGACTGCGCGCGCTTTGGTTGCCGAGCAGGTGGGGCTGGATCAAGCGGTTGCGTGGCGGATGCTCGGTGGTTTGCAGAACTGTGCTTTGGCTGAGTTGGAGGACTCTGATCGGGGATGGCGGGTACGTTCGTGGAACGTTCTCCCTAGCCAGGCTGCCGATTTGGGTTTAAACCCGGAGTATGGCTAGTATTAAAGGGTCGCCGCGGGAACGGGGCGAAAGTATTACGAATGTAGTACGGGGCTATGGCGCAGTTGGTAGCGCGCTTCCATGGCATGGAAGAGGTCTGGGGTTCGAATCCCCATAGCTCCACTTAAATAAAAAGGATTGGGCCCACCTATTAGGTGGGCCCAATCCTTTTTATTTTCTTCAGGGTGTTCTCTCCTCTCTTTCGTGATGGCTCGTGTGCTTCTGAAATGTGAGGTGTCGCCGAAATTGAGGGCACGTGGGCGTGAGTGACTTCATGCGAGTGCCTTATGACTTGGGTGTCCATAAAGCGCTAGAAGCCGTTGAATCATTGAATTTTGAGCGCCCGGCAGGGGTGTCGGCGTGTCGCTCGTGTACATGCTTAATGCGCTCCACTTCTCCCCACATGCGCATTTCGCACCCATCACCACATGGTTTGTGTTCATAAATGACCTGAGTCACATTTATTTGGATCCATGGCCCTGAACTGCGCTTTTGTTCCGATTGAAGGTGATATTCAGTGTTGTGAGGGTGGTTTTCTCTTAGGTGTAGATAGGTGGTTGCACCTAGGGGGGAGGTTGATGACAGAGGTGGCTCAGGTTGAGTGTATGTACTTGCTGACGTGCGTTTTTAGCGGCTAATTGAACCTGGATACGTTCCCTTCGCGCTGCGGGAGGAGCGAAGTGGAGTAAAGTGGAGGGCGCTGGAGGGGAAGGTCCGGCAAACCATAAGGTCCACGAAGATGCCCCATCAGAGGTGGCGTCGATCCCGCGGAGGGAAGGGGTGTTGCGAGATGTTTCTCGGTACTCACAACCCCCGTCTCGATGAAAAAGGGCGCTTGATCCTTCCCGCCAAATACCGGGAACGTCTGGCCCCCGGGCTGGTCGTGACGCGCGGACAGGAACACTGCCTCTACATCTTTCCGATGGATGAATTCGTCCGTGTGGCCGATGGTTTGCGTTCTGCTCCCATGACCAGCAAAGCCGCGCGTGATTACATGCGGGTCTTTTTGTCTGGTGCATCAGATGAAATACCGGACAAACAAGGTCGCTTCACGATTCCACCTGCGTTGCGTCAATATGCCGGACTCAACAAAGAGCTCACCGTCATTGGTGCTGGCTCTCGCCTTGAAGTCTGGGACAGCACAGCGTGGGAGGAGTATCTCGCGGCATCCGAGGAATCTTTCGCGGCTCAGGCCGAGGAGGTGGTTCCTGGCCTCTTCTGAGGTGTCGGATCTGTCCATGTCCGTTTAGCGGGAGTTTGACCACACTGCTGTGGCTTTTCGCCCGCCCGATGCTCGGGATGCTCTGCCCCCTGCCGGTCGACTTCCCTCCGCTCAGTTTTTGCTCCGACGTACTTCCCCGGCGCCGGAACAAGAATGAATCCGCAGGCCTACCCAGCTAGTTGGATTCGTCAAGAGTCAGGCCACCCAACCTGACTAAGAAGCGGTGGGGGATCCGCCGGCACGGTGCAGTCGAGCGGTCATTACCTCAACGGCACAATGCAGTTCACGTATGTGAGCAAAGTTTGTCGAAGCGGAACCTTGCTAGTGACACGCTCGTTGCATTTCGCACCGGAAGTGAATATGCGTTAACTAAGTGTGTGTAGCCACACGCTGCAGACCGACCCCGTCACCACGGCGGGACACGCCTCGAACAGACAAAGGAGGGACGATGCGTCACGAAGACCCCGCATCGCTCCACCGTCCCGTGATGCTCCATCGCGTCACCGAAATTCTTCTACCAGCCCTCACTGGTCCAGAAGCTGCCGAAGGCACACCCGTGCACGTAGACGGCACTTGTGGAATGGGCGGACACATCGAAGCCATCCTCGAGGCCTGCCCCATCGCCATCGCCATCGGCATCGACCGCGACACCGAAGCCCTCGAACTAGCAAGCTCCAGACTTGCTCGCTTCGGTGACCGGTTCCGGCCCTTCCATGCCACCTACGACGAAATCAGCGACGTCATCACCGATGCCGGTTTTTCCCACGTCAACTCCATCCTCCTGGATCTGGGAGTTTCTTCCCTTCAACTCGATGCCGATGACCGTGGCTTTGCCTACCGTGTCGATGCACCTCTAGACATGCGCATGGACCAAACAACAGGCCCTACCGCAGCCGACCTGATCAACACCCTCAGTGCAGACGAACTCACCCGCATCCTGCGCGAATACGGCGAAGAACGGTTCGCTGGACGCATCGCTCGCCGCATTGTCCAAGCCCGCGCCGACCAGCTTTTCACCACCTCAGCCAGACTCACCCAACTTATTGACCAAGCCATCCCTGCGGCATCTAGCCGCACTGGCGGACACCCAGCAAAACGCACGTTCCAAGCCCTGCGCATTGCAGTCAATGCTGAACTCGACTCTTTAGCTGGTGCCCTTCCAGAAAGCCTGCGCGTACTCAAACTTCGAGGTCGAGCAGCGGTGCTCTCGTACCACTCCCTTGAAGACAGAATGGTCAAAAGAGTTTTCACTGCTGCAGCGACCAGCTCTGCACCTCCGGGACTACCCGTCGAACTACCTGAACATGCCCCCACTCACCAACTCCTCACTCGCGGCGCTGAAGAGCCTGATAGTCAAGCCATCGCAGAGAACTCTCGAGCCGCCTCAGCACGCCTTCGCGCAGCTTGCCGAATCCGTGAAGGAAACCGCCCACAAACAGTTTCCGCACAAACAGCTTTCCCCATTCAACGCCGCTCGAAAGGACGCCACCGATGAGCCAGCAACCACTGACTTCTCGGCCTGTCCGCCGCGCTACCCCACGCCCCACCACACCCCAGCGGCCGCCTCTGCGTGTCGTCGCGCCCACCCCACGACGAGTCGGACGCATTCCCTTCATCGTCTTCTGCAGCATCCTCATGACACTGGGACTCGGTGCGCTCCTGGCTCTTAACCTCTCCCTCGTCGCAGGAGCCTACGAACTCCACGACGTCACCGAGCAAGTAGAAGCACTACGCGCACAAGAATCTGAACTCATCGAAAAAGTTGCCCTCCGATCCACCCCCTCGGAACTGGCAACCCGAGCCAAAGAACTCGGCATGGTCACTGGCGGGACCCCTGCCTACCTCAAACTCAAAGATGGATCTGTCGTCGGTAACCCAACACCCGCCCCTTCTGGAGCACCCAACCGTCAAATACCCCCACCCCCAAACTCCTCACCCACAAGCGACAACAGCCCTAACCCCAACCCCAATACCGCAGAACCCAGCCAAACACCTGGCACGCAAAACAGTGGCAATGACCCCAGCACAATTCCTGAGGCCAATACCTCCGACGTTGCCCCAACGCCGCTGACCAATGACGCACCAACCAACACACAATGAGGTGAGGACGTGAGCAACGGACCCAGCAACAAAAAGCCGCCACGCCGCACCCCTCGCCCCACCACGCCCCAGGGCAAACGCAAGCACCCGCATCGCCCAGCAAATCCCAATCAGAACCGAAAAAACCAAACAAAGAAACCCAGCGCACCCCCGAGCCCCACTAAACCCACCGCGCCCTCACCAGCGGGCCCGGATACACCCCAAAACACCAATCCAGCACGTCCTCCACAAGGACCAGGCGAAACAACAAAAGCCACTAAAAAACGCACAGCTGGTGACCCCAGACGCCGCAGCAGAGCCATGTTCATCGCTCTGCTCTTCATCTTCACTGTTTTCGCTGCCCAACTAGTGCGGCTCCAAGCCATCGACGCTGAAACCATCGCTCAACAAGCCCAAAGGCTCCGTTCTCGACCCACCCCAATCCCCGCCAAACGCGGCACCATCCAAGACCGCTACGGAGCACCCCTAGCTGAATCCAGCGAACGCTTCGACATCGTCGTTGACCAAGTTGCCGTAGCCGAATACACCAAAAAAGATCCCAATACGAAAAAAAGCACCAAAGTTGGTGCTGCCGGTGCCGCAGCGGACCTAGCCCCCATCCTTGGCATTGACGAAAAACAACTCGCCACCAGCATGACCGGACGAAAACCATGGGTACCCATCGCCCGATCCGTGGTTCCCACTACCTGGCTCAAAGTCCAAGGCCTCAAAATCCCCGGCATCACTAACGAACTTGTTCCCATCCGCTATTACCCCGGTGGAGAGCCCGCAGCCGCCACCGTCGGATGGGTCGGATCTGATGGCACTGCCAAAGGAAACACCGGTGGCGGACTCGAGTACCTCTACAACCAAGCCCTCACCGGCCGTCCAGGAAAAATCGTTCGCGAATACTCTCTCGATAACCGCGTCATCCCCATGGGCAACTCAAAAATCACCCCGGCCGTACCCGGCGAAGTCATTCGCACCACTATTGATAACGACCTCAACTGGTTTGCCCACGACGCCATCGCCAAACAAGTACAAGACCTCGGAGCCGAAGCCGGAGTCATCGTCATCATGGATAAACAAGGACGACTACTCGCCGTCACCCAAGCGCCCTCCTTCGACCCAGCAGACCGCGGTCGCAACAACTCAGACTTCTCCAACATGGCTTTCCAAGGCGCCTTCGAACCTGGGTCAGTCACCAAAATCATCACTGCCGGAGCAGCTCTCGACCTTGGACTCACTACTCCCACCACCCAGTGGGAAATCCCCAACCGTTACACCGTCGACGGCCAAGAATTCCGTGACTCACACGACCACCCCACCGAACACCTCACCACAGCAGGTGTTCTCGCTAAATCCAGCAACATCGGCACCGTCAAACTTGCTCAGCTCTATCCCCGCGAAAAACTCGCCGAGTATATGCAACGTTTCGGACTAGGTGAACGCACTGCTGTCGGATTCCCCGGCGAATCTGCCGGCTACCTCGGGGACCCCAGCACGTGGGACGGTCGAAGCCGCTACACCATTTCCTTCGGTCAAGCCTTCACCGCTACCCCAGTGCAAGTCACCGGAATCATGCAAACCATCGCTAACAAGGGAATCCATATTCCTCCCTCCCTCATTGCTGGCCGCACTGACGTCGAAGGTCAATACCACCCCCAACCACTGCCACAACAGACTCAAGCGGTTTCTAAAGAGACCGCCAGCCAGCTTGGTTCCATGCTCCAATCCGTCGTTTCTAACGAAGGAACCGCGCTACAAGCGGCTGTCCCAGGCTTCAACATCGCAGGAAAAACTGGAACCTCTAACCGCTACACAGGTAAAGGAGGATACGTCTCCTCATTTGTCGGATACGCACCCGCCGACGATCCGCAATTCGTCATGGGTGTTTTTCTCGTCAACCCGAAAAAAGACATCTACGGCGGTTCCACCTCAGGCCCAGTTTTCTCCTCAGTCATGTCACATGCCCTCCAGAAATACGGAATCGCTCCCAGCGGCGCCAAAATCGCTGAATTCCCGCTTACCTTCAATCCCTCCCAGGCGACTCCTACTCCACAAAGCGCACCCGCCGGCGATAACAAACCTCAAGCAGTGCCGCCCGACACCCCAGAAACAAAAACTGGACTCCAGCCACCTGCCGTGTCACCTACGGACAACACCTCCACGGCCAGACGCAGGTAGTGTCCTGCACGTGGTGATCACAGTGAACCGGCCAGAACACGTATCAGGCACATCGATCGCGCAGATCGTCGATCTCATCCGGGGTACCGGCGTCGACGTCAAATTACGCGGTGCAATAACCGAAACCGATAAACTCCTTACCGGAGCCACCCTTGATAGCCGCGAAGTGCAACCCGGTGACCTCTACGCTGCGCTTCCTGGAGCCAATGTGCATGGGGCCCAGTTCGCACAGGCAGCAGTGGCATCGGGTGCTCAAGCAATCCTTACCGACCCCCACGGTGCCGAACTAAGTGCTAACTGCAACACCACGCTCATTGTGGTTCCGGATCCACGAGCCGTTCTAGGTGCAGTATCAGCAGCTATTTATAACAACCCCACCGCTCACCTAGGCATGGTCGGTATTACCGGAACTAACGGCAAAACCACTACTGCCTACCTTGTCGAATCTGCATGGAGGGCGCTCGGTCGCACCACCGGACTCATCGGCACCATCGAAACCCGTATTGCAGGTAGCGTCCTGCGCAGCTCACACACCACGCCTGAATCCCCCAAACTCCAGGGTGTTTTGACACTCATGCGAGAGCACGAAGTCAGTCACTGCGTGATGGAAGTAAGCAGCCACGCCCTGTCACTGCACCGCGCTGACGCTATCCGCTTCGACACCGCAGTTTTCACAAACCTCTCTCAAGATCACCTCGACTTCCACGAGTCCATGGAGGACTACTTCCAAGCCAAAGCCAGCCTCTTTACCCCTGAGCACGCTGCGACGGGAGTCATCTGCATCGATGACGCTTGGGGACGTCGCCTCGCCCAGCAATCGACCATTCCCACCATCACACTTGCCACCCCGTCTTTCAGCGACAGCACCCGCGCGACAACTGACCAAACATCACCAGCTGCTGAAGACACGCCAACCCCGGACTGGCGCCTAGTCACTACTGGAGACAAAGCAGATACCGCATTCGAACTTGTTCGTGAAGGTACTCACGCCGGTCCAGGAAGACTTCGGCTCAACAGTGCGCTGCCTGGTGAGCACAACCGCGTCAACACAGCACTTGCTGCACTTGTCTTGCTCGCTTCAGGGCTTCCCGTCAACGAGATCGAACGAGCCATGGGGGCCCGACCTCGTGTTCCTGGACGTATGGAGAATGTTCCTCTTCGCACATCGACATTGAGCAGTACAGAGAATGCGCTCGCCCCAGAGGCTTATGTTGACTTCGCGCATACGCCCGACGCCATTACTGCCACTCTTACTGCCCTGCGCGCTCGAGCCGACCAGCGGGGAGGTAACCTCGTTGCAGTCATTGGGGCAGGTGGCGACCGCGATGCGGGGAAACGCCCGCTTATGGGAGCCGCTGCTGCAGCCCTGGCTGATGTTGTTGTCGTCACCGATGACAATCCACGTTGCGAAGACCCAGCTCTTATCCGATCTGCCGTCACCGCGGGCACTCATAATGCTTCGCACACCACTGTGCTGGAACAAGCAGGTCGTGCAGAAGGAATCGCAGCTGCAATCAGGCACCTCGAACCTCAAGGAATCCTTGCAGTGCTTGGCAAGGGCCACGAAAGCACCCAAACAATCGGGACGGAAACCATTCCTTTCGATGACCGCGAAGCCATTGCGGCAGCGTGGGCCTCACATCTGGGATCGGATCAGGAGGATCGATGATTCCACTTACTTTAGGCAAGATCGCTTGCATCACTTCAGGACGTCTGAGCTCTCCTGAAGCAGCTGACATCCTCGTGAAGGGGGCGGTAGTCACCGATTCGCGCGCTGCTGAGGAAGGGTCGCTTTACATTGCTCGAATTGGTGAGCATGCAGATGGACATGCCTATGCAGCTTCTGCTGCAGACAATGGTGCTGTGGCTGCTCTAGTCACCACGCCTATCGAGGATCTTCCCTACGTTCAGGTTGACGACGTCCAGGATGCATTTGCAGCGCTGGCCTCTTTTCTCATCGAAACACAAGAGGCAACAGGTGAACTCACCGTAATCGGCGTCACTGGCTCAAGCGGAAAAACCACAACGAAAGATCTCATTGCGCATGTTCTGAGCTTCCAGGCAAACACAGTTGCCAACGTCGGTTCTTTAAATTCTGAAGTCGGTGTCCCGCTGACTGTGTGTCGGATTACGCCGCAAACCCGATACCTTGTGCTTGAAATGGGAGCTCGCGGTATTGGCCATGTCAACTACCTCACTACCATGACGCACCCAAGCGT
Source organism: Dermatophilus congolensis (assembly GCF_900447215.1). Lineage (NCBI taxonomy): Bacteria > Bacillati > Actinomycetota > Actinomycetes > Micrococcales > Dermatophilaceae > Dermatophilus > Dermatophilus congolensis. The sequence continues at coordinate 563,134 of NZ_UFYA01000001.1, forward strand.
GGGCGTGGTCCTTAATGTGGGAAGCGCGCACATTGGTGAATTTGGATCTCGTGAAGCCATTGCACGCGCAAAATCTGAACTGCCTATGTCTTTGCCTAAGGGCGGGCTTGCCGTTCTGAACGCCGATGACGAGCTCGTCAGTGCGATGTCAGTAGCTGACCAAGCCAGCACTATTCATTTTGGCACGAGTGAAGGCAGCGATATCCGTGCGTCACACATCGTCGTCGGTGAGGATGGGTGCCCATCCTTCACACTGACTATCGATGAGGAGTCCATCCACGTTGACTTAGGCCTCATGGGGGACCATCAAGTTTGGAATGCTCTCGCCGCTGCTGCCGTTGCTACGTGGGCCGGGATGGACTTAAGCGAACTGAAGACAGCGTTGGAAACAGCTCGTCCAGCAAGCCGGTATCGCATGGAGCGTCATGATCGGCCCGATGGGGTCACCGTGATCAATGATGCTTACAACGCCAACCCTGAATCCATGTCTTCGGCCATCCGAACCCTTTCGGTAATGGCGGGACAGGGCGAAACACGCCGTCGCACATATGCCGTTTTGGGTGCAATGTTCGAGCTTGGTGATGAAGAAGAAGCTGAGCATCGAGCGGTCGGTCAATTGGCGGCTAGTTTGGGTATTGATGAAATCGTGGCGGTGGGTGAACGCCCTGGCGTCGAGGCTTATGTTGATGGTGCCAATAGCGAGATTCTGCCTGGTTCGCCGAATTTGCATATTCAGCACGTCGCTACTGTGGAAGCGGCACTTGAGAAGCTCGAGAGCATGCTCCAAAACGGAGATTTAGTTCTCGTCAAGTCGTCCCATGGTGCAGGTTTGTGGCGCCTTGGTGAGGATTTGGTGCGAGGGGGAGGAAACGCGTGAGACTCATCATTGTTGCAGCCGGGACAGCGCTCCTGGTTGCGTTGTTCGCCACCCCATGGTTCATCAAATTCTTAGTGAAAAAGCATTACGGCCAGTTTATTCGAGATGATGGCCCTACAAGTCACCACACCAAGCGCGGAACGCCCACGATGGGCGGTGTAGTCATTATTGTGGCCACTGTTTTTGGATATTTAATTGCCCATATTGTCACGATGCATCCGGTTTCTTCCAGCGGATTAGCAGTTTTGTTTCTCGTCGTTGGTATGGGGACAGTTGGTTTTCTTGACGATTACATTAAAATCAGTAAGGCGCGAAGTCTTGGTTTACGGGCATGGCAAAAACTCGTAGGTCAAACTTTGGTTGCCTCTGTTTTCGGTGCAGTCGTTATCATGTTTCCGAATGCAAATGGTATAACTCCCGGATCGACGGCCATATCTTTTGTTCGTGATACCGAATTCGACTTTCGTGAGCTGGGTGTCGGTGCCGCGATCGGCATCGTGCTTTACCTCATATGGGTGAACTTGATGGTTGCGGGAACTACGAATGCGGTGAACCTCACCGATGGTCTCGATGGGTTAGCTACAGGGGCTACAGCAGCAGTAGCCGCTTCTTACCTGCTCATTGGGCTGTGGCAGTTCAATCAGAACTGTTGGATGCCTGCACCATCGCCTAAGTGCTACCCCACCCCTGATCCGCTTGATCTAGCGATTGTCGCTGCTGCGCTTCTTGGTGCCTGTGTTGGTTTCTTGTGGTGGAATGCTTCTCCAGCTCGGATCTTTATGGGTGACACGGGATCTCTGGCTCTTGGTGGTGCTGTTGTGGGGCTTGCTATTACCTCACGCACACAGTTGTTGTCGGTCATTCTTTGTGGTCTGTTTGTGATCATCACTATGTCAGTGATTATCCAAGTTGCTTCTTTTAAGCTTCGTAAGAAGCGTGTTTTCCGCATGGCGCCTTTGCAACACCATTTTGAGCTTTTGGGTTGGGCTGAGGTAACTATCGTCATTCGGTTCTGGATTATTGCTTGCTTGTTCTGCGGTTTGGGTGTGGCTGCTTTCTACGCAGAATGGATGACCGGAGGGACGGTGTGAGCGTGACAGAAGGTATGAGCGGTTCATCGATCGAGAAAACAGTCCAAGCGTGTGAAAGCGGCGGATTTGTCACTACTTCGGTGGTGGGACTGGATCCTCGTCCTGGCCTTACTCACCGCGATGCGAATTGGGCTGGGCTGCGAGTACTCGTTGCGGGGCTAGGGGTCAGTGGATTTGCTGCTGCAGATGCGCTACTGGAGCGAGGAGCGCGCGTAACGGTGGTGGATGGTGCCCAGGCTCCTGCGGAGAGTGTTTTGGCTGAGAAAGCCAAAATTTTGCAGATCTTGGGTGCTGTAACCTTATTGGGTCAGGAAGGCCAGGCTGCGATTGGGGCACCGGAAACAGTCTCTGAGATTGATTTGGTTGTCACCTCGCCCGGGTGGAGGCCGGATAATTCCCTCCTTGTTCGTGCTGCCCAGGCAGGCGTGCCGATTTGGGGAGAAGTGGAGCTGGCTTGGCGTATGCGGCCAGCGGAGAACCCTGCGCCATGGTTATGCGTCACTGGAACTAATGGAAAAACCACGGCTGTCACAATGGTTGCTTCTATTCTCTCTGCCGCGGGATTGAGATCGGTCGCGGCAGGGAACGTGGGAACGCCTCTTCTTGAAGCGGTTTTGCATCCAGATCCGTATCAAGTGATAGCGGTGGAGCTGTCGAGTTTTCAACTGCATTGGCAGCGTTCGATTTCTCCTGCTGCATCGGTTTGTTTGAACGTTGCGCCTGATCATGTCGATTGGCACGGGTCGATGGAGGCCTACGCGGCAGATAAGGGAAGAATTTACGAAAACACGCAGATCGCGTGCATTTACAACGGGGCGGACCCTGTCACAGAGCAGCTCGTTCGAGATGCGGATGTTATCGAGGGGTGCCGAGCAGTGGGGTTCACCCTAGGTATGCCTGGGCTATCGATGTTGGGCGTAGTCGAGGATGTGTTGGCTGATCGAGCTTTTGTCGAGGACCGAGCTAATTCGGCAGCTGAAATCGGAACTTTGACTGATCTGTCGCGGGGATCGCTGCCGCCAGCGCCACATTTTGTTGCTAACGCATTGGCTGCAGCAGCTTTAACTCGGGCGATTGGTGTTCCTGCTTCAGTTGTGCAGGCTGGTCTGCGCAAGTATGAAGTAGAGAAACATCGCATCGCGGAGGTTGCAGTCGTTGATGGAGTTACGTTCATTGATGACAGTAAGGCAACAAATCCGCATGCGGCTGCTGCGTCTTTGGGGTCTTTTGCGAGTGTGGTGTGGGTTGCAGGTGGATTGCTTAAAGGCGCTGACGTCGATGAGCTGGTGCGGACCAGAGCTGATCGGTTGCGAGGTGTGGTTTTGCTGGGGCGTGACCGAGCGATTCTGGCGGACGCATTGGAACGCTATGCGCCCTGCGTTCCCGTGATTGATGTGGGTGACGAGGCGGCTCCGGAAAGTTCGGAGCTGATTATGGAACGCATTGTTCGTGAAGCCTCGGCTTTAGCGCAGCAAGGGGATGTTGTCTTGTTGGCCCCTGCGGCGGCATCAATGGATATGTTCCTTAATTACGGTGCTCGCGGGGATGCTTTTGCTGAGGCTGTTAGACGTTTCGCTGGTGACACGTGTGCCGGGGAGTCTGAGTAGCCATGAGTAAACAGCTGCGTGACCGAGAACGAGTCATCGGTGAGCGAGAGCGTGAGAGGCCGTCATTGTGGGATCGACTGGAATCTCCGCTGTCGACGTATTACTTGTTGCTCACGGCGACTGGCATGCTTCTCATCATCGGTTTGGTGATGGTTTTGTCGGCAAGTTCTGTCACGCAGCTGAATAACAATAAATCTCCCTTTAATCTTTTTTTCCGCCAAGGTGTTTTCGCTGTGGTGGGAGTAGGGGCAGCATGTGTGACAGCACGATTGCCTGTGCGCTTTTGGAAACGTATTGGATTGCCCCTTCTTTTTGTTTCTGTTTGTTTGCAGATGCTGGTCTTTACGCCACTGGGCCATACGGTAAACGGGAACCGGAACTGGGTTAGTATTGCTGGAGTTCAGTTACAGCCGTCTGAAATTGGCAAAGTTGCTCTCATCTTGTTTTCTGCTGCAGTTTTAGCGAAAAAGAAAAAACTGCTGGGCGACTGGCGCCATGTGGTTATTCCAGTCTTTATGCCGGCCGCTTTTGTTGTGGTTGGTTTAGTGTTGCTTGGTCGTGATTTGGGTACAGCGCTAGTTTTACTTGCCGTGCTGGCTGGAATTCTGTGGGTTCTCGGTATTTCGTGGAAGTTTTTTGCGATTTCGGCAGGAGTTGGTGCTGTCGGAGTTCTGGCTTTGGTGGTTGGGTCGAGTAACCGAACTGAACGTATTAATGCTTGGCTGAGTTGCACGAACGTTTTGCAGTGCTGGCAGTCGAGGCACGGGCAGTTTGCGCTGGCTGACGGAGGGTTGTCAGGTCTTGGGTTGGGTGGGTCTCGGGAGAAATGGCTATGGCTCCCAGAGCCGCATAATGATTTTATTTTCGCGATTGTAGGAGAAGAGCTAGGAATTGCTGGCACATTAATGATTCTTCTCCTCTTTGGTGCTTTGGCGTTGGGGTGCTATCGCTTGATTCGTCACAGTGATGACATGTTTGTTCGATTGGTGACGGCTGGTGTTATGAGCTGGATTTTGGTGCAAGCTGTCATCAATATTGGTTCAGTAATCGGGTTATTGCCGATTATTGGTGTCCCTCTTCCTTTAGTGAGTTATGGCGGTTCTGCCTTGGTCGCTACTTTGGGCGCGTTGGGGATTCTTATTTCTTTTGCAAGGAATGAGCCAGCCGCTCGTCGGGCATTGCAGGCACGTCCTCGCGTGCTTATTCGTACTCTTGCGGCTGTTCCGCGCAGACATGGAGGTCCTCGTCGATGAATATGGGTAGTGAGTCAGTAAAGATGCCAGCTTCGGTTCTATTAGCTGGGGGTGGCTCGGCGGGACATGTGTCGCCTTTGTTGGCGACGGCGGATGCGTTGCGGCGACGTGACCCACACGTGCGAATTACGGCTTTGGGTACGCGTGAAGGGTTGGAGGCGCGTTTAGTTCCTGCGCGTGGCTATGATTTGGCTTTTGTTCCCAAGGTTGCTTTTCCACGGCGTCCTAATCGCGCGGCTTTGAAATTTCCAGGGAAGCTAGTGGAAGAAATTCGTGCCGCCGATCGGGCAATCCTTGATACGGAAGCTGAGGTTGTGGTGGGATTCGGTGGCTACGTGTCTACCCCTGCATACTTGGCGGCTAAACGCCGGGGCGTGCCGATTGTTGTTCACGAAGGTAATGCGCGGCCAGGGCTAGCGAATAAAGCTGGTTCGCGGATGACGGAGTTCGTGGCGACTACGTTCAGCTCAACGAGTCTTCCAAATGCTCGGTATATCGGGATGCCAATGCGGGCAGAAATTACACGGTTGGATCGTGCTGCGTTGCGGGATGAGGCTTTGGCTCATTTTGGCTTGCGCGGGGATGCGCCGGTGCTTTTGGTGACGGGTGGGTCATTAGGAGCCAAGCGGTTGAATGATGCTTTCTCTGCTTCTGTGCGGGATCTGCAGGAGGCGGGAGTACAGGTGTTGCATTTGGCTGGTGGCGGTAAGGGGTTTGAGCCTGATCTGCGGGTGGATGGGCCGGCTTATCGAGTTCTTGAGTATGCAGATCGTATCGAGCTAGCTTATGCGGCAGCGGATCTGGTTGTTTGCCGTTCAGGTGCGAATACGGTTTGTGAGTTGACGGCGGTGGGGTTGCCTGCCATTTTCGTTCCTTTGCCGATTGGAAATGGGGAGCAAAGAATCAACGCTGATGACGTGGTTGCCGTTGGTGGGGCTTTGCTGGTTGATGATGCTCAAGTCTGTCGTGAATGGGTTACCGGGACAGTTATTCCTTTGATGCGTGACCGTGAGCGGCTCTCTTTGATGGCTGATGCATCGGCGCGTGTAGGGGTCCGCACGGCTGATGATCAGCTGGTGGACATGATTATTGCTGCTGGAGCGAAGGGTGCTGTTCGATGAGGCCGACGCGTTTTGATGTCACGGGTGAAGTTTTGCCGGTTGCTGAGTTGGGGCGTACCCATGTGCTGGCTGTGGGTGGCGCGGGGATGTCTGCGGTGGCGCGCCTGCTGTGTGCAGCGGGTTTGTCGGTGAGCGGATCTGATGCCAAAGATTCTGCGATTCTCGATGGTTTGCGTCAGGCAGGTGTTGACGTACATGTCGGGCATGATGTTGCTCACCTGGAAGGTGTTGAAACGGTAGTGGTTTCCTCTGCTATTCGTGACGACAACGTGGAGCTGGTGGCGGCTCGTGAGCGTGGTTTGCGTGTCTTGCATCGCTCGATGGCGTTGGCGAGTGTGACGAAGGACGTTCGCCGCGTTGCGATTGCAGGTGCGAATGGGAAAACCACGACTACAGCGATGACTGCAACGTTGTTGCGTGATGCAGGTGTGGACCCCTCTTTCGCCGTTGGCGGTGATTTGGTGGCGACGGGGTCAAATGCAGAGCTGGGCGCTGGTGATGTTTTTGTTGTGGAGGCTGATGAGTCGGATGGGTCGTTCCTCGCTTATCGGCCTGACGTGGCGGTGGTGACGAATGTGCAGCCGGACCATCTGGATTTTTACGGCACGTTTGAGGCGGTTCAGGATGCATATCTGGAATTCGTGATGTCGATGCGTCCGGGGGGACTGCTGGTTACGTGTGCTGATGATGAAGGCGCTTTGCGCCTGGCCGAGCGAGCCGGTCTGGCCGGTATTCGGGTGGTCACGTACGGGCAGTCTGCCGATGCTGACGTCCGTGTTGAAGCAGTCGAGTTTGTGGGCATGATGAGTCGGGCGCGTGTGCGTATGCCTGATGGGGGAGCGTTTGCGCTTGAACTGCCGTTGCCGGGTTTGCACAACGTGTTAGATGCGGTGGCCGCATTGACGGCCGCCACAGTAGGGCTTGGAGTGTCGCCTGAGGCCGGGGTGGCCGGATTGGCCGGTTATGGAGGTGTGCGGCGGCGCTTTGAAATTAAGGGTTCGTCGGGGGATGTCACAGTTATTGATGACTATGCGCATAACCCCGGCAAAGTTCGAGCTTTGGTGCAGACAGCGCGCGAATTGGTGGGTTCTGGGCGGCTGGTTGTGCTTTTTCAGCCGCATTTGTATTCGCGTACTAGAGATTTTGCTGAGCAGTTTGCTCAGGGGCTGGCCCCTGCTGATGAAGTGTTTGTTTTGGATGTTTATGGGGCTCGGGAAGAGCCGATGCCGGGGGTGAGTGGGTGTTTAATTACAGAGCATCTTTCTGCTTTGCCAGGGCGGCGAGGAGTGCACTTCGTGGCGTGTTTGTCTGATGCGGCGTCGGTTGTGGCGGATCATGTGCGGGAAGGTGATGTGGTTTTGACTGTGGGTGCTGGTGATGTGACCACGGTTGGTCCTGCGTTGCTGACGTGTTTAGCTGACCGTTCTGTGTGAGGTGGTGTGGTGCGTTCTCGATCACGGGCTAAGGACGCGGGGGCGCGAGGATCCGGGCAGGCGGCGGCGAAGCCGAAGGTGACTCCGCATAAACGTTTTGTGCAGCGGGCGCGTCGTGTGCGGTTGCGGGTGTGGCGTCTTGTGGCCTGGCTTTTGCTTGTGGCGGGGGTTGCTGGGGGTGTTTATTGGCTGTTGACGCAAAGTGACTGGTTTCGTGTGGATCAGGTGACTATTGGAGGGGCATCGGCGCATCGGGAGACGATTATTCGGGACCGGACGCAGTCTCTTTTGGGTCAACCTCTGGTTGAGGTTGACCTTGTGGAGGCGCGTGATGCAGTGGATCAGGTGCATTTGTTCTCTGCTGTGAGGGTGCGGCGTGCCTGGCCAAATGGAGTGCATGTGGAGGTTTCCGAGCGGACGCCGGTGGCTGCTGCTGCTTTGCCTTCGGGAGCATATCGATTGATTGATAAAGCTGGAGTTGGGTATGAGAGTGTGCCTGCGCCTCCCGCTGGTGTTCTTCCAGTCAAAATTGCTAATCCGCGTGACTCTAGGTCGCTTGCCACTGCCGCTGCGGTGGGAACTTCTATGCCTGCTGGTTTGGTTGCCAGGGTGAAGAACTTCGAGGTAGATGATAGTGCGCGTGGCTCATTTGAACTCTCTGGGGTTCGAGTGATGTGGGGTGACTCTTCAGAGGGGCGCGTCAAGGCTGCTGTATTGGAGCCGCTGATGCGGCGGGGAAAGATCTCAACCTTGGATTTGTCGGCTCCGTTGAGTCCTGTAACGACGCGGTGATAAGGATCGTTTCTTCCGCGAGTTCCCTACGGATCAACTGGAGGTCGAGACATCCCGGCGTGTTAGGAATGCGTAGACAAGGCGTATAACTCACGTAGGATGGTGTGGAGGTCAAGAGCGACCGCTCGAGAACTCAGACGGTCCGTCTGTCAAGATGTATTGCATCTGAAACCCGTTGATGTCGTGGATAGGTCTTCCTGAAGTGGCAGCATCGTTGTCAGAAGAGGGATCGCCCCGGGGAGTCGACCGGTATGGGAATCAGGCGATCGGGAATACCTCCTCAACATTGACTTGAAGTCGAGGGTTTTACTGAAGGTGAAATCACTCGCCACATCGTTAACATCTCCGTCTCGAAAGGCCCCCCAGTGGCAGCTCCACAGAACTACCTGGCCGTCATCAAGGTCGTCGGTATCGGCGGGGGCGGTGTCAATGCGGTCAACCGGATGATCGAGGTCGGCCTCAAGGGTGTCGAGTTCATTGCGATCAACACTGACGCGCAGGCGCTGCTCATGAGTGACGCCGACTTGAAGCTGGATGTCGGTCGTGAACTTACTCGTGGCTTGGGCGCTGGCGCCGACCCTGAGGTCGGTAAGAAAGCGGCTGAGGATCATGCCGAGGAGATCGAAGAGGCGCTTCGTGGCGCCGATATGGTCTTCGTTACCGCCGGTGAGGGTGGCGGTACCGGTACCGGTGGCGCGCCCGTTGTCGCGCGAATCGCTAAAGGCTTGGGTGCGTTGACCATTGGTGTGGTCACGCGTCCATTCACGTTTGAAGGCCGCCGTCGAGCCAACCAGGCTGAGTCGGGTATTGGTGCTCTTCGTGAAGAAGTTGACACGCTCATCGTTATTCCTAATGACCGTTTACTGTCTATTAGTGACCGCGCGGTTTCCATGCTTGATGCGTTCCGCAGCGCAGACCAGGTGTTGCTTTCCGGTGTGCAGGGCATCACCGATCTCATCACCACGCCTGGTCTGATTAACCTTGACTTCGCTGATGTGAAGTCTGTTATGCAAGGTGCTGGCAGTGCTCTTATGGGTATTGGGTCGGCACGTGGTGATGATCGTGCAGTGCAAGCTGCTGAGCTTGCTATTTCCAGTCCGTTGCTGGAGGCAAGCATTGATGGTGCACATGGTGTGCTGTTGTCTATTCAGGGTGGCAGTGATCTTGGATTGTTTGAGATCAATGAGGCTGCTCGTTTGGTGCAGGAAGCAGCTCACCCCGAAGCGAACATTATCTTCGGTGCGGTCATTGATGATGCTCTTGGTGACGAGGTGCGGGTGACGGTTATTGCGGCGGGTTTTGATGGGGGGACTCCCCAGCCCCGCCGTGAGCAGCAGTCGCAGGGGTCTTCTGCACAGCAGGGGCAGCAGGCTCCTCCGCGTTCTGCGCCGCGTCCTGCTCAGCAGGTGGCTCCGCAGGCGGAACGACCTATGGTGCCCAGTCAGCCGCAGGCGGCCGCGGCTTCTGCTGGACGTCCGGGGCAGGTTCAGCCTCAGCCGATCAGTCCGCGTCCTGCCCCTGCGCAGCCGGAGGCTGAGCAGGAAGCTCCTGCTGAAACGCATCGTGAGGCAGTGCGTCCTCCACGAACGGTTACGTTCGATGAGGGTGATGATCTGGATGTTCCAGATTTCCTTAAGTGATGTAGTTCATTGACCGCGAAGAAGCGCTCCCTCGAGGGAGCGCTTCTTCGCATATTTCGAGGGTGATGTTGTGTTGTATGCGTGTGGAGTTCTTCCGATGGATCATCGCCTCGGTGATGATGAGCATCGAGTTGCGTGGGGGTTCACAGATGCGGGAGGGCATTTACCGGAGTCTGGTCTGGAGGGGCCGGCATATGGTGAGTTCAACGTGGGGGGGCATGTTGGTGATGACCTGGCGCGTGTGATGGCTAATCGTGTAGCCCTGGCACGTGAGATGGGGGCGGGGCCTGGTGGGGTGGTGTTCATGAATCAAGTGCATGGAAATGATGTTGCGGTGGTAGATGGGCCGTGGGGACAGAGGCCTGTCGCAGATGTAGATGCGTTGGTGACAACGCGTCCGGGGCTGGGATTGGGGGTTTTGGTGGCGGACTGTGTACCGGTTGTTTTCGCTGATGTGCGTGCTGGTGTGGTGGGTGTTGCGCATGCTGGGCGTCGAGGCATGTTGTCTGGTGTGGCTACGCGTACGGTGACAGTGATGCGTGAATTGGGTGCGGAGCGGGTTGTGGCTTGGATTGGTCCCTCGATTTGTGGTGAGTGTTATGAGGTGCCTGTTGAGTTGGCGAGGGAGGCTGAGTTGGTTCGTCCGGGGGTGCGGTCGCGGACTCGTTGGGGTAGCGCGGGTATTGATGTGGTTGCCGGGGTGGAGATGGAGTTGAGGGCGGCTGAGGTCGAGGTGAATCGGATTTCAGGGTGCACGCTGGAGGATAGTTCTTTGTACTCGTTTCGGAGGCATAAGGTGACTGGGCGTTTTGCTGGGGTTGTGGTGCTTGATCCGGCAGTATGAAGGGCTGTTGTGAGTAAGGCGGGTGCTATGGGTGAGGGGTTAGAGGGCACATTGGTGGAGCGTGAGTGTGAGTTGCGCAGGAACCTTGAGATGGTGCGTGGGCGGATTGAGTCTGCGTGCGTGCGTTCTGGTCGTTCTGTTGATTCTGTGCAGCTTGTTGTGGTGACGAAGTTTTTTCCTGCGACTGATGTGGCGGCGCTGGTTAGGTGTGGTGTGACTGACGTGGGGGAGAGTCGTGATCAGGAGGCTGTGGCCAAAGTTGGCGAAGTTGCCCGTTTGTGTGGTGAGATATCCCTGCCTCGTTGGCATTTCGTTGGTCAGGTGCAGTCGAAGAAAGCAGTTTCGATTGCGCGCTACGCGGATGTCGTGCAGTCAGTGGATCGGCCTAAGCTTGTGACGGCTTTGGCTGGTGCTGCGAGTCGAGCGGGGCGAAGGCTTGATGTGCTGCTGCAGGTGGACCTGCGTTCGTCTGAGGCGATCTCTGAAGATCCCGGGCGGGGTGGTGTTCCCCCAGCTGAGCTTGCTCGGTTGGCTGACTTTGTAATGCAGCACAAGGATTTGCGACTACGAGGCCTGATGAGCGTCGCTCCAAGAAACGTTGAACCCGCCGCCGCATTCGCGGAACTGTTCTGTGCGCGTGAGCGTTTCTTGTGTAATCACCCCAGTGCCACTTGGCTTTCCGCGGGGATGAGCGGCGATTTTGAAGAGGCTATCCAAGCGGGGGCCACGCATGTGCGTGTCGGTAGCGCAATCCTGGGGTCCCGGTCTACGTACGGGTAGTTTGAGGCGAAATCACGCATCGGGCTCCCCGGTGTGCCGCTGATTGATGTGAAAGTCAGTGGGGGGTGGTTGTTGGCCGGAGACTCGGTCCATTAAACGTGAAGTGGAATTCAATGAGGAGCGAGCGATGGCAGGTGCCCTGCACAAGGCAATGGTGTACCTGGGTCTGACCGATGAGGTCGACCGTTATGACGAGGAGTACGCCAACGGATACCGTCGTGCCACAGATGGCGCAGCGGATGGTCGCGATCACCGGTCTAGGGGGCATCATGCTGCGTCCGCTGTGTCGGATCGGGAAGCTCAGGGGGATGAGTGGGGGGCTTCGCAAGCAGATGCTCCTACTCCTATCCGTCGTTCGGCGCCGGTGTCGTCGGCTGCGGCGGTTGCCCAGGAGGATGTGCATGATAGTGAGGAATATCACGCTGAAGTGGCGCAGTTTCCGCGTCGGGTTCCTGTTTCAGAGGTAGTTGACGATGTGGAGGTCATGGGCGTGCATCGCATTACCACCATTCACCCTCGTACGTATAACGAGGCTAAGAAGGTGGGAGAGGCGTTCCGTGATGGGACGCCGGTGATCATGAATCTGTCGGATCTGGATGACGCGGATGCTAAGCGTTTGGTGGATTTTGCGGCGGGTTTGGTGTTTGGGTTGGCTGGGTCGATTGAGCGGGTGACGAACAAGGTGTTTCTTTTGTCGCCTTCTGATGTGGAGGTGACGACCACGTCTGAAGTCGAGGACGGTGGTGCACATGCCGGAGTGTTTGATCAGCACTAAGCGCCGCGGTCGGTTCTATGTGGGTCCGGTTGTGTGCATGTGTTGTATGCGTTGAATTGATGAGGTCGGTCCTTTGAAGTGGGGGCCGACCTCACCTGTGTGCGTGGCGTTTTCGTGGGTGTGAAGTGGTTGTGGGTATTGGGCTGTTGTGGGTGCCCAATAAGAGTTGGTGTGGCGTTAGTGGAGCGAGGGTTTGGCCCTCGGGAGAGCTAGGGATACTTAGGTTATGCAGGGATTTTTTGCTCTTGTGGCGTGGTTGCTGAACCTCTATATGTTCGTGTTGATTGCCCGGCTGGTCATTGACTGGATTCAGCTCTTGGCGCGTGATTGGCGGCCTAAGGGTGTGATTCTTATGCTTTGTGAGGGGGTCTACACGATGACGGATCCGCCTCTGAAAGCCTTGCGGAAAGCTATTCCTCCGCTGCGTTTGGGGGCTGTTGCATTGGATCTGTCGTTCCTCGTACTCATTCTCATGATTTCCTTGCTGGTAGGCTTTTTTCAACAGCTCAGTTGAAATGTGCTCGTCTACACGTTGATCGTTTCCGTGTTTTCGGGTCGGCCGTCCTGGTCAGATCAGTTCTCGTCGTGCAGAATCGTCGGGTCTGGTCGGGTCCGTGTTCGTGCCTGACCAGCGGTCCAGCGATTTGTCGTGGTGTCGAGTGTTCGGGGGCTCGGCTATGGTTGCCGATCATCTGGGCACACGCTTCCGCCAATGCAAAGGGGACGGTTGATGGCTCTCACGCCAGAAGACATTCTCAACAAAAACTTCACAGCCACTCAGTTCCGTCGTGGGTACGACGAGCAGGAGGTCGATGACTTCCTCGACGAGATCGTTGCGGAGTTCCGTCGACTCAACGCTGAGAACGCGGACTTGCGGCGGCGTGCTGAGACCGGTGGTGGCGGCGCCACCGATGGTCGCATTGACCCTGCACAGCTCGAGGCCGAGGTGGCCGAGCGTATCGCTGCGGTGAAGCGGCGTGCCGAAGAGCAGGTTGCTGCGGTTGAGCGTGAGGCAGAGAAGAGGATCGCCGCGGCTCGTGAGGAGGCAGCTGCTCAGGCGAGTGCAGCTCCGCCTGCGCCGAGTCCTGTGGCTGAGTCTGGCTCTACTGATGCTGCCGGTGTTATTGCCCTGGCTCAGCGAGTGCACGATGAGTACGTTGCGCAGGGTAAAGCCGAGCACGAGCGCTTGGTGAATGAGGCGACGGTTACTCGCGACAAGATGATGAGCGAGGTTCGGGTTCAGCGGGATTCCATGCTTGCTGATGCCACCACTAAGCGTGACACGTTGCTGCGAGAAGCTCAGCAGCGGCATGACGACTTGGTCCGTACTGGTCAGCAGAAACATGCGGACTTGGTTTCCTCCGCGCAGGAGCAGCATGATCGGTTGACGGGCGAGGCCCAGGCCACGCATACGCGTTTGCTTGGTGAGGCGCGTAGTGAAGCTGATCAGCTTGTTGGTGAGGCGCAGCGCCGTCGTCAGGAAATTTTGGCGGCTCTGGAGGGAGAGAAATCTTCTCTGGAGGCTGCTATCAGTGGCTTGCGTTCTTTTGAGTCTGAGTACCGTACGCGCCTGCGTTCGTACCTGGAGAAGCAGCTGGGCGCTCTTGAGTCGCAGGCTCCTATGGCACCTGCTGGTCTTGGTGACGCCTGACTGTAGAAGGAAGTCAGCGAGGACGCTCCGCCTTGGTGTGCCGGGTGGGGCGTCCGCACGTCTTCGTCGATGATTAGTTGTGGTGGGGTGGTTGGGGCACCATTCTTGGTGTGATGCTCTGGAAAAAAATCGATTCGCGTGCTGCCTATGGAGCTGCACGGCTGATGCCAGGTGTTCTTGTGCTGCTCATTGGCGCGGTCGTGTTTGTCTTGGATCAGTGGTCGAAGTGTGTGGCTTTGCGCACGTTGGAGGAAGGGCCAGTCGCCGTTATTGGGGATTGGGTTCGTTTTCGTTTGGTTTTTAATCCGGGTGCTGCGTTTTCTGTGGGCGAATCTATTACTCCTGTGTTCACGGTTTTTCAGGCTGTGGTTGGGTTGGCAGTGTTCGTGGCTGCCTGGCGTTTGAGGTCTATGTGGTGGGCTGTGACGTTAGGGCTTGTTTTTGGTGGTGCGACTGGAAATCTTTTTGATCGGCTGTGGCGGCCACCTTCGTTTGGTTATGGGCATGTCGTTGACTTCATCTCGGTCGGGTCGTTTCCAGTTTTTAACGTTGCTGATTCGGCGATCACTGTGGCTGCGGTGATGATTTTTGTGGCAGCTGTGGCTGGTTGGGAGGCGTTTTCGGTGGCGGCACCTCAGGAGGGGGATATGAAGTTTGGTGAGGCGATAAGTGGGCAGGAACGCGAATGAGTGAAGTGAGACGGTTTCCGGTTCCGGAGGGTCTTAGCGGCGAGCGTGTGGATGCTGTGTTGGCCAGGCTGTTTGGTTTGTCGCGTTCCAAGGGCAGCAAATTAATTGAAGCTGGCGATGTGCTCGTTGATGATGTGGTGGTTTCTAAGGGGGACAGGGTTTCAGCGGGCGCAATTTTGGAAGTGTCATTGCCGGGGCCAGAGTTGCCTTCTGGTTTAGAGGTTAAGGCTGAGCCTGTGCCGGGTATGCGTATCGTGCACGACGATTCGGACATTGTAGTGGTCGATAAGCCAGTGGGTGTGGCTGCGCATCCCAGTGTGGGGTGGTCTGGTCCGACTGTTGTGGGTGGGTTGCGTGCAGCTGGTTATCGGATCTCTACTTCGGGGGCTCCTGAGCGCCAGGGCATTGTGTCGCGTCTTGATGTAGGGACGAGCGGCTTGATGGTTGTTGCGAAGAGTGAACATGCCTATTCGGTACTCAAGCAGGCTTTCCGTGACCGTACTGTTGACAAGACTTATCACGCTGTTGTGCAGGGGCTGCCTGATCCGATTGTCGGTACCATCGATGCTCCGATCGGAAGGCATCCCGGGCATGATTTCAAGTTTGCTGTCATGCGTTCTGGTAAGCCGAGTGTGACGCATTATGAAGTGCTTGAGGCTTTTCGTGAGGCTTCTCTCATTGAGGTTCATCTAGAGACTGGTCGCACACACCAAATTCGTGTGCATTTTGCAGCGACAGGGCGTCCGTGTGTGGGGGATCCCTTGTATGGAGCTGATCCGAAGCTGGCAGCTCGTCTAGGTTTGATACGCCAATGGCTGCATGCAATGAAACTTGGTTTTATCCATCCGGATTCTGGGCGGTACGTGGAATTCACCAGCTCTTATCCCGCGGATCTTGCCGATGCAGTAGATCTTTTGCGTGCAGGATGAGCTGCTAGCTTCCGCACACGTACGCCACCTGGGTAACTGTCGAGGACTGCTTCGAGGTAGCGTCAGGGTTTAGTTGTACGTGCATCTGCTTGTGTGAGGTGCACGGCGGCGTACCCTTAAGCAACCTTGAAGAAAGTGATCGAGCAATGACTGCAGATCGCGTGGTCTTGATGGCACCGATGACTGGTGCTGTTGTGCCCTTGGAGGAGGTCCCCGACCCAGTCTTCGCGAAGAGGATGGTCGGGGATGGATTCTCCATCTATCCGATGAGTTCGGAGCTGTGTGCGCCTGTAGATGGTGAGGTGATTGATCTTCATCCTTCTAAGCATGCGGTGACTATTCGGACAGGTGAAGGTCTCGAAGTGCTGATGCACATCGGACTTGAGACCGTGCGTCTTGATGGAGAGGGTTTCGAAGCCCTGGTCGAGACTGGACAGGTTGTTCGAGTTGGTGAACCGTTGGTGCGCTTCGATTTGGCAGTGGTCTCTGAGAAAGCAACTAGCACCTTGACCGAGGTGGTTATCACCAATGGCGAGTTGGTCAGTGGTGTTGAGGTCGTTGGTGGACTAGTGACTGTCGGGGAGGACGCTGTCGCTCGAGTCACGCTTGTGCCTGGGGCGCAGCTTTCTGCTCAGGTGGAATCTGCCTTTGAGGGGGACTTTGTTGTTTCCGAAGAGCTGATCATTCCGAACCCAACGGGTATGCACGCGCGTCCGGCTGCCACTTTGGTGACGTTGGCTAAAGAGCTTGGTGGCGAGTCTGAGCTGCGCTATGCGGGAAAATCTGCAAATGCGACGAGCATCACTAGTGTGCTGGCTCTTGGATTGACTCGGGGTTCTGCTGTGCAGGTGGCTGCGCGTGGCGATAACGCGCAGAAGACGGTGGAGCGTTTGGCTGCGGCAATTCTCAGCGGTCTTGGCGACGATATTGGTCCGGATGCGGGGTCTAGTGCCGCTGTGGCTGCGAGTGATTCTTCTGTCGATTCTTGGTCGGGGCCACGGTCAGGGGATCCGAATCTGCTTCTTGGTGTTGCGGCCTCAACAGGATTGGCGATTGGGCATGTTCGGCAGTTGCATGTTGATATTGCTGACTTTGCCGAAGACGCATCTGATCCTGCTGAAGAGTTGCGAGTGCTCGATGCGGCCATTGAGCGGGCGCGTGAGCAGATTGTGGCGTTGAGTGAGCGCGTTGCTAGCGACGATGAGAAAGCAGCGATTTTCGCCGCGCATAGTGAGATCATCGCTGACCCCGAGTTGCGGACGGGTGCTGTTGCACAGATTAATGCCGGTAGAAGTGCGCCATTTGCTTGGCAGCAGTCGTTTATGGCGCAGGCGGCACAGTTGGCTGCGCTCCGTGATGAGGTTTTGTCTGGGCGGGCGACAGATATTCGTGATGTTGGTCGGCGAGTGCTTGCTGAGCTGACAGGCAATTCCGGCGAGGTGATGGAGTTTGAGGAGGGAACCATCCTTGTTGCTGAGGAACTCACTCCGTCTGACACTGCAGCCCTTGATCGCAGCAAGGTTGTTGGGTTTGCTACTACCGCTGGTGGAGCCTCGAGCCACGTAGCGATTATTGCCCGCAGCATGGGGATTCCTGCGGTGGCTGGTATTGAGCGCGCAGCGCTGGAAGTGCCTGACGGAACGCGGGTTATTCTCGATGGCGCAGCTGGTACTTTGCGTATGGGGGCTGATGATGCCGAGATCGCGCGTATTGAAGAACGTCAGGCAGCATTGGCTGCTAAGCACGAGGCAGACCTATCTCACGCGCATGAGAGTGCGGTGACGACGGATGGATACTCCATTGAGGTTGTAGCCAACATTGGCAACGTTGAGGATGCATGTTCGGCGATGAAATATGGCGCCGAGGGTGTTGGCTTGTTGCGGAGTGAGTTTATTTTCTTGGGGCGTTCGTCTGCTCCAAGCGAAGATGAGCAGACGAGTATTTATCGCGAGATTTCTCGTTCGCTGCATCCCGGGCAGCCGTTGGTGATTCGCACGCTTGATGTTGGTGGGGATAAGCCATTGCCCTACCTACCTATTGAGCGTGAAGAAAATCCCTTCCTCGGTGTTCGGGGGGTGCGTGTGGGATTGGAGCGACCGGAGGTGTTGCGCACTCAGGCCAGGGCAATTCTCCGCGCCGCAGATGGTGGCACGAATTTGCAGGTCATGTTTCCGATGATCGCTACTCTTGAAGAATTCCGTGCCGCCAAGGCGATCTTTGATGCTGAGGCTGTTTCCCTTGGTGTAGCGCGCGTGCCGTTGGGAATCATGGTTGAGGTTCCTTCTGTGGCTGTGATGGCTTCACAATTCGCAAAAGAAGTCGATTTCTTTAGTGTCGGCACTAATGATTTGACGAGTTATACGCTTGCGATGGATCGCGGGCATCCTAAGCTGGCCAGTCAGGTGGATCCGTGCAATCCGGCGGTACTGCAACTGATTGGTCGAGCAGCGAAAGCTGCACATTCTGAAGGAAAGTGGCTGGGAGTTTGCGGCGGAATAGCGTCTGATCCTCAAGCCGTTCCTTTCCTTATTGGGCTTGGCGTGGATGAGCTTTCGTGCTCGATTCCTGCTATCCCGGAGATTAAAGCCGCAGTACGTGCGGTTTCATTTGAAGACTGTCGTGTGTTGGCCGACAAAGCCCTTGAAGCTGGCACTGCGACTGAGGTGAGAGCCCTCAATCCCCTTGATGGTCAGTCCACGTCGGCCTGACCCGGAAAAATCAGGAAGTCAAAATGGCAAATAATGAAGCGAGCGAGATTCTCGCTGGCGTTGGTGGGGCAAACAATGTCGTAGGCCTCACACACTGTGCCACCCGCTTGCGGTTTCAGCTGGTGGACAGCTCTAAGGTAGACGCGGCTGCCTTGGAGCAACTCCCCGTGGTTATGGGTGCCGTGCCACAAACCGGTGATCGGTACCAGGTAGTTATTGGCGGCCACGTCGATAGCGTCTATAACCACATCATGGCCTTGCCAGGCATGGCTGAGGGTGGTAGCGGAAAGAAATCTTTCGAGGACGAGATGGCAGCGACCAAGGCTGCAGCTCGGGCTGGGGGGATTCGGGGGAAGTCCGCGGCAGTTGACTCCTTCTTCGAGTTCCTCTCTGATAGCTTCAGACCGATTATTGGCGCGTTGCTCGGCGCTTCGTTGTTCATCACATTCATGTCGTTGATGGCGACCTTGCAGGTTATTGGCAACTGGGCTGATCCGCGCGTGCAACTTGACGGTGGATGGCCATTCATTAACTTGATGTGGCAGGGTGTCTTCACCTTCCTGCCCTTGATGATCGCCTACAACGCTTCTAAAAAGCTGGGTGCGGATCCGTGGGTTGGATTCGGCATCATGGCTGTGTTGATGTTGCCAGCCTTTTCTGAAGGTCTCGGCAAGATGGCCGGCACAGCAACTGTGTTCGGGTCTGAGGTGAAGATCTTCTCTGTCTTTGGTTTGCCGTTGACGATCTTTAACTACGGCAGCTCAGTATTCCCTCCTCTTCTTATGGCTGCGGTGCTTGGCCCCTTATACAAGTGGTTGAAGAAGATCATTCCGACGAGCTTGCATCTGATCTTCGTCCCATTCCTAGCCATGCTTATTATGATCCCGCTTACTGCGTTCCTGATTGGTCCTATCGGGGTGTATGCAGGCGCGGCTATTGGGCAGGTTCTTAAGTCTATTAATGACTTCAACGCACTGATTTTTGCGATTGTCATTCCTTTGGCCTACCCGTTCATGGTGCCGTTGGGTTTGCACTGGCCTATTAACGCAATCATGCTTCTCAATATTCAGACCCTTGGGTATGACTTTATCCAGGGGCCGATGGGCGCATGGAACTTCGCCTGCTTTGGTGCCACGGCTGGGGTTTTGTTCTTGGCGGTTAAGAACAAAGAAGTTCAGATGCGCCAGACCGCTACGGGGGCTTTGGCTGCGGGTCTGTTAGGTGGTATTTCTGAGCCGAGCCTTTATGGAATTCACTTGCGTTATAAGCGCATCTACCCCCGAATGCTCATCGGATGTGGTCTAGGTGGTTTGGTCGTCGGTCTTGGTGGTGGTTTGCAAACGAAGGCATTCGTCTTCACTTCATTGCTCACTATCCCGGCGTTTGACAATGTGCTTCTATACACTATTGCTATTGCTGTTGCTTTCTTCACTGCAATGATTTTGGTCATTGTTGCGGACTACATGACTCCTGAAGAGCGTGCAGCTCAGCGTGCAGCACTTGCTGCTGAAGATGGAGTCGTCACTACGGAGGAAGAGAAACCAGCCGTTGCCGAGGTGATTGTTGGTGACCGGAAGAACATTCCTTCTCCGCTTCAGGGCGTTGTTAAGCCGTTGTCTTCTGTTTCTGATGATGCTTTCGCTATCGGCGCAGTTGGTCCTGGTGTGGCAATCGAAGTAACTGGTACAGAGGTCTTTGCGCCTGCTGATGGCACAGTGAGCTTCATCGCTCAGGGTGGGCAGGCTGTGGGAGTCCAACTTGAGAACGGTGTTGAGCTTCTTGTGCACGTCGGAACAGGAACTGCTTCTCTTGGCGGGCGAGGTTTCGAGGCCCACGTGAAGCGTGGAGACAAGGTCTTTGCTGGTCATAAGCTAGTTACCTTCGATCCCGCTGTCATCCGCGAGGCTGGGCATCCGCTGCTTTCGCCAGTGGTTGTTTCTAACCGCAACGAGTTCTCGCTCGTGGAGGGTGTTGCCAGTGGTGAGGTCAAAGTCGGTGATGAGCTGATCGTGGCTGTTGCTCAGGTGGTGACTGAACCGGCTGGTGCATGAGTTGAAGGTTTAACGCGCTAGTTATGGGGCTGTGTCAGGAGGTTTCTGACACAGCCCCTCTGCGTTGTATAGTTATTGTGGTGTGGAACTGCGCAGCAAGGTCTGTATGCACGAAGACGCACGCAGTGGTCCGTCGACCATGAGGGTAAGGCGTTCTAGAGTGGGATCACCATGTCAATGCACGCACCCGAAGCCGCCGCGCCTGTTGTACAGGACGCTGCGCCCCAGTCGCCGTCAGAAACTCCTAGCGTTAGTTCAGCGCCGTCAACTGAATTAAAGTTGACGAAACATAATGATTCTTTCGTGCATCTGCACAATCACACCGAGTATTCAATGCTTGATGGTGCTGCAAAGATTGACGATCTGTTTGCGGCAGCTAAAAAGATGGGCATGCCTGCTGTTGCTACAACAGATCATGGATATATTTTCGGCGCTTATGAGTTCTGGAAAAAATCAAAAAAGCACGATGTGCGGCCCGTTATTGGAATCGAAGCATATGTAACGCCGGGAACTCAACGCGCTGATAAAACACGTGTGAAGTTTGGTCCGGGTGGTCGTGATGATGTTTCAGGTTCAGGTGCCTACACCCATATGACTATGTGGGCGCCTACAAACGATTCTTTGCTTAATTTGTTTCGTATGTGCTCAATTGCCTCGATCGAGGGGCATTATTTCAAGCCGCGTATGGATCGGGATCTTCTGGAACAGTACGGCAAAGGAATTATTGCAACTACCGGCTGCCCTTCTGGGGAAGTTCAGACGAGGTTGCGTCTAGGGCAGTATGAGGAAGCAAAACAGGCCGCTAGTGACTTTCGAGATATTTTTGGTCCGGAAAACTATTTTTGTGAGTTAATGGATCATGGTCTAGACATTGAGCGACGTGTTCAGCGTGATCTTCTACGACTGGCAAGAGAACTGAATCTTCCTTTAGTTGCCACAAACGATCTGCACTACACGCATGCTGAAGATGCAAAAGCGCATGCTGCTCTTTTGTGTGTTCAATCTGGATCTACGCTTATGGATCCCAATCGCTTTAAATTTGATGCTGATGAGTTTTATCTAAAGTCTCCAGCACAGATGAGGCACTTGTGGCGTGAGTTGCCAGAAGCTTGCGATAACACTTTGGCTATTGCGGAAAGGTGCGAGGTTTCTTTCACTGAGGGGGAGGGGCGTTTTATGCCTAAGTATCCCTGTCCTCCAGGTGAAGACGAGACTAGTTGGTTTATTAAAGAGGTGGAAACGGGGCTACGTGAGCGCTTCCCAGACGGTGTCCCTGAGTATGCGCGCAAGCAAGCAGAATATGAAGAGGAAGTCATTATTGGAAAAGGTTACGCTGGATATTTTCTTGTCGTAGCTGACTATATTAAGTGGGCAAAGAATAACGGGATTCGCGTAGGGCCTGGGCGCGGTTCTGGTGCAGGATCTATGTGCGCATATGCAATGAAAATCACGGATCTGGACCCGTATGAGCATGGGCTTATTTTCGAGCGTTTTTTGAATCCTGAGCGCAAGTCGATGCCTGACTTCGATGTTGACTTCGATGATCGTCGTCGCCCTGAGGTTATTAAGTATGTAACCGAGAAGTATGGGACAGAACGAGTGGCAATGATCGTGACGTATGGCACGATCAAAGCCAAGCAAGCGGTTAAAGATGCTGGTCGCGTTATGGGATTTCCCTTTGCATTAGGGGAAAAGCTTACGAAGGCTATGCCGCCTGACATTATGGGAAAGGGCGTACCTCTGTCTGGGTTATATGATCCCGAACATAAGAGGTACGCAGAAGGTCAAGATTTCCGTGAGGTAGTAGAAGCAGACCCTAATGCGCAAGAAGTTGTAGAGACAGCTAGGGGAATTGAGGGGCTTAAGCGTCAATGGGGAGTGCACGCCGCTGGCGTCATTATGTCCTCTGAACCCCTTATCGACGTGATCCCGATTATGAAGCGGGAGCAGGACGGTCAAATCATTACCCAGTTTGATTACCCGACGTGCGAAACGTTGGGGCTGGTGAAGATGGACTTCCTCGGGCTGCGCAATCTTACGATTCTTGATGATGCACTTGAGAATGTGAAAATGAACCGCGGCGAAGAAGTTGATTTGGATGCTTTGCGGCGTGACCCAACGGATAAGGCTACTTATGATTTGTTGACTCGTGGCGATACGCTGGGAGTTTTTCAGTTTGACTCCACTGGTTATCGGTCTTTGTTGCGTCTAATGCGTCCGGACAACTTTGAAGATATTTCAGCTTTGGGTGCTCTTTATCGTCCTGGTCCCATGGGTGCAAACGCGCATACTAACTATGCCCTACGTAAAAATAAACAGCAGGAAGTTGAGTATCCTCACCCAGAGCTTGCTGAGGCTTTAGAGCCGATCCTTGGTGATACGTATGGCTTGATCATATATCAGGAGCAGGTTATGGCAATTGCTCAGCGTCTTGCCGGATACACGCTCGGTAGCGCTGATCTGCT
Source organism: Dermatophilus congolensis (assembly GCF_900447215.1). Taxonomy (NCBI): domain Bacteria; kingdom Bacillati; phylum Actinomycetota; class Actinomycetes; order Micrococcales; family Dermatophilaceae; genus Dermatophilus; species Dermatophilus congolensis. Next base: position 585,840 of record NZ_UFYA01000001.1, read on the forward strand.
TCGTCGGGCTATGGGTAAAAAGAAAAAAGAAGTCCTTGATGCGGAGTTCCCTGCTTTTGAGAAGGGGATGCTGGATTCGGGGTTTTCAAAAAAATCTATTCAGACTTTGTGGGATGTTCTAGTTCCTTTCTCGAACTATGCATTCAATAAGGCGCACTCTGCAGCCTACGGCGTAGTGTCTTATTGGACCGCTTATTTAAAAGCTCACTATCCTGCCGAGTATATGGCGGCTTTGTTGACGAGTGTTCGTGAAAATAAAGACAAGTCGGCTCTTTATTTGAATGAATGTCGACACATGGGAATTAAAGTTCTCCCTCCAGATGTGAATGCTTCTGTTGAGAAATTTGCTGCCGTCGGCGAAGATATCAGGTTCGGGTTATCTGCGATTCGCAACGTTGGTGGGCCTGTGGTGGAGGGGATCATTAACTCCAGGGAAGAGAAAGGGGAGTTCACATCTTTTAGTGACTTCTTAGGTAAAGTACCCTCAGTTGTTTGCAATAAGCGTACGGTTGAGTCGCTGATTAAATCTGGTGCTTTTGATTCGATGGGGAATGCTCGCTCTGGCCTTGTGTCTGTCCATGAGCAGTATGTAGATGCGCTAGTTGATGTCAAGCGTAAGGAAGCAGTGGGGCAGGATTCCTTGTTCGGTGCCTTCGGAGACGAGGCCGACGAGTCAGTGGGGATGATGAGTGCCCTGCCTGCTATCCCTGACAAAGAGTGGGATAAAAAAACACTTTTGTCTTTCGAGCGGGAAATGCTCGGTCTGTATGTTTCAGATCATCCGCTATATGGGCTTGAGCATATTCTTGCAAAACATGCCGATACGTCGATTGCTTCTCTTTTGGTTGAAGAAGGCGGGAGGGGCGATGGGGCAACGGTCACGATTGCCGGTCTTATTACGAACCTTTCGCTTAAGCGTACAAAAAATGGCGATTTGTGGGCAATTGTTCAATTAGAAGACCTCGATGGAGGGATCGATTGCCTTTTCTTCCCGAAGACTTATCAAACAGTGTCGACTATGTTGGCGACTGATGTTGTTTGTGCTGTTCGTGGTCGAGTAAATCGACGTGATGATCAAGTTTCGATTTATGCACAGGATCTGATTATTCCGGATTTGACGGATGGTGGTGCTCGCGGTCCGGTGATGGTTTCGATTCCCCTTGCGCGTGCAACTGTGGAAATGGCAAACAAGCTGAAAGCTGTTTTGAGTGAGCATCCTGGAGGCACGGAAGTTCACGTTCGTTTGACGCAGCCGGGTCGTTCGGTGGTGATGCGTCTCGATGACACATTGCGCGTAGAGGCTACTCCTGCGTTGTTTGGTGATTTGAAGGCTTTGCTTGGGCCTTCTTGTCTTGGGTAGTTAAGAAGCTGCTTCGCCTCTGCTTACTTCTGGGGTTGTGTCATCCAGGACAGTGGCCACGCTGCGCGCCAATTGTCCTTGTTGAGCGACTGCTTGCCGGATGTTTGTATTGGGCTGAGTAGGCCGGGGCACAGTATTTGTTGAGGTTTTCCACCATCCTCGTGCCCGTCCTAACGCGGGTACGAGGATGGTGGTGAAGTAGGTTCGCCAGTCGAATCCGTGGAGATCGACTGCTGTTCCTCCGTTGGTGCGGTATTCGGCGAGTAAAACGCTGGTTACGGCCGCGTTGAACGCAGTAGAACTGTCGAGGTAGGGCCCAAAGGTTTCGTGATGCCGAAGATTGGTGGCCAGGTCAGCCCGTGTTGGTTTAGGTGCGCCGAAAAGACGGTTGCGCAGTTCGTTGCCAGTTTTTCTAAGTTGCTCTGTGAATTGTTGGCGACGTGTGGTCGGGGCAGGATCGGCGGCTTCAGTGTGTTCTTTTGGCCGACCGTGGGCTTGCAGCGCGGCATCCAGGTGTGTGAGAAGGGCGTCTAAACGCAGTGGTGCTGTTGTGCTAGTGGATTGGTGAAGATAGCGGGCTCTTCCTGGGCGTCCTGGTAGAGAGGCAGCTGCTCGGATGATGTCAACGACAGCGTCGACAGGGACGATGTCGAAGGTGGCTGTTGCGGGTGCTGGTTTCTCTTCTATGTCGCCGTGTATGTATGCCTTGATAAGTGGTTCGAGGGCGGTGGTGCCGCGGAACCATCCGGGGTGTGGGTGTACGGCAGCGCTGGCAAGCATGCTTGGGCGGACGATGGTGAGTTGGTTCCCTGCTCCTGCCCAGAGGTCTTCGGCTACGCGTTCTCCAAGCGCTTTTGTGTAGGTGTAGGCGTCTACCCAGCCTTCGCGGCGAGCGTAGGCACGTCCTGCCTGTGGGTCGCAGGCAAGGTCAGGTTTGCCGGCGATGTGCGTAATTTCTTCGCGCCAACGCAGGTCGTGGCGAACGGGCCCTTCGTAGGCGAGGGCTGTACGTCCTGCTTGGGTGTACGCGGATGAGATGTGGATGACATGCGGGGTTGCCCCGGTTGTTGCGAGTGCCCGATAGAGAGATTCGGTGCTTGCGACGTTAGCTTCGATGAGTGGGCCAAGAGGGTGTTCGAGGTGTGTGTCAGCGGCTGCGTGGATAACGAGGTCGATGTTTGTTGGAAGGGGTAGGTAACGAGGTGTGCGGGGGTCTATGTCGCGCAGGCTGCCTGGTAGGAGGGTAATGCGTTCACGTAGGGGTGTACGGGCTGTGCGTAGAGCGTCAAAGGCAGAGGTTCGCAGAGTGGTGAGGAGGCGTTCAGCGGCGGGCAGGTCGGCGTCGCGTACTAGAACTGAGATATGTGCGTCGCTTGTGCGGAGCCAGGATTCGAGTAGGGCGGTGCCTAGAAGTCCTGTGGCGCCGGTGATGAGCACGTGTGTGGGACGTGCTGGACCGTTGGTCACGGTGGCCTCTCTCGTGCGTGGTGGTGTTCGGTGCGTGGGGGCAGACTTCCAGTCGTCACGTGTGGTGCTTCGCTGAACCTGTTGTGTGATGCGCATGTGGTTGGCGGGCGTGACGAGTTGCGGTGGCTTGTTGCCCCCGGGTGCTGTTGCTGTGTTCTTCCCCCAGAGTTGATCTTATCGGGTGGTGGTGGGCGTGTTCATGCGGGTGTTGGGGAGAGGTCGTGGAAGGTGCTGGCGGGTTTGTAGAGTTAGGGCATGTCTGCATTGATGCCCCCTTGCCCTGTTCGTGGCGATCGTGTTCGTGTGGTGCACGGGGATGCTGTTGCTGATCCGTATGCATGGATGGCCAATGTGGAGGATGCTCGTGTTATTGAGCATGTAGAGGCTGAGAATGCGTATGCAGAATCGGTTATGGCTGATTTGGGTCCGTTGCGTGAATCGATTGTTTCGGAAATTCGTTCGCGTACGCAGGAAACTGACATGTCGGTTCCTGTGAGTTATCGGGGTTGGTGGTATTTCTCACGGACGGTTGAGGGCGGCCAATATGGAATTGCTTGTCGTGTTCCGGATGTTGATGGTGAGCGTCCTGAGGTAGGGGTAGAGACGTTGCCTGAAGAGCAAGTGCTACTTGATGGCAATGTTGAGGCCGGGGATGCGGAGTTTTTCACTGTTGGTTCGCAGGTTGTGAGCTCTTCGGGTGAGTTGTACGCGTATTTGGTGGATTTGACGGGCGATGAGCGTTTTGATCTGCGGATTCGTCGTATTTGTGATGGCCAGGTGGTTGATGATGTGGTCCGTGGGGTGGGGTATGGGCTGGTGTGGTCCAGCGATGACCGGTTTGTGTTTTACACGCGGGTGGATGATGCGTGGCGTCCGTGTGAGGTGTGGCGTCACGAGGTGGGGTCTTCTGCTGAGAATGATGTACGTGTTTTTGTGGAAGAAGATGAGCGTTTTTGGGTGGGAATTAGCGATTCGTCGGATGAGCGTTTTCTTGTGATTTCTTCGGGATCGAAGAATACGAGTGAGACGCATTTGCTGGAGTTGGGTGACCCGTGTGGTGATTTGAGGTGCGTTGCTCCACGTATTGAAGGTGTGGAGTATGACGTGGAGCCTGCGGGGGACGTCATGTTTGTTACGCATAATGCGAACAATGCTGACTTTGAGGTGGCGTTTGCTCCGGTGGAATCGTCTTCACGGGAGGATTGGGTGAGGTGGTTGGAGCCTGCCAAGGATGAGCGGGTTGTTGGGGTGAGTGCGTTTGCGCGTGATGTGGTGGTGGCGGTGCGCTCAGGTGGATTTACGCAGTTGAGGGTGGTGCGCCGGTTGGGTGTTCTCGATGGTATAGAGGCTCCGGCTGGGCAGGAGTCATGGTTGCCTGGAGCGTGGCGGAGTGATCCGTGGCAGATTCCTACGGACGAGGTTTCGCATACGATTGGTTTGTGGTCTAACCCGGATTACGAAACGTCTGAGTTGTTGTATTCCTATGAAACGCTTGTGACGCCACCGAGTGTTGTTTCGTTGGATCTTGGGTCGCGTCATCGGGTGACGTTGAAGACCAGGCCTGTTCTTGGTGGTTTTGATCAGGCGGATTATGTGAGTCGTTCAGTGATGGCTGTGGCAGCTGATGGTACGCAGGTGCCGATGTCGTTGGTTGCGCGAGCGGATACTCCGTTGGATGGCACGGCTCCAGGGGTTTTGTATGCCTATGGTGCGTATGAAGTGAGTTTGGATCCGTGGTTTTCTGTGCCGCGTTTGTCCTTGTTGGATCGTGGGGTGGTGTGGGCTGTTGCTCACGTGCGTGGTGGCGGTGAGTTGGGACGTTCTTGGTATGAGCAGGGGCGGCTTTGCAACAAGGCGAATACGTTCTCTGATGTAGTGGCGTGTGCGGATGCTTTGGTTGAGGGTGGGTTTGTTGCTCCGGGTCGTTTGGCTTTGGAAGGTGGGTCTGCAGGTGGTTTGACGGTGGGGGCTGCGGTGAATTTGGCTCCGGAGAAGTTTGCTGTGGTGCATGCGGCGGTTCCGTTTGTGGATGCGCTTAATACGATTCTTGATCCCTCATTGCCGTTGACGGTGACGGAGTGGGAGGAGTGGGGGAACCCTCTGCATGATGCGGATGTGTATGCCTATATGAAGGCATATACCCCTTATGAAAATGTGCGGCCTGTGTGTTATCCGGCTGTGTTGGCGACGACGAGTTTGAATGACACGAGGGTTTCGTTTGCTGAGCCGGCGAAGTGGGTGGCCCGGTTGCGTGAGGTGGCGACGAATGGGCAGGACCGCCCGATTCTTCTTGTGACTGAGATGGTGGCAGGTCATGGGGGGCGTAGTGGTCGCTATAAGGCGTGGGAGCAGTATGCGCGTGAGGAGTCGTTTGTTTTGGCGCAGTTGGGGGCTACTGAGCGCGTAGCGCGTGGGTAGGTAGTTCCACTCTAGGTACCCGCTATCGAAAGCAGGTGAAGTCGTGAGCAGCGACAACAAGAAGCCCACCGAAGTGAGCCTCGAAGATGTTCGGAGTGAAGACAGGGCTCCAGTGGCTACAAAACCGGTAGGGCATGACGGAGCTCGTGTCGATGTTGCGGAGCGTAGAGCTTGGTCTATTGACGGATTTGTTGCTCTCTTCGTCGGCTTGGCGCTTATCGTCGGTGGAGCTGCGATGGCTGTAGTTTTTGTGACTTCTGCTGATTCGGGGGAGCCGTTCGCACTAGCAGGGCTACTGGCACTGCTAGTGCTTGCATTGGGAGCGCTGGCACTGTCGTCTTTGACTATCGTGTCACCAGGTCAGACGAGGGTTGTGCAATTTTTTGGTCGTTATGTAGGTACGTTGCGCACTCCCGGTCTTTTGATGGCGCTGCCATTGACCTCGAAGCGGTTGATATCCGTGCGAGTGCATAACTTCGAGACGAATTTCATCAAGGTCAACGATTCAGGTGGCAACCCTGTTGAGGTTGGGGCGATTGTGGTGTGGCAGGTTGCTGATACTGCGCGGGCGACGTTTGCTGTGGAGGACTATGAGTCTTTCGTGCGTACGCAAGCTGAGTCTGCGTTGCGTCACGTAACGGGCAGTCATCCTTATGACGATTATGACGGTTCTGGAACATCGCTTCGTGGTTCGACAGATGTAATTTCCGAACAGTTGGCTTACGAAGTAGCAGAGCGAGTTTCTCTGGCTGGTATTGAAATCATTGAGGTTCGTATTTCGCACTTGGCGTATGCGCCGGAGATCGCTCAAGCGATGTTGCAACGTCAGCAAGCGGGGGCTGTAGTGGCTGCGCGTGCGCAGATTGTTGAAGGAGCTGTGGGAATGGTTGAGATGGCGCTTGCGAAGTTGGAGGCGGAGTCCATTGTGGAGCTGGATGATGAACGTAAAGCTGCGATGGTCAGTAATTTGCTTGTGGTGTTGTGCGGTGAGAAGTCTGTGACACCTGTAGTTAATTCGGGATCGTTGTACAGCTGAGATGGCTGTGGAAAAAGGGGTTGAGGAGGGCGCGGTAGATGAGGATTCCGCGCCTTCTGATGGTAGTCGGCGGGTTGAGCGTAAGAAGATTTTGTTGCGTCTTGACCCGGCGGTGCATGAGGCCTTGGCGAAGTGGGCGAATGATGAGCTTCGCAGTGTTAATGCTCATATCGAGTTTGTGCTGAGACGGGCTCTGCGTGAGGAGGGGCGAGCGCCGAAAGATGCTGCTCCTATGCGTAAGCGTGGCCGTCCGAGAAAGTAGATGTGAGGTTGGTCGGTGGCTGCATTTTTGTCGTTTTGATTGTCAGAGAGCCCTTTTAGACTGGCTGCTGTCATTTTCTGGGTTTGATGTTCATTCGTGAATGTTGGTGCCAGGGAGTCTCGTGGTTGGCTCTGAAATCTGTCTTCGTGTTTATTCGGGGAATATCTGTGTCGCAGGTGTGATTGACGCATCCTGCGCTTTGGGTTTGTTGGGCATTGCGCGCAGTGAGAGTTTCTGCGGCGTTGCCGTGTGTTTTGCCTGCGAGAATGTGGAGACGGCCGAGAGTAAGGGAGATCGGGATGTTTGAGACCACCGCGCAGTTCGTGGGGGCATCGTCCGGTCCCTGTGTAGTCGATTTCGGTAAGAGCCGGTTAGTGAATAGTTCTGCGTTTGGCCTGATGCGTGATGTTGCAAGGGTCATGTTGCTGTCGTTGGAGATGCTGTCTGCTGTTGTGCGTGTGGTTCAGGTGAACCCGCGGGTGGGGGAGATCTCTAATGCCAAAGGTGCTCACTGATCTGGGCGCCGCGGGTGGGCGCATTGCGATGGCGGATCAGGGGGTTTTGTTGTCTACGGGGCGTTCTTCGGCGGTGGTGGCGTGGGCGCAGAGGGGGATTGCTGAGGTTGGAGTAGCTTCAGTTGAGGGGTGGACGTTGCTTTCTCCTGCGGGACCTAGCCGGGTTCGTTTTCCGTATGACGACCCAGTGCGGGCGTTGGCGGGGCGTCCAGTGAGCATGGGGATGCGGCCGGCTATCGGGATTTTTCGTGTGGGGCAGCAAACAGCGGTGACCCTGCATCCTCGTGGTTTTCGTCGTGAGGTGAGATGGATTATTTGGACGCCGGGGGAGGGGATCGTGCCGCCTGCGGGGCTGTTGGAGGCAGATATTGCGGATGTGGTTGCTTCTTCTGGGCTGCCTCAGTCTCGTCAGGCGCATGCGTCAGCTGTTTTGCACCGGGTTTTGGTGGATGGTGGTGGTGTCGCTGCGGAGGTTGTGGATGCTGTGTTTGAAACGTTGGCTTTGCCGGGGGTGGAGCTGTTTTCTGAGCACGGTGATGTGAGGGCGTTGCCTGGAGTGCGGGTGGTTGCTCCGCGTGAGAAATATGCGCGAGAGTTCGAGAAAGTTGTGGATGAGCTGGTTCGAGAGCGTGGTGTTGAGGAGGGGACTAAGGAATGAGTCCTGTTGTTGCGGTGCTGGAGTATGGAGTTGGCGATGTTCGACCAGTTGCTGCTGTGCTTGAGCGTGTGGGGGCAAGGGTAGTTGTGACTTCGGATCGGTGTGAGTGTCAGGATGCTGATGGGCTTGTGGTGTCAGGTTTTGGTGATTTCCGTGTGTGTATGGAGAAGTTGTCTGCGGTTTTTGGGCCACAGGTGATTGAGACTCGGTTGTGTGGTGGGCGGTCGGTTCTGGGGATTGGCCTAGGGATGCAGGTGATGTTTGAAGGTGTGGTGGATGCGTTAGGGGGTGAGGTTGCTGGTTTGGGGGAGTGGCCTGAGGTTCTGGAGCCGGTGAAAGGAGAGGCGGTGCCGCAGGTTGGGTGGGTTGTGGTTGATGCGGCTGAGGGGTCGAAGTTGTTTGTTGGCGTGGGTGGGGAGCGTTTTTATTTCGAGCACGAGTATGCGGCGCATTCGTGGTCGCTGTGTCCGACGGGCTCGTTTGAGGTTGTGAGGCCGTTGGTGTCGTGGTCGGATTATGGCTGTCGTTTTGTTGCTGCGGTGGAGAACGGCCCGTTGGTGGCTACACAGTTTTATCCCGAGAGTTCGGGTGCGGCAGGTGAAGTGGTGTTGCGGAATTGGGTTGGAACTTTGAAGCGGTAGATGGGTTGTGCTGGTCGTTGTGAGTCGCCAACATTGCAGTGGGGCGGGCAAGACCTAGATGGTCTTGCCCGCCCCACTGCAATGTTGGCGTTTGGTCAGATGATGATGTGAGCGAGGGCGAATCCGATGGTTACTGCATAGGTGATTGCCAGTACGCCGGGGATGAGGAATGGATGGTTGAAGACTGCTTTGCCGATGCGGGTGCTTCCGGTGTCGTCCATTTCGACTGCTGCGAGCAGGGTCGGGTAAGTCGGTAGAACGAAGAGAGCAGATACGGCGGGGAATGCTGCCACTGCTGCGCCGGGGGCTACGCCTAGGGCTAGAGCTGAGGGTATGAGTGCTTTGGCTGTGGCGGCTTGTGAGTAGAGAAGGGATGCGGCGAAGAAGAGAACTACTGCAAGTAGCCAGGGGTATTGGGTGAGTAGGGTTCCTGCAGCTCCTTTGATTGCGGCGGTGTGTGCGTGGACGAAAGTTGTTCCCAGCCATGCAACGCCGAGCACGCAGATGGAGGCGCTCATACCTGATTTAAAGGTTGATGCGTTGAGGACTTCACTGGCGGGGACTTTGCTGATGAGCACGATGGCCGCAGCGATTGTCAGCATAAAAGCGATGATGGCTTGGTCACGGGTCATCGGGGGGTTTTCAATGAGGCCGACTTTGTCAGAGATCGCAGTGGCGTAGCTCATGACGGCGATAAGGCCGATGAGGAAGATGAGGACTGATGTGCGGGCGTTGGGGGATGGTTCTTGGTTTTGGTGTTTGCGTGATTCGACGGTGCCTGCTGCAAGTCGTTCTTGATAGATCGGGTCTTTGTGAAGGGGACTGTTGGGGTTGAATTTGTCGATGAGCATCATTGTGAATGCGGTGAGCATGCATGCGATGAATGTGGATGGTATGGCTACGCCGAGTACTTGTAGGTAGCCGATTCCTTGTTTTTCGAGGGTGCTTGAGAAGAACACCACTGCCGCTGAGATGGGGGAGGCGGTGATGGCGATTTGGGAGGCGACCACGGCTACTGAGAGTGGGCGTGAGGGGCGGATGTCGTTTTCTTTAGCTACTTCGGTGATGACAGGCATGGTGGAGAAAGCTGTGTGCCCGGTGCCTGCCATGAGGGTCATGAGGTAGGTCACGACGGGGGCGAGGATGGTGAGGTGTTTGGGGTTTTTTCGGAGGAGTTTTTCGGCGAGGTTGACGAGGTAATCCATTCCGCCTGCTACTTGCATTGCTGCGATGGCGCAGATGACGGACATGATGATGGAGATCACGTCGAGTGGCATGTCGCCGGGGGATACGCCTAGGAGGGCTAGTGCGAGTACTCCTAGGCCGCCGACGAAACCGATGGCGATGCCGCCGAGTCTCGCGCCGAGGAGGATTGCGGTGAGGACGATTAAAAGGTGAATCCAGATCATCGAGCAGCCTGTGGGTCGGAGGGAGTCCCGTTTTCTGCGAGTTCGCGCAGGTCGCGGGGGCGCATGAGGTTTTCGCGTGAAAGTACGCGATCGAGCAAGTCTGCGTCCATGAGTTCTCGTTCGAGGACGATTTCGCGGACGCTTTTACCTGTTGCGGCGGCTTCTTTGCCGACGGCGTCACCGGCTGTGTGGCCGATGTAGTCGTTGAGGTAGGTAACCACGCCGATGGAGTTCGTGACGTATTCGTGGCATACGTCGGGGTTGGCGGTGATGCCTTGAATGCATTTGGTGCGCAGGGTAGTGCAGGCGTTTTTAAGTAGTGAGATGGACTCGAAGAGCGCTTGGGCAATGACAGGTTCCATGACGTTGAGTTGGAGTTGTCCGGCTTCTGCGGCGAGGGAGACGGTGAGGTCGTTGCCCATGACTTTGAAGCAGACCTGGTTAACGACTTCAGGTATGACGGGGTTCACTTTGGCGGGCATGATCGATGATCCTGCTTGCATTTCGGGCAGGTTGATTTCGTTGAGTCCTGCGCGGGGTCCGGAGGATAGGAGGCGTAGATCGTTGCAGATTTTGGAGAGTTTGACAGCAAGGCGTTTGAGTGCTGCGTGGGCCATGACGTAAGCCCCGCAGTCGCTGGTGGCTTCAATGAGGTTGGGGGCGGGGACGCAGGGGCGGCCGCTGACTCGAGCGAGGTTGACGAGGGCGAGGTTGGCGTATTCGGGGGGTGTGTTGAGTCCGGTTCCGATAGCTGTGGCACCGAGGTTCATTTCGAGTAGGAGGGTGCGGGCATTGTCGAGGTGGCGGAGTTCTTCTCCGAGGGTGACGGCGAAGGCAGTGAATTCTTGGCCGAGGGTCATGGGGACGGCGTCTTGAAGTTGAGTGCGTCCCATTTTGAGGATTTCGGTGAATTCGTCGCCTTTGTTGGCGAAGGTGGCGTTGAGTTCGCCCAGTGTGTCTGCTAGGTCGCCGAGCATGGTGTCGACGGCGAGGCGGAATCCGCAGGGGTATGCATCGTTGGTGGATTGGCTGCGGTTGACGTCATCGTTGGGGTTGACGATTTTGTAGCTTCCTTTGGGCTCACCGAGGTGTTCGAGGGCTAGGTTGGCGATGACTTCGTTGGTGTTCATGTTGAGGGATGTGCCGGCGCCGCCTTGGAATACGTCGATGGGGAATTGGTCCATGCAGCGGTTGTTGTCGAGCATTTGGTCGCAGGCCCAGATGATTGCGTCGGCGGTTTCGGGTTTGAGTGCTCCGAGGGTTTTGTTGGTCATTGCTGCGGCTTTTTTGACCATGACCATGCCGCGGATCATGGCGGGGGTGTCATTGATGGTGTGTCCGGAGATGGGGAAGTTTTCGATGGCTCTGGTGGCGTGGATGCCGTAGTAGGCGTTGGCGGGGACGTCTTTGCTTCCGAGTAGGTCGGTTTCGGTGCGGGTGGTGCTCATGTGTGTCTCCTTGTTTTGGTGTGTGGGATTCTGTTGTTGAAGGTGCGGTCTGGTGGTTTAAGCATGCTCTTTTGGTGATGTGGCCGGGCTTGTTTTGGGGGTGTATTAGCTGGATGTGAGGGGGTTATCAGGGCGGTGCTGGGGGTCACGTGGGAAGAGGTTGTTGAAGGTGGTAGGTCGGTGGGGTGATCTGGTCTTCGGTGGGGATTCTTGATAAGATGGTGAGTCGACCGGTCGGCCTGCGTATGCAAAGTCATTCATCTGTGAAAGATGTTGTGGTTTAGCGGTGTAGGTGGACATCAAGTGAGGCGCTCCCTGCTTCCACCTGTTTATCGCTTTTGCGTTCGGGTCACGGGTCTTCGACATTGATTTGTCGTGTGTCGGGTCTTTCGGGGACCTGAGTCTCGTGTTGGGTGATGCCTTTCGTGATGTCTGCGAGAGGCATTTTTTGTGTCCCAGGTGTCCGTGGTTCGAGAAGTTTGTGGAGGTTTGCTCTGCTGGCTTCTCGAGGCATGGCCTCTGTGGGCAGCCTGGCCGGGCGAGGTGTTCAAAGAGGATCGCCTCGTTAGGGATCCACGAGATTAAAGGAGCGCGACATCAGCGAAGCCCGTATTAATGACCGCATTCGAGTGCCCAAGGTTCGATTGGTTGGACCGAACGGCGAGCAGGCCGGGATCGTCAATATTGATGAGGCCTTGCGTCTGGCTGCGGAGGTTGATCTCGACTTGGTCGAGGTTGCCCCTAATGCCAATCCGCCGGTGGCCAAGCTCATGGATTATGGCAAGTACAAGTACGAAGCCGCTTTGAAAGCCCGTGAGTCCCGCAAGAACCAGGTCAATACGGTCATCAAGGAGATCAAGCTCCGACCGAAGATCGATGCGCACGACTATGAGACGAAGAAGGGCCATGTTGTCCGATTCCTTTCTGGTGGTGACAAGGTCAAGGTGACGATCATGTTCCGTGGTCGGGAGCAGTCCCGCCCGGAGTTGGGGTTCCGTCTGCTCCAGCGTTTGGCTGATGATGTCGCCGAACTAGGAACGGTGGAAAGTCAACCAAAGCAGGATGGCCGGAACATGGTGATGGTGGTCGCTCCAACGAAGAAGAAGTCAGAAGCTAAGGCTGAGCAGCGTCGTAAGCGTGACGAGTCTGCTCGGGCGGCTGCGCAGGCTAAAGCTGAGAAGCAAGCGCCGGCAGCAGCGGCTGAGACTGCAGCTGAAGAGCCAGTCGAGCAGGTCTGAGGCTCTGCTTCACAGGATCGGCTCGCTGATCCTTTTGGCGGATGTTGTTTCATGCTTCGTCCGTATCGCCGGTTTACCGGCAGTAATAGCGCCAACCGGCGCCCATCCGCGTGTTTCGCGTGTGATGGCCCGACAGCGACAAGGAGATCGGCCCATGCCGAAGAACAAGACTCACAGTGGTGCGAAGAAGCGCTTCCGCCTTACCGGTACCGGCAAGGTTATGCGCGAGCAGGCGGGCCAGCGTCACCTTCTCGAGCGCAAGTCGAGCAAGCAGATTCGTCGTATGCAGGATGACCAGGTTCTTGCGCCGCAGGACGCCAAGAAGGTCAAGAAGCTTCTCGGCAAGTAAGCCACTCGCACACCGAACATATTTTCCGCTGTAAGGCTTTAAGTCTTCCGGTGCCCGGCCTGTAAAGGCCGTGAGGTGCGGGTGCGGATCCGATTAGCAAGGAGAATCACGTGGCACGCGTGAAGCGGGCGGTTAACGCCCATAAGAAGCGTCGTACTACCCTCGAGCGAGCCAGCGGTTACCGCGGTCAGCGTTCTCGCCTGTACCGCAAGGCGAAGGAGCAGGTCACTCACTCATTCGTTTACAGCTACCGCGACCGTCGCGCGCGCAAAGGCGACTTCCGTCGTCTCTGGATTCAGCGCATCAACGCTGCAGCTCGTGCGAACGGTATGACGTACAACCGTTTCATTCAGGGACTGAAAGCTGCTGAGGTTGATGTCGACCGCCGTATGCTAGCTGAATTGGCTGTTTCTGACCCTGCTGCGTTTACTGCGCTAGTGGAGATCGCCAAGGCGAACGTTCCGGCTCAGTCGAAGGGTGAGCAGGACTCCTGATCCTCAGCGCAGCTACGATCGCTGCGTGAGTATTCAAAGCAATCGACGAACCCGTTCCCTCCTCGATAATCCGAGAGCGGAGCGGGTTCGTCGTGTTCGTGCATTACTTCGCCGGAGTGTGCGGCAAAAAGAGGGAAGATTTCTCGCAGAGGGGCCACAAGCAGTTCGGGAGGCAGTGGCTTGGTGCCCACGATCAATTATTGATGTTTATGTTGATCCGCATGGTCGCGAGCGGCATAAGGACATTGTCGATGCGGCGTTGGCTGCGGGAGTTTTCGTTCATGAGGTGACTGCTGAAGTATTGGCTGTGATGGCCGATACGGAGAGCCCGCAAGGCGTTTTGGCCGTGGTTGAGAAAGTAGACGTGCCATTAGAGAAGATCCTTGAAGAGGGATCTGATCGTCCTCGGATGCTTGTCATGCTGGCTGCGGTGCGTGATCCAGGTAATGCAGGGACCGTTTTGCGGGGCGCAGACGCGATGGGTGCGGATGCGGTTTTGGTTGGTTCTTCAAGCGTGGATTTGTACAACCCGAAGGTAGTTCGCTCAACTGTGGGTTCGTTGTTCCATCTGCCTGTTGTTACGGGAGTCGATGTGCAGAGCACGTTGATGCGGCTTCGTGAAGAGGCTGGTGTGGTTGCTTATGCCGCAGATGGTGAGGGAGATACACCTATTGCTGAGGCAGATTTGACGCGTTCTCATGTGTGGGTGATGGGAAATGAAGCTTGGGGGCTCACGGAAGAGATGAGTGCTTCTTGTGATCAGGTTGTCTCAATTCCTCTTCATCGAGCAGAGTCGCTAAACCTTGCAATGGCAGCCACGATTTGTATGTTCGCTTCGTCTCAGGCGCGTGGTTGATGGTGCTGATCTTTTAAATGGCGTAGTCGATGATGACGGGACAGTGATCGGAGATACGGGAGTCTGGAGAGCTGTCTTTGTCTGTGGTGTCGTTAACGGCGGTTTCGGCGAGTTTTGGTGTGGCTAAGTGGTAGTCGATACGCCATCCGACGTCTTTGGTAAAAGATTGTCCGCGCCAGCTCCACCAGCTGTACGGTCCGGGGGTGGGGCCGTGACGGTGCCGGATGACATCAATGAATTTTCGGGGCGAGAGGATTTTGCTGAGCCACTCTCGTTCGATGGGAAGGAAGCCTTCAGAGCGGCGATTTGCTCGCCAGTTGGTGACATCCCAGTTTTCGTGGGCGATATTGAAGTCTCCCATGACGAGTAGTTCGCGGCCTCGTGCTTTTGCTTGCCTTCGTGCGCGGGTGAGTTGTCTATCTAGTCCGGTGAGAAAATCCATTTTCCGGAGGTGTTTTGCACCGCCGTCCATAGGTTCGCGAGAGTTTCCGGGGCGTTGTAGTTCTGCTGGTAGGCCTCCTTTGGGTACGTATAAAGAGATGACTGTGATTGGTGCTTCTGCCAGGTCTACTTCGATCCAACGGCCTTCGTGTATGAATTTTTTGAGTTCGCGTGCCAGGTGCGTGGGAGAACTCTCTCGCTGTGGTGTTGGGTAGGAATCGGCTTCGCCATTGTTGGGGGTGAAGATGGTTGCGGGGTGAGTAAGGTTCCAGGTGCGTACATCTTCGGGTGGTTGTTTTGTGAGGATGGCGACGCCGTTTCGGCCGGGGAGTGTGCCGGGGTTGTAGGCGGTGTAGTAGGGGCCGAAGGCATTGGTGGGGAGTACTTCGAGTGAGGCTCGTACTTCTTGGAGTGCGATCACGTCGCAGTTGCGTTCTTGAAGCCAGCAAGTGAATCCGCGGCGGTGTGCGGCACGAATGCCATTGATGTTGAAGGTGGCGATACGCTGCATTTTTACAAGAGTAGTGCTGTGTGATTGTGCAGAAGCGTCCGTATGGGTGCGGCACTCATGCGCTCTCGCCTTTAGGATCAGGTACGTGTCCGGACCCAATACGAATTACGATCCTGTAGAGGTGAGCGCTTTGTCGGCCGAGTCGGTCGAGGCTGCGCTTGCAGATGCCCTTGCTGCTGTGGAGGCTGCGGGGGATCTGGATGAGTTGAAAGCTGCGCGTGTTGCGCATGCTGGCGAGAAGAGCCCGTTGGCTTTGGCGAATCGTGAAATTGGAGCGTTGCCGCCAAGTGCTAAGGCTGAAGCTGGCAAACGTGTCGGTGCTGCACGTGGGCAGATTGGTCGTGCTTTGGCTGCACGGCAGGAGATCTTGGAGGCTGAGCATGAAGAGAAGATGCTGGCCGAGGAGACTATCGATGTAACGGTCGTTCCTGAACGTCGCCGTATTGGTGCTCGGCACCCGATCTCACTGATGTCAGAGCGGATTGCTGACATTTTTGTCGGTATGGGATGGGAAATCGCTGATGGTCCGGAAGTCGAGGCGGAGTGGTTTAACTTTGACTCTTTGAACTTTGCTCCTGACCATCCGGCGCGGGCGATGCAGGACACCTTTTTCGTGGAGCCTGCCGATGGTGGGTTGGTGTTGCGGACGCATACTTCGCCAGTTCAGATGCGAGTGTTGCACGAGCGGGATTTGCCTGTATACGTGGCCGTTCCGGGCAAGGTTTTCCGCACGGATGATTTGGATGCCACGCATACACCTGTCTTTCACCAAATTGAAGGTTTGGCGGTTGATAAGGGCCTGACGATGGCCCATCTGCGGGGTACCTTGGACCGATTCTTGTCTGAGTTGGTTCAGGCAGAGGTGGTGACGAGGCTGCGGCCGTCGTTCTTCCCGTTCACTGAGCCAAGTGCTGAGATGGATGTGCAGTGCTGGGCGTGTGCCGGTGGTGAGGCATCGTGTCGGGTGTGCGGAGGTACTGGTTGGATCGAGCTTGGTGGCTGCGGCATGGTTAATCGGAACGTGTTGCTGGCTGCTGGAATTGATCCGGAGGTTTATACCGGTTTTGCGTTTGGGTTGGGTATTGAGCGTGCCTTGATGTTGCGGCACGGGGTGAAAGACATGTTTGACATCGTTGAGGGTGACGTGCGTTTCAGCACCCAGTTTGGCTTGGAGATCTGATGCGGGTACCGATTTCGTGGTTGAGGGACATCGTGGGCAAGAACTCCTTGCCTGATGAGATGACTGCTGAGCAAGTGGCAGCAGCATTGGTGCGCGTAGGCCTTGAAGAAGAGGCCATTCTTGGCGGTGAAATCTCTGGGCCGTTGGTGGTTGGCCGCGTGCTGACGCGTGTTGAAGAGCCCCAGAAGAATGGCAAAGTCATCAACTGGTGCACGGTGGATGTTGGTGAAAACGGGCAGCGTCTTTCTGAACAAAAAGATCAGGAGATTGTGTGCGGGGCACACAACTTTGATGTTGGTGATCTTGTTGTTGTTGTGCTTCCTGGCGCCGTGCTTCCTGGTGGGTTCGAGATCAGTGCCCGTAAGACGTATGGGCATATGAGTAACGGCATGATTTGTGCAGAAGATGAGCTTGGTCTAGGTGAAGATCACGAGGGAATCATCGTTCTGACGGAGTACTTCAAGAACAATCCGGACAAGCTTGCTCGTTGCGTGCCTGGTGCGGATGCTATTGAGTTGCTCGGTCTGGATGAGAAAGTTGTTGAAATCAACGTCACGCCTGATCGGGGTTACGCCTTCTCGATGCGCGGGGTGGCTCGTGATTTTGCTTTGTCGGTAGGCGCTCCGGTGGTGGACCCTGCTGTAGATGCGGCTTCGCGGGCACCGGAGGGCAACGAATCTGGTTATGAAGTTCGCCTGGAAGACGAAAATCCTATTCGCGGTAATGATGGGTGTGATCGTTACGTTGCGCGTGTTGTGCGTGGCGTGAATCCTGATACGCCTACGCCTGAGTGGATGGTTCAGCGGCTGGTGCAGTCGGGGATGCGTCCGATTTCATTTGTGGTTGATGTGACGAATTACGTCATGTTGCTGCTTGGCAATCCGTTGCATGCGTTTGATCTTTCTCAGCTTGAAGGACCGATCGTGGTTCGTCGGGCTAGGCCTGATGAGAAGTTGACGACGCTAGATGGGGTGGAGCGGGAGCTCCATGGCGAGGATCTCGTTATTACTGACTCAGGTGAGAAACCGCTGGTGTTGGCGGGTGTGATGGGAGGAATGGGGGTTGAGGTCACCGATAAGACGACAGATGTTTTGATTGAAGCTGCTTGTTTTGATCCGGTGAGTGTTGCTCGTTCTTCGCGGCGTCATCGGCTGAGTAGCGAGTCGTCGAAGCGTTTTGAGCGAGGTGTCGATCCTGCTCTTGCTCCGGCTGCTGCGGAGATGGTGGCAGATTTGTTGGTTCGTTATGCCGGTGGTACGGCGGATGAAGGTGTTACGGATGTGGGGGAGCGTGTTGCGCTGGCGCGTATTACCACACCGTTCACCATGTCTATGCATGAGCCGGAGCGGCTAGTGGGGCTGAAGTGGACGCCGGCGCAGATTGGTGAGGAATTGTCGCGGCTGGGAGTGTCAGCCACGGGCAATGGTGATGGAACGTTGAGCATTGTTGCGCCCTCATGGCGTCCAGATTTGCGGACAGGAGCCGATGTTGTTGAAGAGTTGGCTCGTTTACGGGGGTATGAGCAGATTGGGTCTGTTCTCCCCGCGGCTCCTGGTGGTCGAGGTTTAACGGTTGCTCAGCGTGTTGTGCGTCGTGTTTCGGATACTTTGGCGAATGCAGGATTCGTTGAGGTGCTGACGTATCCCTTTGTGGCTTCTGAGCGTTTCGATGAGTTGCAGTATGGCGAGAAAGATGAGCGTCGTGTTGCGCGTCGTCTGGTGAATCCGCTTCGCGCTGAGCAGCCGTTATTGCGTACGACGGTTTTGTCAACGCTGGTTGATGCTGCGGCGCGTAACGTGGCTCGAGGAATTCGGGATGTTGCTGTTTTCGAGGTGGGCCGTGTTGTGCACGGTGTTGAGGAGCCGGTAGCAGCGCCAGTGCCTGCTGTGGGTGCCAAGCCTGAAGCGGAGGTTTTGGCGCAGATTGATCAAGCGCTGCCTCAGCAACCGCATCATGTGGCTTTCGTGGCTGCGGGAGCTGCGGTTTCTGCTGCGCCTGATGTTGAGGCGCGTGCGTTTGATGCAGCTGATGTCATTGGTGCTGTGCTTGAAGTCGGTCGAGCATTGGGGCTGAACTTGGTAGTTGAAGCTGCTGAGTGCGCGCCGTGGCATCCGGGACGTTGTGCCAAGGTTTCTACAGAATTTGGTGAGTGTGTCGGTTATGCGGGTGAGTTGGCTCCGCGTGTTTGCAAGGCAGTTGATTTGCCTGCGCGCACGTGTGCAGCAGAGCTGAACGTTGATGTTTTGATCGATGCGTTCGCTGCTTGTCGTGCTCAGGCTGTGAAGTTGTCAACGTTGCCTGTAGCGAATACGGATGTCGCCTTGGTTGTGGATGAGGTGGTTTCGGCAGCAGAGGTGGAGTCGGCCTTGCGTGAAGGGGCCGGGCCGTTGTTGGAAGAGTTGACTCTGTTCGATGTGTTCCGTGGGGAGCAGGTCGGTGAGGGTAAGAAGTCGTTGGCATATCGGTTGACGTTCCGCCCTCGGGAGAAAACGCTTAAGACGACGCAGGTTAGTGCACTGCGTGATGATGCGGTTGCAGCAGCTAAGAAGGCTACTGGAGCGGAGTTGCGTGGTTGATGTGAGTGTGAGCGGTGTGCGTAGCGCGCCGGTCGCTGTTGTGACAGGTGCGTCTCGAGGTATCGGGGCGCATCTGTCTGCAGCATTTGCGGCGGCTGGTTATGTGGTGGAGAAGTCTTCTCGTAGTGGTGAGGGGGCGAAGGTTCGGGTTCTGGATGTGTCGGATCCGGCTGCGGTGAAGGCGTACGTGGATGAGGTTGTTGAACGCTGGGGTCGCCTTGATGTTCTTGTCAATAACGCTGGTGTTATTGATGACGAAGTGGTGTTGTGGCAGGCAGATCCGGATCAATGGTGGCGCACAGTTGAGGTGGATGTGCGGGGACCGTTTTTATTAGCGCGTTTTGCTGTTCCATATATGTTGATGGCTGGTGGTGGCCGTGTCATTAATATTAATTCTGGTGCTGGTACTCGCGCGAGCGATATATCGACTGCTTATTATGTGGCGAAAACGGCTTTGAGCCGGATAACTGGTGGGTTGCATGCCGCCGGGTTTGTTCGTGGTTTGCGTGCTTTTGATTTGGCGCCTGGTGTTGTGCAGACCGATATGACTGCGGGTATGGGAGTGCATGCGGGGCGTGATGACTGGACTGATCCGGCTGCGGTTACTGATTTGGCACTGGGGTTGGCTTCGGGGTGTCTAGATGCATGGTCTGGTCGCATGGTTCGGGCGGGGGTTGACACGGTCGAGTCTTTGAAGGCTGTAGGCGACCGTGGCTTGAGGCCTGATTCACGAACTGTGGGGTTGCTTAGTTTTGGTGAGGACGATCCTTTAGGGCAGTGAAAATGAACCTAATCTACATACTCATGCATATCCCTGTATCAGTATGTAGATTAGGTTCATGTATTTTTTGCTGCGATATGCGTCTGTAGCTAGGTGTGTTTCTGGGGTGTGGTGTGGCTGGATGTCGGGGATGCCTCTGAGATGTAGGAGCTGCTGGGTCACCTTCTCAGGACGGGTGTGAGTGATGGGCGCAGTTCAGTCGCGTAGCGCCCGGTTGGCTCGTATCGCGGAAATTTTAGAGAGCTGTGATGTTGGTTCACAGGCAGAGTTGTCGGATGCGTTGAATGCGGATGGGTATTCGGTTACGCAAGCAACTTTGTCGCGTGATCTGCTCGAGTTGGGGGCAGTAAAGGTTCGGCGTGGCGCTCAATTGGTTTATTCGATCCCGGGTGATGATGCAGGTTCTGGTGGGGTTCCTCGTGAAGAGGTAAATGCTCGGCTGCGTCGTTTGTGTGCGGAATTGATGATTTCTGCGGATGCGTCCGGGCCAATGGTTGTTTTACGTACTCCTCCGGGGGCTGCGAATTACCTTGCAGCGGCGATAGATAAAGCTTTGGTCTCTGGCGAAGGTTCTGCAATTGGGACTGTGGCGGGGGATGACACGGTGTTGATTGTGGCGGCTGATGCTTCTGGCGGTGATGCGTTATTGAAGCGTTTGTCATCGATGGCGTCGGGAGAAGGCAGATCGGTTACGGGCGGGTAGCGTCTGGCATCGAGATGGTTTGTTGGTGTGTGGGAAGGATGTGGGTGTTGTGAGCGACGTGAATGTAGTTGAAGGTTTGGCGTTGTGGGGAGGGAGGTTTTCGGGTGGCCCTGCAGATGCCTTGGCAGCTTTGTCGAAATCTACGCATTTTGATTGGCGGTTGGCTCGGTATGACTTGGCTGGCTCTCAGGCACATGCGCGGGCATTGCATCGGGCGGGTTTGCTGTCTGATGAAGAGGTCGAGACGATGCTTGAGGGGCTTGGGCAACTTGCTGACGATGTTGAGTCAGGAGAGTTTATTGCTGAAGAAGGTGATGAAGATGTGCATACGGCGTTGGAGCGTGGCTTGATTGAGCGGGTTGGGGCTGAGTTGGGCGGGCGTTTGCGGGCGGGGCGGTCGCGAAATGATCAAGTGGCGACGCTGTTTCGTATGTATCTGCGGGATAGTTCTCGGGTGGTTGCTGGGCTAGTTTTGGATGTAGTCGATGCGTTGCTAGATCAGGCGGATGCGAATTTTGATGTGATCATGCCTGGTCGTACGCATTTGCAGCATGCACAGCCTGTTTTGTTGGCACACCATCTTGCTGCGCATGCGTGGGCGCTTTTGCGTGATGTGGAGAGATGGAGGGATTGGGATGAGAGAACTGCTGTTTCGCCGTATGGGTCTGGGGCGCTGGCTGGAAGTACTCTAGGTTTAGATCCAGATCAAGTTGCTTATGATTTGGGGTTTTCTGGCGCTGTCGAGAACTCGATTGATGGAACAGCTTCTCGTGATTTTGTGACAGAGTTCTCTTTTGTATCTGCCCAGACAGGTGTTGATATTTCACGTATTGCTGAAGAAGTTATTCTTTGGGCTACGAAAGAGTTCGGTTTTATTGTGCTGGATGACTCTTTCTCGACAGGGTCCAGTATCATGCCTCAAAAAAAGAATCCAGATGTTGCTGAACTTGCTAGAGGTAAATCGGGAAGGCTGATTGGTGATTTAGTAGGTTTGTTGAGTACCTTGAAGGGGCTCCCGTTGGCATATAACCGTGACTTACAAGAAGATAAAGAGCCAGTTTTTGATGCGATAGACACCTTAGAGGTGTTGTTGCCGGCATTTTCGGGGATGGTTTCGACGTTGACTTTCTGCGGTAACCGTATGGGAGATTTGGCTCCGCAGGGATTCTCGCTGGCGACGGATATTGCGGAATGGTTGGTGCGGCAAGGTGTTCCGTTCCGTGTGGCTCATGAAGTCGCTGGGGCTTGCGTGCAGGAGTGTGAGAAGCGGGGCATTGAGCTGGATGAGCTTTCGGATGAGGACTTTGAGAGCATCTCGGAGCATTTGCATGGGGGAGTGCGGGATGTCCTGACCGTTACTGGTTCTGTGGAGTCACGGGATGGTAAGGGTGGCACGGCCCCTATGAGGGTGAGGGAGCAGTTACTGAAGGCTCGGCAGGTAAGTGCCTGGCAGCGAGGATGGGTGGGTAAAGTTCCTGCATGGCGTGGTTGACTGATCTTGTGTGGGAATGTGTTGCATAGCGCTTCCTGCGCAAGATGATGGGCGTTATCGGTGCACTATGACGAGAGAGGTCGAACGAGCGTGACGCATGTGCTCGACGAGCTGGAATGGCGTGGCTTGATTCACGCGACTACCGATGTAGAGAAGCTTCGGGAGGAGCTTTCGACGCCTACGACGGTCTATTGCGGTTTTGATCCGACGGCGCCGTCTTTGCATTTTGGTAATCTCGTTCAGTTGGTGGTGTTGCGGATTTTTCAGCGGCACGGTCACAATGTGATTGCTTTGGTGGGTGGCTCGACTGGTTTGATCGGAGACCCGCGTCCGACGAGCGAGCGGATTTTGAAAACAAAAGAGCAGACTGCTGAATGGGTGGAACGCTTAAAATCACAGATGCGCCCTTTCTTGGAGTTTGAGGGTGACAATCCAGCCCGAATGGTTAATAACCTAGATTGGACTGAAGGATTATCTGCGCTCGATTTTTTGCGTGATTTTGGCAAGCACTTTCGCGTGAATCATATGGTGAAGAAAGATGCAGTTGCTGCGCGCCTGAACTCTCAGGAGGGTATTTCTTACACTGAGTTCAGTTATCAGATCCTTCAGGCGATGGACTTCCGGTTCCTCTATAAGGAGTACGGGTGCACGGTCCAGACGGGCGGAAGTGATCAGTGGGGGAATCTCACAGCTGGAGCGGACTTGGTGGGCCGCATGGATGGCGGTCAGGTGCACGCTGTAGTGACCCCGATCCTGACGGATAGCTCAGGTGAGAAATTCGGTAAATCTGCAGGTAATGCTGTCTGGCTGGATCCTGCTATGACGAGTCCTTATGCGTTCTACCAGTACTGGCTGAACGTTGAGGATGCATCGGTGATCAAGCTGTTGAAGGTTTTCGGTAATCGTGATGCTGCTCAGGTTGAGGCTCTGGAGCGCGCGGTTGCTGAGGAGCCTTTCCGTAGGGCGGCGCAGAAAGCCTTGGCGCACGATGTCACTCTTTTGGTTCACGGGGAAAAAGCGGTGAGCGATGTGGAGGCTGCGTCAGCTGCGCTTTTTGGTGGAGCTTCCTTGGCTGATCTGGATGCACAGACTCTTGTGGATGCTACGTCTGAGTTGCCCAGTGCGACTGTGGTTGCTGGCGCAGAGGTAGTTGATCTTCTTGTGGCGACGAAGCTTTCTGAATCGCGTAAGTCGGCACGTCGCACTATTGGCGAGGGGGGGGTGTCGATCAATAACGTCAAGCTGCTAGATCCTGCCGCTGTATTGCGAGAAGAAGACTTCCTAGGTGGCAAGGTTGCGGTGCTTAAGCGAGGTCGGAAAAACATGGCCGCGGTGTATCGCGAGAGTTAGAGGAGAGAATCCTCTTGCATGCTCATGCGGCGCTCCTCTTCAGAGGCTCTGATCAGCAGATTTGTCAGTTTAAGTGCCGCATGAGTAATGTTCTTCTTGTTCGCCCGGCAGGGAGGAACAGGAACGGCTTCTCGGCTGTGGCTAGTCTCGCTTCGAAGTTACCTTCGAGAAAAGCGGGAAGTTGCACCGAGCTGAGTGGCCTGGTAAGATTGCTTCTCGGCTCAAGCGCTTAAGTAGCGCTGGTCGAAGATAGTCGATTGCCTCTGATGGGGAAATTCTTGTACTAGAGTTTCTTAGTCGTGTGCGTCCGATGCTTGAGAACTCAACAGCGTGCCATGAATAATCGATGCCAATTGTTTGTTGGTTGAAGTCAATTCGGACAATAGTCGCTATAAAGAATGTAGTGACATTAATTGTCAGTGTTGTTTCGGCCAGGATTTTCCTGCGTTCGTGGTAACTAGTTCTCTAGTTACGTGTACGTGGGCGTGATTTCTTTTTGGAGAGTTTGATCCTGGCTCAGGACGAACGCTGGCGGCGTGCTTAACACATGCAAGTCGAACGATGAAGCCCAGCTTGCTGGGTGGATTAGTGGCGAACGGGTGAGTAACACGTGAGTAATCTGCCCCTCACTTTGGGATAAGCCCCGGAAACGGGGTCTAATACTGAATATGACCTTTCCTCGCATGAGGTTTGGTGGAAAGTTTTTTCGGTGGGGGATGTGCTCGCGGCCTATCAGCTTGTTGGTGAGGTAACGGCTCACCAAGGCGACGACGGGTAGCCGGCCTGAGAGGGTGAACGGCCACACTGGGACTGAGACACGGCCCAGACTCCTACGGGAGGCAGCAGTGGGGAATATTGCACAATGGGCGAAAGCCTGATGCAGCGACGCCGCGTGAGGGATGAAGGCCTTCGGGTTGTAAACCTCTTTCAGCAGGGGAGAAGCGAAAGTGACGGTACCTGCAGAAGAAGCACCGGCTAACTACGTGCCAGCAGCCGCGGTAATACGTAGGGTGCGAGCGTTGTCCGGAATTATTGGGCGTAAAGAGCTTGTAGGCGGTTTGTCGCGTCTGCTGTGAAAATCCAGGGCTTAACCCTGGACGTGCAGTGGGTACGGGCAGGCTAGAGTGTGGTAGGGGAGACTGGAATTCCTGGTGTAGCGGTGAAATGCGCAGATATCAGGAGGAACACCGATGGCGAAGGCAGGTCTCTGGGCCATTACTGACGCTGAGAAGCGAAAGCATGGGTAGCGAACAGGATTAGATACCCTGGTAGTCCATGCCGTAAACGTTGGGCGCTGGGTGTGGGGTCCATTCCACGGATTCTGCGCCGTAGCTAACGCATTAAGCGCCCCGCCTGGGGAGTACGGCCGCAAGGCTAAAACTCAAAGGAATTGACGGGGGCCCGCACAAGCGGCGGAGCATGCGGATTAATTCGATGCAACGCGAAGAACCTTACCAAGGCTTGACATACACCGGAAAAGTGCAGAGACGTACTCCCCTTTTTGGTCGGTGTACAGGTGGTGCATGGTTGTCGTCAGCTCGTGTCGTGAGATGTTGGGTTAAGTCCCGCAACGAGCGCAACCCTCGTCGCATGTTGCCAGCACGTAATGGTGGGGACTCATGTGAGACTGCCGGGGTCAACTCGGAGGAAGGTGGGGATGACGTCAAATCATCATGCCCCTTATGTCTTGGGCTTCACGCATGCTACAATGGCCGGTACAGAGTGCTGCGATACCGTGAGGTGGAGCGAATCACTTAAAGCCGGTCTCAGTTCGGATTGGGGTCTGCAACTCGACCCCATGAAGTCGGAGTCGCTAGTAATCGCAGATCAGCAACGCTGCGGTGAATACGTTCCCGGGCCTTGTACACACCGCCCGTCAAGTCACGAAAGTTGGTAACACCCGAAGCCGGTGGCCTAACCCTTGTGGGGGGAGCCGTCGAAGGTGGGACTGGCGATTGGGACTAAGTCGTAACAAGGTAGCCGTACCGGAAGGTGCGGCTGGATCACCTCCTTTCTAAGGAGCCCCTCTTAATAGAGGCACCCTTTATGTTCGTCGAGTGTACGAACTGGGGTGTTGCTCATGGGTGGAACATCGATTATGTGGCTTACCTGTTTTTGGTTTTGGAGTACTGCTTCTGTTTCTTTATTGAGACGTATGAGCGTGGAAACAAAGACAGTTTCGGTTAGGTCACGTTTGGCGCGTTGTTGGGTTTTGAGGTATCGGCCGTATAGCTGGTAACTCTACGAATGTGCCTCTCTCGAAAACGGGTAGGTTTTCTACTTGGATTCGGGTGTGGGCTGGTGTTTTGAGAACTGCACAGTGGACGCGAGCATCTGATTCTTTGTGTGTCAAGTTTTTAAGGGCGCACGGTGGATGCCTTGGTACCAGGAACCGATGAAGGACGTAGTAATCTGCGATAAGCCTCGGGTAGTCGATAAACAGGCTGTGATCCGAGGATTTCCGAATGGGGAAACCCGGCTGGAGTCATGTCCAGTCACCTACACCTGAACACATAGGGTGTGTGGAGGGAACGCGGGGAAGTGAAACATCTCAGTACCTGCAGGAAGAGAAAACAATAGTGATTCCGTGAGTAGTGGCGAGCGAAAGCGGATGAGGCTAAACCGATTGCATGTGATAGCTGTCAGGCGTTGTGTGATCGGGGTTGTGGGATCGTGCGTGCACCACTGACATGGTGCGGCGGAGTGATAAATACGTGTCATAGTCGAAACGTCTTGAATGGCGTGGCGTAGAGGGTGCGACCCCCGTAGACGAAATGGCGTGTACTCCGTGTGCGTTTCCCGAGTAGCACGGGGCCCGTGAAATCCTGTGTGAATCTGTCGGGACCACCCGATAAGCCTAAATATTACCTGGTGACCGATAGCGGACTAGTACCGTGAGGGAAAGGTGAAAAGTACCCCGGGAGGGGAGTGAAATAGTACCTGAAACCGTGTGCCTACAATCCGTTGGAGCCTCTTTGTGGGGTGACAGCGTGCCTTTTGAAGAATGAGCCTGCGAGTTAGTGCTTCGTGGCGAGGTTAACCCGTGTGGGGTAGCCGTAGCGAAAGCGAGTCTGAATAGGGCGTTTGAGTCGCGGGGTCTAGACCCGAAGCGGAGTGATCTACCCATGGCCAGGTTGAAGCGACGGTAAGACGTCGTGGAGGACCGAACCCACTTAGGTTGAAAACTGAGGGGATGAGCTGTGGGTAGGGGTGAAAGGCCAATCAAACTCCGTGATAGCTGGTTCTCCCCGAAATGCATTTAGGTGCAGCGTCACGTGTTTCTTGCCGGAGGTAGAGCTACTGGATAGCTGATGGGCCTTACCAGGTTACTGACGTTAGCCAAACTCCGAATGCCGGTAAGTGAAGCGTGGCAGTGAGACTGCGGGGGATAAGCTTCGTAGTCGAGAGGGAAACAGCCCAGATCATCAGCTAAGGTCCCTAAGCGTGTGCTAAGTGGAAAAGGATGTGGAGTTGCAGTGACAACCAGGAGGTTGGCTTAGAAGCAGCCATCCTTGAAAGAGTGCGTAATAGCTCACTGGTCAAGTGATTCCGCGCCGACAATGTAGCGGGGCTCAAGTACACCACCGAAGCTGTGGCAACGAAAGTTGGGTAGGGGAGCGTCGTGTAGCGTGTGAAGCTGCGGAGTGATCCAGTGGTGGATGCTACACGAGTGAGAATGCAGGCATGAGTAGCGAATGACGGGTGAGAAACCCGTCCGCCGAATAACCAAGGGTTCCAGGGTCAAGCTAATCTGCCCTGGGTAAGTCGGGGCCTAAGGCGAGGCCGACAGGCGTAGTCGATGGATAACGGGTTGATATTCCCGTACCGGCGAAACACCGCCAATACTGAGGCCTTTGATGCTAAGCGTGTGATGCTTGCTTATGGCCCTTCGGGGTTGTTTGCGGGTTGAGTGCGTGATCCAATTTGGTAGTAGGTAAGCGATGGAGTGACGCAGGAAGGTAGCCTCCGCGTGGCGATGGTTGTCCACGTTCAAGCATGTGAGGTGCCGGGTAGGTAAATCCGCCCGGTGTGTCCTGAGGTGTGATGATGACCCCTTTTGGGGGAAGTAGGGTGATCCTATGCTGCCTAGAAAAACTTCTAGCGAGGTGTGAGCCGCCCGTACCCTAAACCGACTCAGGTGGTTTGGTAGAGTATACCGAGGCGATCGAGTGAATCATGGTTAAGGAATTCGGCAAAATGCCCCCGTAACTTTGGGAGAAGGGGGGCCGGAGCCCTGAAGACTTTTCTGTCTAGGGGTGATGGCCGCAGAGACCAGGGAGAAGCGACTGTTTACTAAAAACACAGGTCCGTGCGAACATGTAAGTGGATGTATACGGACTGACGCCTGCCCGGTGCTGGAACGTTAAGGGGACCGGTTAGCCTTTCGGGGTGAAGCTGAGAACTTAAGCGCCAGTAAACGGCGGTGGTAACTATAACCATCCTAAGGTAGCGAAATTCCTTGTCGGGTAAGTTCCGACCTGCACGAATGGCGTAACGACTTCTCTACTGTCTCGACCATGAGCTCGGCGAAATTGCAATACGAGTAAAGATGCTCGTTTCGCGCAGAAGGACGGAAAGACCCCGGGACCTTTACTATAGCTTGGTATTGGTGTTCGGTGCGGCTTGTGTAGGATAGGTGGGAGACTGTGAAGCATGCACGCTAGTGTGTGTGGAGTCGTTGTTGAAATACCACTCTGGTCGTATTGGATGTCTAACTTCGAACCATGATCTGGTTCAGGGACAGTGCCTGGTGGGTAGTTTAACTGGGGCGGTTGCCTCCTAAAAGGTAACGGAGGCGCCCAAAGGTTCCCTCAGCCTGGTTGGTAATCAGGTGTTGAGTGTAAGTGCACAAGGGAGCTTGACTGTGAGACGGACGTGTCGAGCAGGGACGAAAGTCGGGACTAGTGATCCGGCCGTGGTTAGTGGATACGCGGTCGCTCAACGGATAAAAGGTACCCCGGGGATAACAGGCTGATCTTGCCCAAGAGTCCATATCGACGGCATGGTTTGGCACCTCGATGTCGGCTCGTCGCATCCTGGGGCTGGAGTTGGTCCCAAGGGTTGGGCTGTTCGCCCATTAAAGCGGTACGCGAGCTGGGTTTAGAACGTCGTGAGACAGTTCGGTCCCTATCCTCTGCGCGCGTGTGAGATTTGAGAAGGGCTGTCCCTAGTACGAGAGGACCGGGATGGACGAACCTCTGGTGTGTCAGTTGTCCTGCCAAGGGCATGGCTGATTGGCTACGTTCGGGAGCGATAACCGCTGAAAGCATCTAAGCGGGAAGCGTGCTTCAAGATGAGATCTCGATGCCTCCTTGCGAGGTGTGAGGCTCCCACTAGACGAGTGGGTTGATAGGCCAGGTGTGGAAGCGCAGTGATGTGTGGAGCTGACTGGTACTAATTGGCCGATGGCTTGATACACACTTTTAAGAGTTTTGTTCGCGTCGACTGTGCGGTTCTTGGGGCATCAGCCCTACGGGATCATGAAGGATGTTTTTCTGATTGGTTCTGTTGGTTTTTCGGTGGTTATAGCGTTGGGGAAACGCCCGGTTACATTCCGAACCCGGTAGCTAAGCCCTTCAGCGCCGATGGTACTGCACTGGGGACGGTGTGGGAGAGTAGGTCACCGCCGGAATATATGTAATGGAAAGGGCCTGGAACATTGTTCCAGGCCCTTTCCTCATACCCAAAAACACCACAACCAGCTAGGCCTATCCTCATCACTGGTAGCGTCGACGCTGCGAATTTATGAACAGAGGAGCAGGAACATGGCGGAAACATCCGGGTCATCGCGGTGGAAAAAACCTCGGCACAACAACCGTGGCCAAAACAACCAGAACAGTGCATCTGATAACGAACGCCGCTCCTACCGGAACCGTTACGACGACCGCCCTCGACGCAGCTACTCCAACGAGAACGACACCCGCTACCAAAGCGATAAAGAACAAAGCGGTCGACGCTACGAAAAGCAATCTGACCGCAACAGCCAAACACGCCGCAGTTACCGCGAGGACCGTAGCCGCGGTAACGAAAACCGCTCCGATTACTCCCCACGCGAAAAAGCACACCGCGATAACCGCAATAATTCAGTAAATCGCCAAGAACATGGCGAATACCGCTCCCATGCGTCCCGAGACCGAGGAAACCCTGCACGCGTCAAGTACCGCTCCAGTGAAAACAACACCACACAAAACAGGGACGAAAACCCACGCATCTACCGCCGTACTGACGGCCAATCTGAATCACGCTGGTCCAGCCGCCGTAACGAACGCCAGAACGGCTTCAAACCCCGCGAAGAAAACCGCGAAAACTTCCGCCACAACGGAAAACCCGAACGAGGACCGCGACAAGACCGTCGTGACAACCGCGCATTCGATAACGAACGCCGCAACAGGCCATACGACCGACCCCAAAAAGTCGCGCCTGAGCCTCGCATCGACGATGACGTCACCGGCAAAGAAATCTCCCCAGCAGTTCGCCGAGAACTCCGCACCCTCAGCAAAGACAACGCAGCAGGCGTAGCCCAACACCTCGTCATGATCGAACGCCTCCTCGAAACCAACCCCGAACAAGCCCGAGCCCACGCCGAACACATCGTCGGTCGCGCCGGCCGCGTCCCCAGCGTCCGTGAAGCCCGAGGCCTCGTTGCATACCAAGAAGGCGACTGGAAAACCGCCCTCAAAGAATTCCGTACCGCCCAACGACTCTCCGGCAGCAACCACCTCCTGCCCTACATCGTCGACTGTGAACGCGGTACCGGACGACTCGAACGCGCACTCGACATCGCCCGCAGCCCCGAAGCCCAAAAACTCGATCAAGCAGAAAAAATAGAACTAGCCATCATCGTGGCCGGTATCCGTCGTGACCTCGGAGACCTCAAAGCCGCACTCGTACACCTACGCGGCCCCGAACTCGACCCCACCAAACGCCACCCCTGGTCAGGTCGACTCTTCTACGCCTACGCCGACATCCTCCAAGCACTCGGACGCAGCGACGAAGCACGCGAATGGTTCGCTGCAGCAATCGACGCAGACGCACAACTAGGCACCGACGCAGCCGAACGCGTCGACGACATCGACGGCACAATCTTCATCGACACAGCAGACGAAACCATCGACGACGAAACAGACGAAACCACCCCCGAAAACACCGACAACAGCCAAGACCTCCTCAAAGAAAACGACACCCCCACCAAAAACACCCCACACCCAGAGGACTAACGGCAGCAACAACCACGAGGAAGGACCAACACAGATGAACACACTCATCGACAACTACACCGGTTTAATCTCTGACCTCGACGGTGTTGTCTACCGCGGAGCCCAAGCCGTACCCCACGCCGTCGCAGCACTCAACGCAGCCCACGACGCAGGAAAACGCATCGTCTACGCCACTAACAACGCGGCCCGAACCCCAACCCACATCGCAGAACACCTCACCGAACTTGGCATCAACCTCACCCCCCACGACGTCATCAACTCCTCCCAAGCAGGAGCCCGCCGCGTCGCCGAACTCGTACCACCCGGATCCCGCGTCCTAGCCATCGGCGGCCCCGGCGTCACCGAAGCCCTCCTCGAAAACGGACTCACCCCCGTCTACACCCCGGAACTCGAAAACGCCCAAAAAAACGCAACGACACACGAACCCCTCGCAGCCGTCCTCCAAGGCTACGGCCCTGACGTCTCCTGGCACGACCTCGCCCAAGCAGCCTTCGCCATCCAAGCCGGCGCCATCTGGGTAGCCACCAACACCGACTCCACCCTCCCCTGGCACAAGGACTCGCCCCCGGGAACGGATCACTCGTCGGCGCAGTACGCAACGCCGTCGACACCGACCCCATCGCCGTCGGCAAACCCAACACCCCCCTCTACGAATACTCCGCCCAAGCACTCAACATGCCCCTGTCCAACGTCCTAGCCCTCGGAGACCGCCTCAACACCGACATCGCCGGAGCAACAAACACCGGCATCGACTGCCTCTACGTCACCACCGGCGTAAGCAACCCCGTCGACGTCGCGCTCGCCACCACAACCGAACGCCCCACACACCTAGCCATCGACCTACGCGCACTCAGCGAAAAATACACTTATCCCACCACAGAAACCGGCCCATCCAACACCGGCACTGCCACCACCTTCCACCGCGCCCGATGCGGCCAAGCCACCGCCACCTGGGACAACGGCCTCCACCTAGAAGAAACAGGCAGCGCCAACGAACGCCTCCGCGCATTCATCGCCACCACATGGTCAGCCATCGACGCCGGAGAACACATCACTCCCACCGACCTCACCCCAGCCCTCGACTGGATCGAACGCGCCAAATGAGCACACCCACCCCCGGGGACACCCCCGGGCACAGCGCCGTCACAATCCGCGAAACAGCCACCGCCTTCGCCAACTCCGACCCCACCGACCTCACCACCACCCTCCAACACGGCCACCACCTCGCCGAACAACTAGAAAACGCACTAGACACCCACACATGAGACTCGACGCCCACCTCGTCACCCACAAACTCGCCCGATCACGCGGCCATGCCCGCGAACTCATCAACGCCGGAGCCGTCACCATCGACGACACCATCATCACCCGCCCCTCATACCCCGTAAAACCAACCGACAACATCAAAGTCACCACAACCGACACCTGGGTCAGCCGAGCAGCACACAAACTCCTCGGCGCACTCAACCACTTCACCACCCCCACCCAACAACCACTCTCCACCATCATCCCCGGCACCCGATGCCTCGACCTGGGCGCCTGCACCGGCGGATTCACCCAAGTCCTCATCACCCACGGTGCAGCCCACGTCACCGCCATCGACGTCGGACACAACCAACTCGCCACCTGCCTACGCAACGACCCCCGCGTTCACAACATCGAAGGACTCAACGTCCGCCACCTCACCCCCACACAACTTGGCAATCCCTACGACATCATCGTCGGCGACCTCAGCTTCATCTCACTACGCCACATCCTCCCCACCATCACCAACCACCTCACCCCCACCGGCCTAGCTATCCTCCTGGTTAAACCCCAATTCGAAGTAGGCCGCGAACGACTCGGCAAAAAAGGCCTCGTCCGCGACCCACGCCTACGCCAAAACGCCCTGCGCGAAGTACTCCACCACGGCATCAACGTCGGCCTCACCCCACTCGACACCACCATCTCACCCATTCAAGGCACTAACGGCAACATCGAGTACCTAGTCTTATGGGAGAAAACCCACACCACCTCACCCCAACCCAACATCGACAACCTCATCACCTGCACCTGACCCTGCGCGAAGGACCGACATGACACGACGCATCCTGCTCGCCCCCCACGGCCGACGCACGGACATGCACCAACTTGTGGGCGTCGTCGCAACACAACTAGCCGCCCACAACATCGAATGCGTCATGTCACCCGACACCTACCAACAACACGACGACAAACCCAACCTCACCCCCGCCGACCACACCAACCCCGCCAATGGGTGCGAACTCGTTCTCGTTCTCGGCGGCGACGGCACCATCCTGCGCGCAGCACACTGGGCACACACCGCCGACATCCCTCTCATCGGCATCAACTACGGCCACGTCGGATTCCTTGCCGAAGCAGAACCCAACAACCTTGCCACCACCATCGACCGAATCGCCACCGGTAACTATCACATCCACCCCCGCATGACCCTCGCCATCGAAGTATGGAACGGCGACCAACTCATCGACACCGACTGGGCCCTCAACGAAGTCACCGTCGAAAAAGCCTCCCGCGCCCGCATGATCCAAACCATCATCGAAATCGACGACCGTCCCCTATCTACATGGGGATGTGACGGCGTCATCCTCGCCACCCCCACCGGATCAACCGCCTACGCATTCTCCAGCGGAGGCCCCGTTGTCTGGCCCGACGCCGACTCCATCCTCATCGTCCCCATTGCAGCCCACGCACTCTTCGCCCGTCCCATGGTCGTCTCACCCACCTCCGTCGTTGCCGTCGAACTATCCGGACACGACATGGGAGCAGCCATCCTCGTCAGCGACGGATGCCGCTCTACCGACCTGCCTCCCCACTCCCGCATCGTCATCCGCCGAGGCGAAAAACCCGTCCACCTCGCCAAACTCGACAACGAACCCTTCACAGACCGAATCGTCCACAAATTCCACCTGCCCGTACGCGGATGGCGCGGCGCAGGACCCACCGAAGAACGCTGAAACCCAACCCTGTCACCACCGCAACCTAGGGTGAACACATGCTCGACCGCATCCGCATCCGCGACCTCGGAGTCATCGACGACGCAGAAGTCGACCTCGCACCAGGTCTCAACGTCCTCACTGGCGAAACTGGCGCAGGAAAAACCATGGTGGTCAGCGGACTCAACCTCCTCTTGGGAGCCCGCGGAGACGCCGCAGTCGTACGCACCAACGCCACCACAGCCTGGGTCGAAGGCATCATCAACATCGATACCACCCACCCCATCCGCGACCGCATCCGTGACGCCGGCGGCGACGCCGACGACGACATCATCATCGCCCGCGCCATCACCAACGCAGGACGCTCCCGCGCCCACGCCGGCGGTCGCTCCGTCCCTGTGGGCATGCTCGCCGAAATCGGACACAAACTCGTCGCCGTGCACGGACAAACCGACCAATGGCGACTCAAAAAAACCGACCAACACCGCGAAATGCTCGACGCCATCGGCGGGCCCAAACTCGCCGCAGCACTCGCCGAATACACCCACTGGTACCAACGACTCACAGAACTACACACAGAACTTGAACGCGTCCGAGAACTAGAACGCAACCGCCACCTCGAAACACAAATGCTCCTCACCGGGCTCGAAGAAATCGAACACACCGACCCCCAACCCGGCGAAGACGAAAAACTCCGCGAAGAAGACGAACGACTCACCCACGCAGAAGAACTACGACGCAGCGCAGCCACCGCACACGCAGCACTCGCCGGAGACGACATCAATGACACCGGCAGCATTGAAACCACTCTCGCCCACGCCCGCAACGAACTCGCTACCGCAGCCATCCACGACCCAGCCCTACGCGAATTCGAAAACAGAACAGCCGAACTCGGATACCTCGCCGCCGAACTCGCCACCGACCTATCCGCCTACCTCACCGATCTAGACATCGATCCAGCCCGACTCGAACACGTGCAACAACGCAGAGCCGAACTCAACCGACTCACCCGTACCTACGGCCAGACCATCGACGACGTACTTACATGGGCAAAAAACGCAGCCGCCCGCCTAACCGAACTCGAAGGTGCCCAAGCACGCCTGAGCGAAATAGAAACCGAGACCACCCACGCCCGCACACAAGCGGCTCAAGCTGCACGGACCCTCCACGATATCCGCCTCGCCACCGCAGCCACCCTCGGCACCGAAGCCACCAACGAACTCGCCCACCTCTCCATGGGCAAAGCCACCCTCACCGTCGACATCCACACCACCCCAGACCCCCACGGACTCGACCTAGGCGAAGAACACCCCACCCCACTGGCCTACACCCCCCACGGCGTAGACACCGTCGAAATTAAACTCGCACCCAACCCCGGAGCCCCCGCACGATCCGTTGCCAAAGCAGCCTCTGGCGGAGAACTCTCCCGCGTCATGCTCGCACTCGAAGTCGTCACCGGACGACGCGCAGCAGAAGATAACACCGCCATCGCCACATTCGTCTTCGACGAAGTCGACGCAGGCATCGGCGGCCGCGCCGCCCTCGACGTTGGCGCCAGACTCGCCGCCCTGGCCGAACACGCACAAGTCATCGTCGTCACCCACCTCGCCCAAGTCGCAGCCTTCGCCGACCGACACCTCGTCGTCCGTAAATCCGACGACGGCGCCATCACCAGCTCCGGAGTAGAAATCGTTACCGGAGACAATCAACTACGCGAACTCGCCCGAATGATGGCCGGCACTGATTCACCCACCGCACTCCAACACGCCGCCGAACTACGAACCCAAACCGAGAACATCCGGCAACGACACAGCGCCTAACCCCACCCCAACAACATCACAGCCCCAACGCCTGCGCAGCCTCAGCCGAACTATCACGCAAAAACACACGACACCGCTGCTCCTCATCACCCTCACCAAGAGCCGAAGCAGCTAACGCCAACGCAGCCAACGAACGCAAAAAACCTCGATTCGGCTCATGTGACCACGGCACCGGACCAGTCCCACGCCACCCAGCTCGGCGCAACGCATCTAACCCACGGTGATACCCCACCCGTGCAAACGCATACGCCTGCACAAACTCACCACACGCCAACGACTGCTCCGCCAAAGCAGCCCACGCAGCCAAACACAACGGATCCGCAGCTGCCACCACCTGAGCATCCTCACCAGCAACCAAACGCTCAACCGAAGAATCCACCGGCAACAAAGTTGGCTCTGGCCCCAGCAAATTCTTCCGAACCTCGTGCTCACCCATAAAAAACTCCTCAATCACAACGAAGAAAACCGACAAGCAAAAACAACCACGCCAACCCTAATGCGACACAGCCAACGCAACCCCCACAACAACCCACCCAAAAACAAGCCCCTACAACCACACCTAACCCCACCCCAGTACAAACATCAACGGAAACAGCACACCCCCACCATGCGATAAGCTCGAAGTCCGTGGTCAATACAAAACACATCTTCGTCACCGGAGGAGTCGCCTCCTCACTCGGCAAAGGCCTCACCGCATCCAGCCTCGGACTACTCCTACGCGGCCGCGGCCTCGCAGTGACAATGCAAAAGCTCGACCCCTACCTCAACGTAGACCCCGGCACCATGAACCCCTTCCAACACGGAGAGGTGTTCGTCACCGAGGACGGAGCAGAAACCGACCTCGACATCGGCCACTACGAACGCTTCCTTGACACCCCCCTGTCCGCCCAAGCCAACGTCACCACCGGCCAGGTCTACAGCAGCGTCATCGCCAAAGAACGCCGCGGCGAATACCTCGGCGACACTGTGCAAGTCATCCCGCACATCACCAACGAAATCGCCGCCCGCATGCGGGAACAAGCCCACACCACCCCCGCACCAGACATCATCATCACCGAAATCGGCGGCACCGTCGGCGACATCGAATCACAACCATTCCTCGAAGC
This sequence comes from Dermatophilus congolensis, assembly GCF_900447215.1. NCBI lineage: Bacteria > Bacillati > Actinomycetota > Actinomycetes > Micrococcales > Dermatophilaceae > Dermatophilus > Dermatophilus congolensis. The sequence continues at coordinate 622,125 of NZ_UFYA01000001.1, forward strand.
AGGACGCCAAGTCCGCCAACAACTTGGCCGCGACAACGTCTTCTTCCTCCACGTCTCCCTCGTGCCCTACCTGGCACCCAGCGGAGAACTCAAAACCAAACCCACCCAACACTCCGTCGCCGCCCTACGCGCCGCAGGCATCCAACCCGACGCCATCGTCCTACGCGCCGACCGCGACATCCCCGCCGAGATGAAGCGCAAAATCGCCGCCGCCACCGACATCGACCTCGAAGGCACCATCTCCTGCAAAGACGCCCCATCCATCTACGACATCCCCAAAGTCCTCCACAGCGAAGGACTCGACGCCTACATGATCAGACGCCTCGGACTGCCCTTCCGTGACGTCGACTGGACCGGATGGGACCGCCTCCTCGAACGCGTCCACCGACCAGCACACCGCGTCGAAATCGCACTCGTCGGCAAATACATAGACCTCCCCGACGCCTACCTCTCCGTCACCGAAGCACTACGCGCCGGCGGTTTCGCCAACGACACCCGCGTCAAAATCCGCTGGGTCGCCTCCGACACATGCGAAACCCCAGAAGGTGCACAAGAAGCCCTCGAAGGAAGCGATGCCATCCTCGTCCCCGGAGGCTTCGGCATCCGAGGCATCGAAGGAAAACTCGGCGCACTGCGCTGGGCACGCGAAAACCGCATCCCCACACTCGGGATCTGCCTAGGCCTCCAAGCCATGGTCATCGAATACGCCCGCAACGTCGCCGGAATCGACAACGCCAGCAGCAGCGAATTCGACCCCCAAACCAGCGAACCCGTCATCGCCACCATGGCTGAACAGAAACAATTCATCGACGGCGCCGGAGACATGGGCGGCACTATGCGCCTAGGCGCATACCCCGCCACCCTCGAAGCCGACAGCCTCGCCGCCACCACCTACAAAACCCAACACGTCACCGAACGCCACCGCCACCGCTACGAAGTAAACAACGCCTACCGAGCCCAACTCGAAGAAGCCGGACTGTGCTTCTCAGGGCTCTCACCCGACGGAAACCTCGTCGAATTCGTCGAACTGCCCACCAACCAACACCCCTACTACATTTCCACCCAAGCCCACCCCGAATTCCTTTCCCGACCCAACCGCGCACACCCTCTCTTCAGCGGACTCGTCGCAGCAGCACTCAACCACCAAAACCAAGCCGCACCCGCCGACTCCCGCGAAAAATAAACACCCCAGCGGCGGGTGGTACCCAACCACCCGCCGCCCAAAACACCCAAAACCAGTCACAACAGCGACCAGAAGCATTAAGCACCAACAGAAGACACTGCTAGCGTGCGATGCTGTGACCCCACAAAAACCAGCCCAACAGCACCAGCCACACACCCCGCTACCCGGCGAACGACTACGCCGAGCAGGGCGAGTCATCACCCTCACCGCCCTCCTACTACTGCTGACATCAGGACTGGGAATCGGATACGCCCTCCTACAGATCAACGACGATCACATCAACGAACTGGTCAACGAAAAAAGCGCCCACATCACACAAGGGCATGCAGAGATAACACATGGCGGGCGACAAATTATCCTCGCCGAAAAACACGAAACCACCTGCACAGTCCACTCCTCATCCGGCTCACCCATCCCCGTCAACCCAGGCAAATCACACGTCAAAGGAGACGGAAAAGCCACTTCGGAATCGGAGCCTTCGAAGCACCCGCAGGCACCTACGACATCACCTGCACCCCAAACAAAGGAGTCGTCATACTCCCAGAAGCAGCAATGGAATCCCTCAAAACCGCCGGAACCATCGCCGCTGTTTCAGTTGTAGGAATCCTCGTATTCACAATGATCGCTCTCAGCGGGGCAGTGCTATGGGCCAGTGGCGCCCGAAGCCGCGCAAAAGCAATAGCCGCCAACCAACAGCCCACATACCGTTAAACACAGCAACAAAACACAAAAACACCACCAGATTTAAAAGCGCCAAACAGCACGGGGTTTCGCCCCCACCGCGCCCCCACAGGCCGCTACCGTGAACCCTGCCGACACAACAAAACACCCCCCGCACGAAACGGAGCAGCCACATGTCGCTCGAGGCACCCCTCCTCTCGACCGACCAACTTTTCGACGAATACGGACAAAAAGACGTCGATAGCCTCATGACCATCGCCGACGGAGCCGTCTTCGGATTCGATCGAGCCCGCGTCGACCTAGGCCTCACCGGTGGCCTCGTCACCCGCGAATACCTCACCCACCCAGGGGCAGTCGCCGTCCTCGCCCTACGCACCACCTGCGCCGGCAACGACCAAATACTCCTCATCAAGCAATACCGACACGCCGTGGGAATTCACGAATGGGAACTACCCGCAGGCCTACTCGACAACGACGACGAACCCCCCGCTGAAGCAGCAGCCCGCGAACTCGAAGAAGAAGCGGACATCCGCGCCGCAACCTGGCACACCCTGACCCAATTCGCACCCAGCGCAGGGGCAAGCACCGAAACCATCCGCATCTACCTCGCCCGCGACTTCACCGACGTACCCAGCGACCAACGCTATGAACGATGCGGCGAAGAAGCAGACATCCGCACCGCCTGGGTCGACCTGGACACACTCTACGAAGCAGTCATCGCCGGACAACTCGCAAACGCCCCACTCATTATTGGGGTCCTCACCGCCCACGCTGCCCGCGAACGAGACTGGAAGACCCTGCAACCCGCAGACGCGCCCTTCCCGCTCCATCCCGCACACCGCGACTTATAACACCCCAAATAACCCACAATCAATGTGGTACGGACCACACCTGTCACTAGTGTGGAACGAACGACTCCCACCACGAGTCCACACAATGATCCTCGCGCAGCAGCACCAATGGGGCGCGTAGATCCACCGCAGTACCTGGTGCACAATCGCCTACAGCGACTCCGCGCGATGTATCGACATGACAACCCTGGAGGCGCGCATGACGAAGATGTACATCGACGGACAATGGCGTGACGCCCACGACGGCGCCACCCGAGACATCACCTGCCCTGCAGACAACACCCACGTCACCACCGTCGCAGAAGGCAACACAGCCGACGCCCACGACGCAATCCGCGCCGCACGCAAAGCATTCGACAACGGACCCTGGCCCACAACCCCAGCACCAGAACGCGCCGCCCTCCTGCGCACAGTCGCCGACCTACTCACCGCCGAATCAGACGACGTCGCCCGCCTCGAAGCCCTCGACACCGGAAAACGCTTCGTCGAATGCCAAATCGACGTCACCGACATCATCAACGTCTTCCGCCACTTCGCCAGCCTCGCCCAAGAAAACGCAGGCCGCGTCGTCGACCCCGGCACCCCCAACGTCTCCAGCCGCATCGTCCACGAACCCATCGGCGTCTGCGCACTCATCACCCCCTGGAACTACCCCCTGCTCCAAACCTCCTGGAAAGTAGCCCCCGCCCTCGCCGCTGGAAACACCTTCATCCTCAAACCCAGCGAGCTGACCCCCTCCACCAGCATCTGGCTCATGAACGCCCTCGAACGCGCCGGACTACCCGCCGGCGTCGCCAACCTCGTTCTCGGCCCCGGAGCAACCGTCGGCCAAGCCCTCACCGAATCCCCAGACGTCGACCTCGTCTCCTTCACCGGCGGGCTAGCCACCGGCACCAACATCATGCGCACCGCCGCAGACACCGTGAAAAACATCGCCCTCGAACTCGGCGGCAAAAACCCCAACGTCATCTTCGCCGACGCCAACATCGACGCCGCCATCGACAACGCCCTCACCGCAGTATTCCTCGACTCCGGCCAAGTCTGCTCCGCAGGCGCACGCCTCATCGTCGAAGAAACAATCCACGACCGCGTCGTCGACGAACTCGTCCGCCGAGCCAGCGAAATCCGCATGGGCGGCCCCTTCGACCCCGACGCCGAAACCGGCCCCCTCATCTCCGCCACCCACCGCGACAAAGTCGAAAAATACGTAGCCAACGCCCTCGAAGAAGGCGCCACCCTCCGTGTCGGCGGCCAACGCCCCGGCGGCGACCTCGAAAAGGGCTACTACTACCCACCCACCATCCTCGACAATTGCCACACCTCCATGCGCTGCGTCCAAGAAGAATCCTTCGGACCCGTGCTCACCGTCGAAACCTTCACCGGCCAAACAGACGAAGAAAAAGAACGCAACGCACTCACCATTGCCAACGACACCATCTACGGCCTCGCCGGAGCTGTCTGGACCGAAAACGCAGGCCGCGCAGAACGCCTCGCCCGCGGACTGCGCCACGGAACTATCTGGATCAACGACTACCACCCCTACGTCGCACAAGCCGAATGGGGTGGCTACAAACGCTCCGGAATCGGCCGCGAACTCGGCCGCCACGGCCTAGGCGAATACCAAGAAACCAAACACATCTGGCACAACACCAGCCCCGCCCGCGCCGGCTGGTTCAACGACAGCCAAGCCTGAACCACCCCCAAGGAGGCGCGCACACCCCTGCGCGCCCCCACACCCATGCCCACACGGGCACACGAGGACGAAGAAAAGACGAAGGAGAAAAACCACATGGCAACCTACGACTACGTCATCGTCGGCGGCGGATCAGCAGGATCCGTCCTCGCACACAGGCTCAGCGCCGACCCATCCACCACCGTCCTCGTCCTCGAAGCAGGACGCTCAGACTTCAAATTCGACCCACTCATCCACATGCCCGCCGCACTCATGTTCCCCAGCGGGAACCCCCTCTACGACTGGGCCTACGCCTCCGAACCAGAGCCCCACATGAACGGCCGCCGCATCGCCCACGCACGCGGCAAAGTCCTCGGCGGATCCTCCTCCATCAACGGCATGATCTTCCAACGCGGCAACCCCACCGACTACGACCGCTGGGCCCGCGAAAACGAAGGCATGGAACACTGGGACTACGCCCACTGCCTGCCCTACTTCAAACGCATGGAAACCGCAGCAGACGGAGCCAACGCATGGCGAGGAGCCTCCGGCCCCCTAAAAATGTCTAAAGGCCCCGCCTCCTCCCCACTCTTCCAAGCCTTCTTCGAAGCAGCCCGCCAAGCCGGCTACCCCATGACCGACGACGTCAACGGATACCGCCAAGAAGGCTTCGCACCCTTCGACCGCAACCTCATCGACGGGCACCGCCAAAGCGCATCCCGCTCCTACCTCTGGCCCATCCGCAACCGCAAAAACCTCACCATCCACACCCTCTCGATGGTCACCGGGCTCAAATTCGACGGAAACCGCGTCACCGGAGTCGAATACAAACGCGGACGCAAAAACGAAACCGTTACCGCCGGAGACGTCATCCTCTGCGGAGGCGCCTTCAACTCCCCACAACTACTCCAACTCGCCGGAATCGGTGACCCCGAAACCCTCACCGCAGCCGGCGTAACCCCCCGCATCAACCTCCCCGGCGTCGGCGCCAACATGCAAGACCACCTCGAGGTCTACCTCCAACATAAATGCGCCGAACCCGTCTCCATCGGTCCCTGGCTCAACTACTGGAAAGCCCCCTTCATCGGCGCCTCCTGGCTCCTCGGAAAAGGCGTCGGCACCTCCAACCACTTCGAAGGCGGCGGCTTCATCCGCACCAACAACGACGTGGAATACCCCAACCTCATGTTCCACTTCCTCCCCATCGCCGTGCGCTACGACGGCTCCGGCGAAAAAGGATCCCACGGCTATCAAGTCCACATCGGCCCCATGAACTCCGACGTCATGGGAACCCTCAAAATCCGCTCCACCAACCCCTTCGAACACCCCGAACTACGGTTCAACTACCTCTCCACCGAAAAAGACCGCCGCGAATGGGTCGAAGTTGTCCGCGCTGCACGCTACATCCTCGACCAACCCGCCATGCGCCCCTTCGACGCCGGCGAAACCTCACCCGGACCCGATGTCCAATCCGACGAAGCCATCCTCGAATGGGTCAAAAACGACGCAGAAACAGCCCTCCACCCCTCCTGCACCGCAGCCATGGGTAAAGGCGACATGAGCGTCGTCAACCCCGACACCATGCAAGTCCACGGAGTCGAAGGCCTACGCGTCGTCGACGCATCCGTCATGCCCACCATCACCAACGGCAACATCTACGCACCCACCATGATGATCGCCGAAAAAGCAGCCGACCTCATCGCCGGCAACACCCCACTACCCCCCGAACACGCACCCGTCTACCTCGCCAAACACGACATGCCCATCTACCCCGACGGCGACGCACGCAACAACGGATGGGACGCCCGCCGCGACCTACCCTCCGCCACCGAACTAGCAGCCAAACAGCAGGGAGAAAACCAGTGACTGTTCCCCTCACACCGGGGAACACACTCACCAGCAAGATCAAAAACGCCGGAGTCCAATGGCCCGTATTCATCGCCTCCAGCGTGGTGATCCTCGTCATTGCACTCTGGGCCATCCTTGACACGACACGTGCCGGGGCCATCCTCGGCACCGTCGTGGCCTGGACAGGGAAGTGGTTCGGCTGGTTCTACGTAGGACTAGCCGCATTCAGCCTCCTATTCGTGTTGATCCTCGCGACATCCGGAAAAACCGGCCGCATCAAACTCGGCCCCGACACCTCCAAACCCGAATACACCTTCTTCGCCTGGGCCTCCATGCTCTTCGCAGCAGGAATCGGCACCGACCTCATGTTCTTCTCGGTCGCCGAACCCGTCGCCCAATACCTCGCACCACCGGCAACCCAGCCACAAACCGTGCAAGCAGCGAAAGAAGCCACCGTATGGACCCTGTTCCACTACGGAATCATCGGATGGGGAATGTACGCCCTCATGGGCATGGCACTGGGCTACTTCGCACACCGCAAAGGACTACCCCTAGCCGTGCGATCAGCCCTACACCCCATGTTCGGTAAACGCCTCGCCGGGGCCCCCGGCCACGCAGTCGACACCGCCGCCATCGTCGGCACCATCTTCGGCGTAGCTACCACCCTGGGCATCGGAGTCGTCCAACTCAACGTCGGACTCGAAATCATGTTCGGCATCCGCCAAGGACTGCCCGCACAAATCGTCCTCGTTGTCATCGCCGTCGGAGTAGCCACCATCTCGGCCACCTCCGGCGTCGACAAAGGCATCCGCATCCTGTCCCAACTCAACGTGCTCCTCGCACTCTTCCTTGCCTTCTACGTCCTCGCAGCAGGCAAGACAGACTTCCTCCTCAACTCTCTGGTCATGAATATCGGCGACTTCGTCTCCATGTTCCCCGGCATGGCAATGGACACCCTCGCCTACAACAACGCCAGAGAATGGATGAACGCCTGGACACTGTTCTTCTGGGCCTGGTGGATCGCCTGGGCCAGCTTCGTCGGCATGTTCCTCGCCCGCATCTCCCGCGGACGAACTATCCGCGAATTCGTCATCGGCACACTCACCCTGCCCTTCGCCTACATCCTCATGTGGGTATCCATCTTCGGCAACGCAGCCATCGACAGAATCCGCAGCGGAGACAGCGCCTTCGGACAACAAACACTCAAAGTCCCCGAATACGGGTTCTACGCCCTACTGCAGCAATACCCAGCAGCGTTTTTCATCGTGGGGCTCGCCACCATCGTCGGACTGCTCTTCTACGTCACATCCGCTGACTCCGGAGCACTCGTCATGGCCAACCTCAGCTCCACCCGCGTGACACCCCGCACCGATGCACAGCCCTGGCTACGCATCTTCTGGGCCGCCGTCACCGCGCTGCTCACCATCGGCATCCTCATGGTCGGCGGAATCCCCGCCCTCCAAAACGCCACCATCATCATGGGACTACCCTTCGCCATCGTGGTGCTGCTCGTCATGGTCGGCCTATGGAAAGCACTCGCCGACGAAGGACGCCGCATCGAATCCAGACACCGCGTGGTCGAGCCATCCATCCTCGGCTCCTCCACCATGGTTCGCCAACGCCCCTCCTGGCGATCCCGGATGTCCAAGGCATTCAACACCGTCTCCCGCCGCCGAGCGGAGGAATACCTCAACCGGGTCGTCATCCCCGCCCTGGAAGACGTAGCCACCGCATTCCGCGACGAAGGTACCACAGCCGAAGTTATTTCCGGCGAAGACGAAGACATGAGCCTCATCGACGCAGGCGACGAACCCACCAGATACGTCGCACTCGTGGCCCAATGCGGAGAAGAAGAAACCTTCCGATACCGCGTCTCAATCCGAACCGTAGCCGCACCCTCATACGGGCGAGCCCTCGACGTCGAAGACGTCACCACACGACTCGAAGTCAACGGGATCTCCGACGAACCCTACGACGTGTTCGGCTACAGCACAGACGAACTCAGACACGACATCCTCGACCACTACGAAAGGTACGTCGACTTCCGACGAATCTACGAAATCGAATCCTCGATCACATAAACCCCACAAAAACACCACCGATGCCCCGATCACCACAACCGGTGACCGGGGCATCACCATGCACCAAGGCAGGATGAGACACGAAAACAGAAACACCGACAGGAGACAGCCATGGCAAGTTCGGCATTCGGCACCGGTGCCAGCTTCGGCGCACCCCGAAAACACCACACCCCCATCGAAGGACAACAACTACCCGACAACGCCCCCTGCCCCTGCGGATCAGGCCGCACCTACATCGGATGCTGCGGAGCCCTCCACCACGGACTACGCCGAGCAGGCACCGCCGAAGCACTCATGCGCTCCCGCTACAGCGCATTCGCCCTCTACAACGGCAAATACCTCCTCGACACCTGGCACCCCACCACCCGCCCCGAACACATGCGCCTAGACCCAGAACACACCTGGACCGCACTCGACATCCTCGACACCCACCACGGAAACACCACCGACACCACCGGAACCGTCACCTACCGAGCCCATGCCCGCGCACGCGACGGACGCACAACCACCCTCACCGAACACAGCAGATTCCAACGACTCAACGGCGCCTGGGTCTACATCGACGGCGACATCCTCGACTAACTACACACAAACCGGTGGGGCCGGCCATCCGCAATGACCAGCCCCACCAAACACTCAACAGAGAACGTCAGAACAAACCGACAATCTCACCGTTCTCATCAATATCCATACGCTCTGCCGCAGGATGCTTACCCAATCCCGGCATCGTACGCATCTCACCAGCAATCGCGTACACATACCCCGCGCCAGCAGCCAAACGCACCTCACGCACAGGCAACCGCCAACCAGTCGGCGCACCCTTCAACTTCGGATCATGCGAGATAGACAAATGCGTCTTAGCGATAACAACCGGCAAATTGCCGAAACCAAGATCCGTGAACCGAGCAAGCTCCTTACGCGCCACCGCAGACAGATCCACACCATCGCCGCCGTACACCTTCGTCGTCACCTTGTGGAGCTTGTCCTCCAACGAATCCGACATCTCATAGCTCGGCGTGAAAGTGGTTTCACTGTTCGCAGCAGCGTGCACAGCCTCAGCCAGCTCCTCAGCACCACGGCCACCATCAGCCACATGCGTAGAGACAGCAACATGAGCACCCATCTCCTCAGCGATCTCACGAATCGCCTGATGCTCTGAAGCAAAATCACCCGGGAAAGCATTAATAGCCACAACCGGAGCAACACCGAAACCACGAATAATCTCGATGTGCTTACGCAAGTTCGCGGCCCCCTCACGGACGAGATCAGGGTTTTCCGTCTTCATCTCCTCCGGCAGATCCTTACCCGCCGTGATGGTGAACCGACCCGAGTGAGACTTCAACGCTCGCACCGTTGTGACCAGCACCGCCGCATCCGGAGTCATTCCCGAAACACGACACTTGATATTGAAGAACCGCTCGGCACCCATATCTGCACCGAAACCAGCCTCTGTGATCAAATACTCACCCATCTGACGGCCAATCAGGTCACCAACCACAGACGAGTTACCCGTGGCGATGTTCCCGAACGGGCCAGCATGGAACAACGCTGGCGTGTGCTCCAGCGTCTGCAACAAGTTGGGCTTAATCGCCTCTTTCAAAAGCACCGTCATCGCGCCCGCAGCTTTCAAATCCTCAGCCGTGACCGGTTTGCCCTCATACGAGTAGCCAATAACGATGCGACCCAAACGCTCACGAAGATCATGCAGCGACGTCGCCAAAGACAAAGCGACACCGACCTCAGAAGCTGCAGTGATGTCATAGCCCGTCTCACGCGCCACCCCATCCATGCGTGAACCCAAACCGACAATCACATTCCGCAACGCTCGATCATTCATATCGACGACGCGCTTCCACGAGATCGCACGCGTGTCAATACCCAGCTCATTACCGTGATGCAGATGGTTATCCACCATCGCGGCCAACAAACTATGCGCCGCCGTCACAGCATGAAAATCACCCGTCAAATGCAGGTTCAACTTCTCCATCGGCACGGCCTGGCTGTAACCAGCACCTGCCGCGCCGCCCTTAATACCGAAAATCGGGCCCATCGATGGCTGACGCAAAGCCAACGTTGCCGGATGTCCGATCCGAGACAATCCCTGGGCCAAACCCACCGACGTTGTGGTTTTCCCTTCACCGAACGGAGTAGGGGTAATGGCGCTAACCACAACATATTTCGCGCCACCTGCAACCTTGGAAGGGTTATTCACCGCATCCAACGACACTTTCGCCACATAGTGGCCATACGGATCCATTTGCTCCGTGGACAGACCGGCGGCCGCACCGATCTCTGAAACGGGACGCAATTCGGCATCCCGAGCAATGTGCAGATTCGAAGGCATGGAGCTGCTCATGTCCTTCATCATGACGCAGCTAACACGCTTACGCAGCAGCTAACTCAGACTGTCGCCCAACTTCGTGCGTTCGAGAACACGAATACACCCCGCGTAGGATCGAAGAAGACCCCATGCGCCCACACCGTCTATGTGGGCGCGAAGAAAGGAACATGCATGCTCCGCACCCATACAGCCGGCTCACTCCGCTCCAGCGACGCAGGGACCGAGGTCGTTCTTGCAGGATGGGTTGATTCCCGCCGCGACCACGGTGGCGTCGAATTTATTGATGTTCGTGACGCCAGCGGTATCGTGCAGGTGGTTTTCCGTGATGAGGCACTCGCCGGGGGTGTTCGTGCCCTCCGCAACGAGTTCTGCATCCAAGTCACAGGGACAGTCACCCCTCGTGACGCTGAAAACGTCAACCCCGAACTGCCTACCGGGCAGATCGAGATTGTTGCTTCATCTCTCGAAGTGTTGAGCGAAGCAGCTCCACTACCTTTCCAGATTGATGAGCGCATCAATGTCGGTGAAGAAGCCCGGTTGAAGTACCGCTACCTTGACATGCGCCGCCAGCGCCAACACGACGCTCTCGTGCTTCGCTCGAAAGTGACGCACACCATCCGGGAAGTGCTAGCCGCCCACGATTTCTACGACATTGAAACTCCTACCCTGACGCGCTCAACCCCCGAGGGCGCTCGCGACTTCCTTGTGCCGGCTCGGTTGTCGCCGGGCTCGTGGTACGCACTGCCGCAGAGTCCGCAGCTGTTCAAACAGCTCCTCATGGTCGGTGGGATGGAGCGGTATTACCAGATTGCTCGCTGCTACCGCGATGAGGATTTCCGTGCTGACCGGCAGCCTGAGTTCACACAGCTCGACCTCGAGATGAGCTTTGTGGACCAGGAAGACGTCATCGCGATTGCTGAAGAAGTGATGGCAGCGGTGTGGAAGCTTATTGGGGTGGAGCTGCCCCGGCCAATGCCACGCATCACATGGCACGAAGCGATGGACAAGTACGGCTCAGACAAGCCTGACCTGCGCTTTGGTAACGAGCTTGTCGAAATGACTGAGTTCTTTGCACAGACACCTTTCCGGGTATTCCAGAACGAATACGTAGGTGCGGTAGTGATGCCTGGTGGTGGCTCGTTGCCTCGTCGCCAGTTCGATGCCTGGCAGGAGTGGGCACGTCAGCGTGGAGCAAAGGGACTGGCGTACGTCACGATCGGTGAAGATGGTGCGCTTGGCGGACCGGTCGCTAAAAACATTTCCGAAACAGAGCGTGAAGGGTTGGCCGCGAAAGTTGGCGCCAACCCAGGGGATGCAATCTTCTTCGCGGCGGGTGAGCGTGAGGCAAGCCAGGAGCTGCTGGGAGCGGCGCGTCTGGAGATTGCACACCGCACCGGCATGATCCCTGAAGATTCTTGGGCGTTCTGCTGGGTTGTCGACGCGCCAATGTTCAAACCGGTTGAGCGCGCTGTAGCTGAAGGCGATGTGGCTTTGGGTGCAGGTAAATGGAATGCGGTGCATCACGCGTTCACGTCGCCGAAGCCGGAGTTCCTGGACACCTTTGACACTGACCCGGGTTCGGCATTGTCGTACGGGTACGATTTTGTGTGTAACGGCGTGGAAGTCGGTGGCGGATCTATCCGTATTCACCGCCGTGATGTGCAGGAGCGGGTCTTCTCTGTCATGGGGCTTAGCGAAGAAGAAGCATCTGAGAAGTTCGGCTTCTTGCTTGAGGCGTTCAGCTTTGGTGCACCCCCGCATGGTGGTATTGCGTGGGGTATCGACCGGTTGGTGATGTTGCTCGGTGGTTTTGAGACCATCCGGGATGTCATTGCGTTCCCTAAGTCCGGAGGCGGTTACGACCCGTTGACCGATGCTCCTGCTCCGATCACGGTGCAGCAGCGGCGTGAGGCTGGCGTAGATGCCAAGCCGAAGAAGAAGGATGAGGCAAACGCCTCGGATGCTGCTTCGGCAGGAGCTGCTGCGGGTAACTGATGGGTGTGCTGTGCGGCTCGAGTCGAGGTCGACTCGGGCCGCACACGTGTGTCGGGCGCGTTCGGATGGGCGTGTCTGGGTGTTGGAATCTCAGAATTTCTGAAGGAGTTTTCGTGGCTGTTATTCACACGGTTTTGTTTGATGCTGATGGGGTGCTGCAGGCGCCGTCTGCAGAGTTGGCTAAGCGGTGGGGGCGTTATTCCATAAAGGACGGCCGGGAGGCATTAGCGGAGGAACTCTTTCGGATCGAGTTGCCGTCATTGGCGGGGCAGGAGCGTATTGAGGACGCGGTGGAGCGTTTCGTGGCTGAACGTGGGCTTCCTGCAGAAGCTGTGGAGGACATTCTTGCGGGGTGGGCCTCGATTGATGTTTTTGCGGAGTCGTTTGCTTTGGTGGATGCGGTGCGTGCGGCGGGGGTGAAGGTGCATTTGGCGAGTAACCAGCAGAGTTTTCGCCGTGATGTGATGTTGGGGCTTGGGTATGCGGATCACTTTGATGAGTTGTTTTTTTCGTGTGATTTAGGGGTGGCCAAGCCCTCTGCGGAGTATTTCCGGAGGTTGCTTGACCGGTTGGGGATTGGGCCGGAGGGGGTTTTGTTTATTGATGACAGGGCTGACAATGTGGCTGCTGCTCGCCAGGTTGGGTTGGCGGCGCGGGTGCATGCGCGGCATGACAGCCCGGATCAGGGGATTGGTGATTTGGTGTCGTTGCTGCGTGAAGAGGGACTGGTGTTTGAGCTGGGGTGAGTTAGGTAGGGGGGTTATTCGGCGATGGTGGGGGTTGCTTGGGTGAGGATGTCGGTGGGGGATTGGGGTATGGCGAAGTAGTTGCCTTGGGCCATGTGGCATCCGGCTTCTTCGAGGACTGTGGCTTGTTCTGCGGTTTCGACGCCTTCGGCGATAGCGGTGTCGAGTTTGAGTGCTTGGACTAGGCGGATCATTGCTCGGACTTGGGTGGCGCCGCGGGGGTCCTGTCCGATGCGGCTAATGAGGGAGGGGTCGAGTTTGACGCCGTTTGCGGGTGTGCGTAGAAGGGAGGTGAAGGAGGAGTGGCCGGTTCCGAAGTCGTCGATGACGACGTTGATGCCGGCGCGGCGGAGGCGGGCGAGGTTTTGGAGGGGGACGTTTGCTGGTGATCCTGGAGGTGAGGTGTGGGTGGGGAGGCGTTCGGTGACTTCGATGGTGAGTGCGGGGTGGGGCAGTCCGGTGGTGGCTAGTTCGGTAAATACGTCGTCTGCGTAGTCGGTGCGTTGTAGTTCGAGGGGGGAGACGTTGATGGCGATGGTGCGGTTGCTGTGTTGGGGGAGTTTGCGTAGGAGGGTGAGGTGGTGCAGGGCGGTGCGCAGGACGTGTTGTCCGATGGGGTGGATGAGGACGAGTTCTTCGGCGAGGGGGATGAAATCGGTGGGTGGGATGTCGCCGAGGGCGGGGTGGGTCCAGCGGGCGAGTGCTTCCCATCCGATGGTTTGGGTGTATGAGGGGCCGGCCATGATGGGTTGGAAGTGGACGGTGATTTGTTTGTGGTGGAGGGCGGTGCGGAGTGCTTCGCTGAGTTGTTTGCGTCGTTTTTGGCGTGCGCGGAAGATGTCGTCGAATACGGCGTATTGAGCGCGGCCTTGTTCTTTGGCGGAGTAGAGGGCTAGGTCGGCGCGTTCGAGGAGTTCGGTGGCGGTGCATTGTTCGGGTGGGGTGGTGATGGCGATGCCGATGGAGGGGGTGATGCGGTGGGTGGTGCGGGGGGCGAGGGTGAAGGGGGTTTCGAAGTAGGTGAGGATGCGGTGGGCGAGTTGGTGAGCGTCGGTGGGGGAGGTGACGGTGGCGACGATGACGAATTCGTCTCCGCCGATGCGTGCGATGACGTCGTCGGCGCGTAGTTGGCGGGGCAGGCCTGTGGAGATGCTGGTGAGGAGTCGGTCTCCGGTTGCGTGGCCCCAGGTGTCGTTGACTTCTTTGAAGTGGTCGCAGTCGAAGAAGAGGAGGGCGGTGGAGTGGTGGTGGTTGTTGTCGCGGTTGAGGCGTTGTTCGAGTACTTCGAAGAGGGCGGAGCGGTTGAGTAGTCCGGTGAGGGAGTCGTGTCGGGCGCGGTGTTGGCTTTCGTTTTCTGCGCGGGAGAGGTCGTTTGTGGTGCCGATGAGGCGTAGGTAGATGAGGATGAGGAGGAGGAGGGTGAGGGTGACGCGGACGGTGGTGTCGATGCGGTCGGTGGTGGGTAGGGAGATGTAGATGACAGCGGGGATGAGGGGGAAGTAGAGGAGTGCGTGGCGCCAGGGGTGGGGGGAGAGTGGTTGGGGTGGCATGGTCAGGTCGCGCATGGTGGCGATGGAGGGGTGTGCGCAGGCGATGGCGAGTAGTCCGTATCCGGTGGCGGTCAGTGCGGAGGGGAGGGTGTGGTTGGTTAGTCCTGCGTCGAGTCCGTATCGGGCCCAGGTGAGGTCGGCGGCGAGTTGGACGGTCATGGATGCGCAGACCCAGTACCAGGCGTGGATGTAGGTGCCGATGCGGTAGGCGATGTGGCCGGTGAGTACGACGATGGTGGCGTCGAGGACGGGGTATGCGGTCCATTGCAGGACTAGGAGGGGGTTGTCGAGGCTGGTGCGTAGGGCGGGGATGGTCCACAGGAGGAGGATGACGGAGGTGGTGACGGCGATGGCGTCGAAGACGGCGCGGTAGGTGAGTACTTTTCCGGCTTGGTTGTTGAGTTGGGCGAACCAGATTCCGAAGGAGAGGTATCCGAGGGTGAAGAGGATGTCGACGTGGGGGTTTCCGTCTGTGCGGGGCCATTGGAGGTCGATGATGCGGGCCGAGCCGAGGAAGAGGATGCCTAGGGGTACGAAGCCCCAGATGCGTAGGGGCATGTGTGCGTGGGTGAAGGGGGCGATGGCGATGGTGAGGAAGGCGATGGTCAGGGTGGTTGCGTGGGTGAGGGGTCCGATGCCGTAGGGGTTGTTGATGGTGATGATGCTTTGGGCGGTGAGGAGGGTGAGTGCAAGGAGGGTGAGGATGGGGTGGCGTTTGCGGTGGGGGATGGTGTGGGTTTTAGGCATGGGTGTGTCTCGCGATGAGGTTGCTTGGTGGTTCGGCTCGGCCGAAGTACCAGCCTTGGGCGTGGTGGCAGCCGAGGCTGGTGAGGATGTGGGCTTGTTCGGCTGTTTCGACGCCTTCGGCGGTGACGGAGGGGATGCCGAGGCTGGTGACGACTTCGATGGCTGCTGAGACTTGGGCGATGCCGTCGTCGGTGGTGTCGAGTCGTGCGGTGAGTGAGCGGTCAATTTTGACGGTGTCGGCGGGGGTTTGGAGTAGGGCGGTGACGGAGGAGTAGCCGGTTCCGAAGTCGTCGATGCTGACGGCTACTCCGGCTGCGCGTAGCTGGACGAGGGTTTTGTGTGCGATGGAGCCTTCGATGAGTGGGATGGATTCGGTGACTTCGAGGGTGAGTGCGGTGGGTGGGAGGTTGGTTTCGTGGAGGGTGGTGAGGACTTTTTCGACGAAGTCGGGGCGGCGTAGTTGGATGACGGAGACGTTGACCGAGACGATGGTGTGTTCGTATCCGGGGAGTGTGCGCAGGGTGTGTAGTTCGCGGCATGCGGTGCGTAGTACGTGGGCGCCGAGGGGTTCGATGAGGCCGATTTCTTCGGCGAGGGGGATGAAGACGTCGGGGGCGATGGGGCCGAGGGTGGGGTCGTTCCAGCGGGCGAGTGCTTCCCAGCCGAGGATGGTGGTGAAGTTGGGACCGGTCATGAGGGGTTGGAAGTG
The DNA here is from genome assembly GCF_900447215.1 of Dermatophilus congolensis. Lineage (NCBI taxonomy): Bacteria > Bacillati > Actinomycetota > Actinomycetes > Micrococcales > Dermatophilaceae > Dermatophilus > Dermatophilus congolensis. The sequence continues at coordinate 638,529 of NZ_UFYA01000001.1, forward strand.
GACGGTGATGGCGTTGGTGGTGACGGCTTGGCGTAGGGCGGCGAGGGTGAGGCTTCGGGTTCGGGCGGTGGCGCCGAGGTCGTCGTCGAAGATGGCGTAGCGGGCGCGGCCGCGTTGTTTGGCGGAGTAGAGGGCGATGTCGGCGCGTGCGGTGAGTTCTTCGGGGGTGATGTTTTCGGTGGGGGTTGCGGTGGCGACGCCTATGGAGGGGGTGATGTTGTGGAAGACTCCGGGGGCGATTTCGATGGGGGTGTCGAAGGAGTGGAGGGTGGTGTGGGCGATGGTTTTGGCGTGTTCGGGGTGGGGGATGGGGGTGATGAGGATGAATTCGTCGCCGCCGTTGCGTGCGGTGATGTCGTTGGGGTGGGTGGTGCGTAGGCGGTGGGCGATGGTGGTCAGGACGACGTCGCCGGCGGAGTGACCCCAGGTGTCGTTGACGTATTTGAAGTGGTCGCAGTCGATGAAGAGCATGAGGGTGTGGTGGCCGTTGATGCGGTTGCGGCGTAGGGCGTTAGTGCAGGCATGGAGGAGTCCGGATCGGTTGAGTAGTCCGGTGAGGGGGTCATGGGTGGCGCGGTGTCGGCTGTCTGCTTCGGTGGCGGACAGTTTGGTCATGGCGCGGAGGAATCGGATGAACAGGAGGATGAGTAGGGCAGTGACGAGGCAAGTGCGCAGTATTTGGTCGGGGGTGTTGTTGCTGTGGATGGCGAGGCTGGCGACGCCGGGGATGGCGCTGAGGTAGAAGGCTGCGTTGATGCCGCGGTTGAGGGTGCGGTGGGTGTTGGTGGTGTGGGGGTGGGTGATGGTGAGGATGTCGGGGTGGGTGAAGGCGAGGGCCAGGGTGGTGGTTGCGATGAAGGTGGCGGCGTTTGACCAGGTGGGGATGGGTTGGTTGGTGAGTTGGGTGCTGGCTTTGATGGTGTCGCTGGCTAGGAGGATGCCGAAGGTTGCGGTGAGCCAGTGTGCGGTGGGGGTGTGTTGGTTGGGGTGGTTGGCGTGGGTGGCGAAGTAGGCGCATAGGAGGGCGTCGAGGGTGGGGTGGATGGTCCATTGGAGGGTGTTGATGGCGGGTGGGCAGTGGGGGAGTGCTAGGGGGATGGACCAGAGGATGAGGAGGGTGGCGATGGCTGCTGCGGCGGTGTCGAGGTTGATGATGGGGTGTGGGTGGGGGTTGTTGCGGGTGTGGTTGGTGAAGAAGAAGAGGGTGATGAGTAGGTAGCCGGTGAGGTGGAGGGTTTCGGTGAGGGGGTGGGGGGTGTTTGGGGTGGTGGTGTTGAAGATGGTGGCGAGGATGAGGGTGATGGTTCCTGCGATGAAGGTGGCCCAGTGGGTGGGGGGGTGGGGTTTTCGTCGGAGGGGGCTGAGGGTGGTGATGGTGAGGGTTGCGCATTGGGCGATGCTTAGGGGGGTGGTCATGAATGTGGGGTGGCGTAGGTAGGTGAGGGTGATGAGGGTGGTGGCGCCGAGGGCGATGGCGATGGCGAGGGGGCGGTGTGTGGGGCTGGTGTGTGGGGGTGTTGGGGTTTTCACTCGGTCTCCTCTCGCACCACCGTGTGACCGAGGTGTCGGTACTTCACAGGTCGTCTGGTGTGGTGGGTTTCTGAGGGGTACGGGGGTGAGTTGTGTGGTGTGCGTGTGTAGGTCGGTTGGCGGGGTGGAGGGGTGGTGGAGGTCGGTTTAGCCTGTCGGGTGTGAGTGATGATTTGTTTGGTGTAGCTGCTGAGGCTGGTCGTGGTGGGGTGGGGGCGGTGCCGTTGGCGGTGCGGATGCGGCCGCGGTCGTTGGATGAGGTGCGTGGTCAGGGTGATGTGTTGCGGGTGGGTAGTCCGTTGCGGCGGTTAGTGGAGGGTGCTGTTGGTGGTGGGGTGGGGCCGTTGTCGGTGATTTTGTGGGGGCCGCCGGGGACGGGGAAGACGACGTTGGCGCATTTGGTGGCTGGTGGTGAGCGCAAGTTTGTGGAGTTGTCTGCGTTGAGTGCGGGGGTGCGTGATGTGCGGGCGGTGATGGAGGCTGCGCGTCGGGATAAGGATGTCTGTGGGGTGGAGACGGTGTTGTTTCTTGATGAGATTCATCGGTTTTCGAAGGCGCAGCAGGATGCTTTGTTGCCGGGGGTGGAGAATCGCACGGTGATTTTGGTGGCGGCGACGACGGAGAATCCGAGTTTTTCGATTGTTTCGCCGTTGTTGTCTCGGTCGATGGTGGTGACGTTGACGTCGTTGTCGGATGAGGATGTTGCGGGTGTGGTGGGTGCGGCGTTGGTGGATGAGCGTGGTTTGGGTGGGGTTTTTGTGCTGGAGGAGGGGGCGTTGGGGCATGTGGTGCGGATGGCGGGTGGTGATGCGCGTCGGGCGTTGACGGAGTTGGAGGCGTCGGCGGGGGTGGCGTTGGATGATTTGCCGGCGGGGCGGGGGTATCCGACGGTGGATGAGCCTGCTGTTATTACGTTGGCGCATGTGGAGCGGGCGGTGGCGCGGTCTGCGGTGCGGTATGACCGGGCTGGTGGGCAGCATTATGACGTTGCGAGTGCGTTTATTAAGTCGATGCGTGGTTCGGATGTGGATGCGGCGTTGCATTATTTGGCGGTGATGTTGGAGGCGGGTGAGGATCCTCGTTTTATTGCGCGTCGGGTGGTGATTTCGGCCTGTGAGGAGATTGGGATGGCTGATCCGGGGGCGTTGCAGACTGCGGTGGCGGCGATGCATGCGGTGGCGCAGGTGGGGATGCCGGAGGCTCGGCTGATTTTGGCGCAGGCGGTTGTTCATAATTGTTTGGCGCCGAAGTCGAATGCGGTGTATTCGGCGGTGAATGCGGCGATGGCGGATGTGAAGGCGGGGCGGGGTGGGCAGGTGCCGCCGGCGTTGCGGGGGTCGGCGTTTTCGCGGGCGGCTGGGTCTGCGACGAGGCAGGTGGGGGTGGGCAAGGATGCGTATGTGTATGCGCATGATGAGGTGGATTCGGTTGCTCGTCAGCAGTATTTGCCGGATGAGTTGGTGGGGGTTGATTACTATCACCCCAAGCCTCATGGGTATGAGGAGCGGTTGGTGGGGCGGTGGGCGTGGTTGCGGGAGCGTTTGGGTAAGCCAGGGGCTGAGGGTGGGTCTTCGAATTCTTCGAGAGAGGGGTGATGGTGTCGTATTTTTGCGGGTGGTTGGGTGTTTAGGCTGGGTGGATGGTTACGTGGTTTGACGTGCGGGATGCGGTTGAGGCCCGCTATGAGGTGTTGGGGCCTTTGGTGTGGGATAGCCCGCATGAAGATGGTGATCCGTTGCCTGAGTCGTATGAGCGTACGAGTGATTTTCGTCGTTTTGAGGCTCCGGTGTTGCGGGTGCGGGCGTGGGTGGATGCTTTGGTTGGGTTGGGTGTGGCTTCTGCTGTGGAGGTTGGGTATGTGCAGCAGGGTGAGAAGAGGTTGCGTCGTGAGCTGGTGCGTGCGAAGCGTTCGGGGACTTTAGCGTTGTGGGTGACTACGGGTGTGCAGGAGCCGACGACGTTGGCTGTTGCTCATCCTCAGCTTGTGATTGAGTCTGAGCCGCGTTGTGGGTGTGATGGGTGTGATTTTGGTAGTGAGTCGTTGCTGGGGCTTTTTGATTGTGCGTTTGAGTCTGTGGTGACTGGTGATGTGACTGTGCGGCAGGATGAGCAGGATCGGTATGTGTATTTGTCGCAGTTCAGTAGTCAAGGTGGCGCGCATTTTCTTGACCATCCGTTGGTGGGGCAGAGGCATGGGGCGGCGTGGGTGGATTAATTCTCGTGGACGCGAAAGCATAGGAAATGCGTGAAGCATAGTAGCTGAAAAGCGCGCCTACAGGTCATGAAAAAGGATTTAGTCTTTAAGTCGCATGCCTGTTTACTGTCAATTTAGGATTCGAGTACGCCGTTAATGTCTGACGGGGTGCCTGTTAGGCTCGCGCTCTTTGTTCTTATAGTGGGGGCGGAGGGGGTCTGGGTAGGAATTTTTCTCTGAAGGGGGTTTTGATGGCAATTAGAGTAGAAAATATCAAAAAGACATTAGGTCGCAAAGAGGTTATTCGAGATATTTCTTTCACTGCTCCGACTGGGAAGATAACAGGAGTATTGGGGCCCAATGGAGCAGGTAAGACAACCACATTTAAGATTATGCTGAATATAATGAGTTCAGATAATTCTGAAAGCTGTGTTACTTATGGAGGTGATCGGCTCGCATCTTTCTCTCTTCCATTGACCAGGGTGGGATTTTCAATGGAAATCGACGCGATGGACAAAAGGAGAAAGGCAGTTGATCATTTACGGTCCTACGCGCCGCTGGCAGATTGTTCGGATTCTCGCATCGATGAACTGCTGGAACAAGTTGGGTTGGGGTATGCAAAAAAAGCAGCAGGTCGGCTCGTATTCCATGGGCATGAAGCAGCGGCCATCTCTAGCGATGTCCTTACTGGGTGACCCGGATTTCCTCATACTAGATGAGCCCACTAATGGCCTAGATCCTGATGGAATAATCTGGATAAGGGACTATCTAAAGAAGCTTGCAGATGATGGGAAGACTATAATCGTTTCTTCTCACCTTCTCAATGAGGCGCAAAAATTTATTGACTGTGTAGTTATTATCAAAGAGGGAAGTGTTGCCTATGAGGGGGATGTTTCTGACCTAAAGGAGGCGTGCAGTAAATACTCTGGTCGAGAAAACTTAGATCTTGAGGAATTGATGCAATTCTTGGAGGTGGGTTTCTGGGAAGATCTTTGGGGTTTCCCCTCTGTCTCAAATGACTGCTCTAGGGGTTATGGCTTTGGCGGCTATCTCAATTGCTCTAGTGGGGTGGGGTCAATTCAGGAAGAAAGAGTTTTAAGCACACGTGGGTTAGGTGCTTAGTGATGCTCGTGAATGATTTTTAGGGGTGCCTTTGGGTTTTAGAAGTGTGGTTTTGGGGTGACATGCCTTTACCTGTCACGTGTGGTGACAGGTAAAGGCATGTGGGGTTAGATTCCGGCAGGTTCACTCAAGGGTGGGGTGGGTTTGCTGTTGATGATGGCGTTTTCCTTGGCGTAGTGGCATGCGCTGCGGTGTGCGCCAGTAGTGGTGGTGTCTGGGCGGTCGATGAGTTCTGGGTCATCAGTGGCACAGATGTCGGTGGCGATGGGGCAGCGGGTGTGGAATCGGCAGCCGCTGGGTGGGTTCGCGGGGGAGGGGACATCGCCGGTAAGGATGATTTGGTTTCCTAAGCCGCGCACGGTGGGGTCAGGGACGGGCACGGCGGACAGGAGTGCCTGGGTGTATGGGTGGGTGGCGTGTTCGTAGATTTCTTCTTCGGTGCCGAGTTCAACCATCTTGCCCAGGTACATGACGCCGATGCGGTCAGAGATGTGGCGGACGACGGATAGATCGTGGGCAACGAAGATGTAGGCCAGCCCGAGCTCATCTTGGAGTCGTTCCATGAGGTTGACGACTTGGGCCTGGACGGAAACATCAAGGGCCGAAACTGGTTCGTCACAGACAAGTACTTTGGGGCGCAAGGCGATGCCGCGGGCGATGCCGATGCGTTGTCGCTGACCGCCAGAGAATTGGTGGGGGTATCGGTTGATGTGTTCGGGATTGAGGCCGACCATGTCGAGCAGTTCTCGTACGGCGGCTTTTTTGCCTTCTTTAGGGGTAGCGGTGGGGTGGATGTCGAAGGGTTCGCCGATGATGTCGCCGACGGTTTTGCGTGGATTGAGTGAGGTATAGGGGTCTTGAAAGACGATTTGGATGTCGCGGCGCATTTTTCGTAGGGCGGCGCCGGTGGCAGTGGCCAGGTCTGCTCCGTCGAAGTCAACGCTGCCGGAGGTGGGGTGTTCGAGGCGAACGAGCATGCGACCGAGGGTGGATTTTCCGCATCCGGATTCGCCGACGATGCCCAGGGTTTCGCCTTTGCGTAGTTCGAAGGAGACGCCGTCGACGGCTTTGACTTCTCCGACTTTGCGGCGCAGAACACCTTTGCGGATGGGGTAGTGCTTGACGAGGTCGTTGGCACGGAGGATGACGTCGTTCATCGTGTTTCTCCGTTCGTGGGGGTGGTTGAGGTGGGCACGGTGCGGATGCTGCCGGTGGTGGTGACTTCGGCGCGGGGGGTGAGTTTGCCCTCGAAGAGGGAGTCTGCGTAGTGGCAGGCCGAGGTGTGCGGGTGGGTGGGGTCGTCTTCGACGGTGTGCAGTTCTGGGCGGGTGCGGGTGCATTCGCTGGTGGCGTAGCGGCAGCGGGGTTGGAATTCGCAGCCGGGGGGCATGGCGAGCAGGTTGGGCGGCAGTCCACCGATGGCGGCGAGTTGTTCGCCTCGACCGTCCATGCGGGGGATGGAGTCGAGGAGACCTTTGGTGTAGGGGTGTGCGGGGTAGGCGTAGGCGTCGAAAACGTTGGCCTGTTCCATGATGCGTCCGGCGTACATGACGGCGATGCGGTCGGCGACGTCGGCCACGACCCCTAGATCGTGGGTGATGAGGATGAGGCCCATGTGGCGTTCTTCTTGGAGTTCGGCCAACAGGCGCATGATTTGGGCTTGGACGGTGACGTCCAGGGCGGTGGTGGGTTCATCGGCGATGAGGACTGCTGGGTCTAGCGCGATGGCCACGGCGATCATGATGCGTTGGCGCATTCCGCCGGAGAATTGGTGGGGGAATGCTTTGACGCGTTGTTTTGCGCCGGGGATGTGGACGCGTTCCATGAGTCGGATGGCTTGGTCGAGGGCGTCTTTGCGGTTCATGCCGCGGTGGACGCGGAGCATTTCAGCGATTTGCCAGCCGACGGGGAAGACAGGGTTAAGGGCTGATAGGGCGTCCTGGAACACCATAGAGATGTCAGGTCCGCGTAGTTTGCGGCGTTCGCTTTCGGGCAGGGTGAGGATGTCACGGCCGCGGTAGCGCACGGATCCGGAGGCGATGCGTGCTGGTGGTGTGTCGAGGATGCCCATGATGGCTTGGGCGGTGACAGATTTCCCGGATCCGGATTCGCCGAGGATGGCGAGGGTTTCGCCTTCGGCGACGCTGAATGAGGCGCCGTTGATGGCGTGTGCGACGCCGTCGTCGGTGTGGAAGTCGACGTGGAGGTTATCGACTTCCAGGAGGGTTTGGCCGACGTTGCGGTGGGTGGCGTGTTTGGTGTGTGTGGTGGTCATGGGCGGGGCTTCTTTGCGCTTGGGGGCGGTCATCGGGCCTTGGGGTCGAACGCGTCACGGACGGCGTCGCCGAGGAGGATGAAGGCCAGGACGGTGATCGACAAGAACAGGCTCGGGAAGAGCAGGATGTGGGGTGCGGCGTAGATGGCGTCGGTGCCGGTTGAGATTGCTAGTCCCCAGCTGATGGCGGGGGAGGTCAACCCGATGCCGAGGAAGCTCAGGGTTGCTTCGGCGGCGATGAAGGTGCCTAGGTTGATGGTGGAGACCACCAGGGCGGGTGCGAATGCGTTGGGCAGTAGGTGGCGGAAGATGATGCGCCCTGTTCCTGCCCCGAGGGCGCGGGCTGCCATGACGTATTCGCTGTCTTTGATTTGGAGGATGGCTCCGCGCATGAGTCGGGCGATGCTGGGCCAGCCGAAGAGAGACAAAACGAGGACCACTTTCCCTACGACGACCCAGAAACTGGCGTCGGGTGGGTTGGGGAAAGAGGTCATGAACAGGATGCCGCCCAGCAGCATGGGGATGGCGAAGAAAACATCGGTGACGCGCATGAGCAGGGTGTCCCAGATGCCGCCGAAGTAGGCGGCGAGGGTGCCGACGATGGCGCCGATGAGGAGGGTGGCGATGGTGGTGAGGACACCGACGAGGATGGAGGCGCGCGCGCCGTAGATGGTGAGGGTGTAGATGTCTGCGCCTTGGATGTCTCGGCCGAACCATGCCTCGGCGCTGGGTTCGGCGCGTGATTGGGATAGGTCGGCGGCGTAGGGGTCGCCGTGGGCGAAGAGGCTGGGCGCTATGGCCATGAGCACGAGGGTGATGATCATGATTGTGGAGACCCAGAACAGGGGGCGTCGGCGCAGGTAGAGCCAGGCGTCGGAGGTCAGGGACCGTGCGGGGGCCTCTGCGGTGGTGGTGGGTTTCATGGTGGGTTCCTGGGCGACGCTGCTGGGGGTGGTGCCGGTGGGGGTGGTGTTGGTGTCAGTCATGGCTGATCCTCGGGTCGAGAACGCCGTACAGCAGGTCGACGATCAGGTTGACGAGCAGGAAGACCAGGACGAGCATCGTGACGGCTGAGACGACGGCGATGCCGTCACGGTTGGCGATGCTTTCGAAGATGTATCCGCCTACTCCGGGGATGTTGAAGATGCGTTCGGTGACGATGGCCCCGCCTAGGAGGGCACCGAAGTCGGCGCCGATGAAGGTGATGACTGGGATGAGTGAGTTGCGCAGTACGTGGATACCAACGACGCGTTTTTGGGTGAGGCCTTTGGCGCGTGCGGTGCGGGCGTAGTCAGCGCGGAGATTTTCGACGAGGTTGGTGCGGGTGAGTCGGGCGACGTAGGCGATGGATAGGGATCCGAGGACGAATCCGGGCAGGAGGAGCTGGTACCAGCCGGGTTCGTAGCCGACGGTGACGGGGAACCATTGGAGTTGGATCCCGAACACGAGTTGCATGATGGGGGCGATGACGATGATCGGGATGGAGATGACGAATAGGGTTCCGACCATGACGAGGGCGTCGATGAATCCGCCTTTGCGGATTCCAGCCAGGATTCCGGCCAGGACACCGATGATGATTTCGACGGTGACGGCGACGATGGCTAGTTGCCCGGTGACTGAGTAGCGTTCGGTGAGCTCTTCGCTGATGGGGTTGCCGAAGTAGTTCTTTCCGAAGTCGCCTTGGAGTACATTTCCTCCCCACTTCGCGTATTGGATGATCAGGGGGTCATCCAGGTTGTGTTGGGCGCGGAATTCAGCAACGAATTCGGGTGAGCATGGGCGCTCACCGCATTTACCGACAGTGGGGTCTCCGGGTAGTGCGAAGACCATCGCGAAAATGAGGAAGGTTGCGCCCAGTACGACAGGGATCATCTGTAGTAGTCGGCGCAGAACATAGGTGCCCACAGTTTTGGCTCCTGCTCTGTGGCGGTGTGTGGTGTGGCGTGGTGGGGGTGTAGGCCGTGATGGTGCGGCTTTGTGGGGTGCCGCGTCGTTGTAGACGCGGCACCCCGGAGGTGCGCGGGGGTGTTACTGGGGCTGTTGTCAGCCTTTAACTTTGAGTGAGGCCCAGTCGATGGTGCCTTTTTTGGTGATTTTGATGTCGCTGATGCGGTCGCTGTATACGACTTGGCGGATGTAGTCGAACATCGGGATGCTGGGCATGTCGTTGGCGAGCATGCTTTCTGCTTCTTGGTATTCCTTGTTCGCTTCTTCCAAGGAGGGCGCTTCGACGGCTTCAGCGAGTTTCTTGTCGAATTCGGGGTTGCTGTATTTGCCGTCGTTGCTGGATCCGCCGGTGGAGAACTGGGGGGTGAGGAAGTTTTCGATGGAGGGGTAGTCCATCTGCCATCCGGCGCGGAACATGCCTTTCATTTCATGTTTGGTGATTTGGGTGCGGAATGTTTTGAAGTCGACTACGGGGGTGGAGACGCAGTTGATGCCGAGGTTCTGCTGGATGTTGTTGCAGACGGCTTTGGTCCAGGGGCCGTGGTCGGAGTCGGCGTTGTAGCTGAAGGTGAGGGTGCCTGTGTAGCCACCGGCTTCTTCGAGGAGTTGTTTGGCTTTGGTGGGGTTGTAGGTGCAGTATTCGCCGCAGCCGCCAGCTTTGTGGCCGTCAACGGCTGGGGGGACCCACCCGGTGGCGGGGACGCGAGCGCCAGCGAAGATCTGTTTGCTGATGGTTTCGCGGTCGATCGCCATGGATAGCGCTTGGCGCAGTTTGGGGTTTTGGATGCTGGGGTCGGTTTCTTTGGGCGCGAACGCGATGGTGCCGTTGCCGGCGATGGGCGCCGAGATGTTTCGGTTTTTGAAGTCGTTTTTGTACTTCTCGTTGATGAGGGATGACTGTGGCGGGTCGTTGTCGATGTCGAGGTTGCCGGCTTGGGCGTCTTTGTAGGCAGCGTCAGAGTTCTGGTAGATGCGGAACGTGACTTTGCCGACCTGGGTTTTGTCTGGGCCGTCGTAGTGCGGGTTTTTCGCCAGCACGATTTCTCGGTTGGGGGTCCAGTTTTCGACCATGAGGGGGCCAGCAGAGATGGGTTTTTTGCCGTATGCCTCGGTGTCTTTGAAGAAGACGTCGGGTAGCGGCATGAAGGGGGCGTGGCCGAGGCGGACTTCGAGGTTGGCGATTTTTTGGGTGGTTTCGATGGTGAAGGTGTGGTCGTCAACAACCTTCAGGCCGCTCATCTCTTTGGCTTTGGGCTGTGCACCTTTGTCGCCTTGGAGGTCTTCGTAGCCTTTGATGGGTTCGAAGAAGTAGGAGTTGATTTGGGCGTTGGGTCCGTATGCGCCCCAGTTCCAGGCGTCGACGAAGTTTTTGGCTTTGACTTCGGTGCCGTCGGAGAATTTGCGGCCTGGTTTGAGTTTGACGGTGAAGTGCTGATTGTCCGTCGTCTCGATGGATTCGGCCATGTCTTTTTCGGGCGCTCCGCTTTGTGCGCTGTATCGCACGAGCCCGGAGGAGACCGCGTCGAGGACGTCGCCGCCGCATACCTCGCTGGTGGAGGTGGTGATGAGGGGGTTCTGGGGGTTGCAGCCGCGCATGGTGACTGCCCCGCCTTCCACCTTTGAACCGTTGGAGCCTCCGCCGCCGCAGGCGGCCAGAAGCGTGGTGAGGGAGAGGCCGACTGCGAGGGCGGCGCGTGTGCGGATAGGCATCTGCACTTCCTTTCTGCGTCAACGGGGAGCGCATCGTTGCGTTCTCCGAAGGGCGCCCGGGTGTCGTTGATGACATCGGGCGCGGTGCCGCGGGGGCACAGGATGAGGGCGCGCCGGGGCATATGTGGGGTGACCAGCGGACGCGCAAAAATTCATCCGATTGCGTAAAGGTACGCTATGTCCGCTTTTTGTCCACTCCGATTAGTGCGACGGCACGCCGGTGAATGTGGTTATTGGGGTGTTATGCCTGATTTTGGGCGTAAAGACGGCCAAGAAATCCAGTGTCCGAAATATGGTCACGGGGATTCCTTGGCTGCAAAGAAAGGACCCTCAAGCAATAAGTTGGGTCACCCTTTCTTGAAGCCTTTCTGCCATCCGACTTCTTCCCATTTCGGGGTCAGTTCTTGGAACAAACTGGGCCCCCAGTTGGCTAGCCCTTCACGCGTGGCGGTGATCTTCGGTCCATTCCATAGCGAAAGTTGACCGTACGTTGCGGCCATCCATTCCTTTTCCACAGCGTTCATCTCTTTGGCTTGTTCTTCTTCATCTGTGATGGACCCAAGCTTTTTGAGACGGGTATCAATCTCTGGGCTGCCTGCGGCAGAGAAGTTGCTACTGGAATCGGAGCACATTGATTGACACATTCCCCCCAGGGGGCTGTTCGTACTTGCCGTCCATGCCATGGGGAGGAAGTCGAAGTCTTTCTTTTCGACTGTGCTTCCAAACTGTGCGGACGGGCGGATATCGAGTTGCAGGTCGATACCAATGGCTTTCAGCTGGGACTGGACGGTCTGCGCCAGCGCTGCTTGCAGTGGGGCATCGCCAAAAGTTGTGTAGCGAACCGACAGCTTCGTGCCATTTTTCGCGACGATCCCGTCGGCCTGGGAAGATACCCCGCATCCTGCAGCGTTTTCCGTGCAGCCTGCGGGTCGAACTTCACTGGCATATTGTTCTCAGCTCGTGGGTCGAAGGAGAAGAACAACCCAGACTCGACCGGTTTCTCGGTGTAGTCGATCCCATTGAATCGGATTTTCCGTAGCTGCTCCCGGTCCAATCCCTGCCAGATGGCTTTACGCACAGCTATGTCTTTGAGGCTCGGTGAGTTCGCGTTGAAAATATAGACGTTGTTGTACAGCAGCTGGCTGTGGCGTAATTCCATCCCAGCAGTGCCACGGATCTGCTCCAACCGTGCCTTATTTGCTACATCCGTGGCATCGATCTCCCCATTTTTGAACGCCAGAATGGTTGCCGACTCCTCCATCTGACGAAACACCACCCGATCCAGCATCGGTGCATTTCCCCACCACTTGTTATTAGGGACGATGACGGCAGTCCTGCTCTGATCATCAATTTCCTTGATGACAAACGGTCCAGAACGCAGCTCTGGATGCGGATCCGTCTTCATCAGGGTGTTAAAAGTTTCTGGATCTTTCGCCACCTTCGGGTGGATCAAAGATGCAAAAATCTCAGTGATCGGATTGAAAGGCTTTTTGAAAGTCACAACCACCTGCTCAGGGGTATCCCCCTTCTCTACCGACTCGATGTCCTCATAGCCAGCAGTGGCGCCAGAGTTGTTGTACTTACCCTCATCTACCGATGCACGCTGAGACTTCCACGTGGCCTCAAAAGCAGTCCAATCGATCTTGGTCCCGTCATTCCAGATCGCCTTCGGATTGAGGTCGTAAGTGACCACCTGTTTGCCGCCGCTGACCTCCACATGCGGCATCTTGATGAGGTACTCAGTGCGGGCACTGGCCCCTTGCGGCGAATAGATAAACAGCATCGGATCTGTGGCTGCTGTGATCTGACCCCAACTATGATTGTTGCCATCGGTGTGCAGACCGTTGTAGTTCGTTGGAAAAGTCTTCATCACGAAAACGGCGGTGCCGCCCTTATCCATATGAGCCCGATCCTGCGGATTACGTTGCACCAACGAAGCAGGATCATGACTACCCACCGAACTCTTCGAATCCTGCCCACCCCCACCAGCACAACCAGAAACCCCCAGCACAGCAGCCATCACGATCGCCACTGCCATAGTGCACCTGCGTTTACTCACGGCATTGTCCTTCCCCGAACAGGCCACCCACACCAGCGTTACTTCCCCCACCTACCTGCTCCCCAACACGCAAACGATCAGGGAAAAAACAAGGCTGTTGGTGATCGCCAGCACCAACAGCCTCCAACGCAGGCTCAGCCTCACGACACCGCTGCCGCTGCTGCTCATCCAGCAGCTCCACCACCGGACACCGCGAGGCAAAATCACACCCCACCGGCCGGTTCAACGGACTAGGCAAATCACCCCGCAACACAATGCGCTCACGAGTCCGCTCCTTCACCGGATCAGGAAGCGGAATAGCCGAAAGAAGCGCACGCGTATACGGATGCCGTGGATTATCGAAAACCGAATCCACATCCCCGATCTCCACAATCTTGCCCAGGTACATCACCGCAACCCGGTCACTGATGTGACGCACCACAGCCAGATCATGGGCCACAAACAAATACGAAATACCCAACGTCGCCTTGAGCCTGTCCAGCAGGTTGATCACCCCAGCCTGCACAGACACATCCAACGCCGAAACCGGCTCATCCAACACAATCACTTTGGGGTTCAACGCCAGCGCCCGCGCGATACCGATGCGCTGACGCTGACCACCTGAGAACTGCGAAGGAAACCTGTTCAAATGGTCCGGCTCCAAGCCCACCGTGGCCATAAGCTCACGAGTGCGCTGCTGCCGCTGATCCTCAGGCATTCCAAAAGCCCGCAACGGCTCACTGATCAACTCATACACCGTGAACCGCGGGTCCAAAGCCCCCATCGGATCCTGAAACACCAACTGCACATTGCGCCGCAATGCCGTGATCTCAGCCTTACGCCGCAACGACGCAACCGGCTTACCCAACACAACGATCTTGCCAACCGTGGCCGGATCCATCTCCATGATCTCAAGCAACGTCGTCGACTTACCGCACCCAGACTCACCCACGATGGCCAGGCACTCACCCTCACGCACATCGAAAGAGACCCCATCAACGGCCTTCACCTCGCCGACTTGACGCTTAAACAAAGCCCCCTTCTTCAGCGGGAAATGCTTGTGTAGGTTCTCCACCTCCAAGAACGTCTGCCGCTGCTGCCTAGGCACCCCCTCCAACGGTGAATGCGCCACCGCAGGAACCGGGAACACATCCGTGGCGCCCTGAATGTCACGCAAATACTCATGCCGCACACACGCACTCATATGCCCCGGCTCCACCATCACAGCCGCAGGTTCACCATCACCACACGCATCAACCACCAACGGGCAGCGAGGCGCAAACGGACACCCCGTCGGGTCATGAATCAAATTAGGCGGATTTCCCTCAATCGGCACCAACGAAGCTTTCTCCCGCCGATCAACCCGCGGAATCGAACCCAACAAACCCAGCGTGTACGGCATCCGCGGCCGGTAGAAAATGTCATCCACCTGACCCTTCTCCACCGGACGCCCGGCATACATCACCATCACGTCATCAGCGATGCCCGCCACGACACCCAAATCGTGCGTAATCATCACCACCGCCGCACCAGTCTCCCGCTGCGCCACTTTCAACACATCTAAAATCTGCGCCTAGATCGTCACATCCAGCGCCGTCGTCGGCTCATCAGCGATGATTACGCGCGGATTGTTCGCGATCGCAATCGCGATCACCACCCGCTGGCGCATCCCGCCAGAAAACTCATGCGGGTAGGAATCCACGCGCGAGCTCGGGCTGGGAATCCCCACAATCTCGAGCAACTCAATCGCGCGCGCCCGAGCTGCCTTCGCCGACAGCGATTGATGTGCCTGCAACGCCTCAATAATCTGCTGCCCCACCGTGAACACCGGCGTCAACGAACTCAGCGGATCCTGAAAAATCATCGCGATATCACGGCCACGATGCGCCGACATCTGCCGATCAGACAGGCCAATCAATTCTTTGCCCTGGTACGTGATCGACCCCGAAATCTTCGCGCTGTCAGGCAAAAGCTCCATCATCGCCAGCGAGGTCACTGACTTACCCGACCCGATTCGCCAACAATCCCCAAAACCCGGCCCGGGAACAGATCAAAATCCATGCCGCGTACCGCATGCACCACCCCAGCCTCGGAAGGAAACCGCACATGCAAATCCCGCACCGACAAAACCGCCTGCTCCTGCGGAGAAGACACAGTGTGCTCAGCAGACAAAACAACGTTACTCATGCTCGGCCTCCGGACTTGCTGTTGGGGCCGAGAGCGTCACGCAGACCATCACCGACCAAAGACAAGGACAAAGTGATCCACAGCAGACACGCCACCGGACCCCAGAACATCCACGGATAAGCAGACAACTGACTGGCTGACTGCCCAATCAGCTGGCCAAGAGAGACATCCGGCGGCCGTACCCCCACACCCAGGAAGCTCAGCGACGTCTCGGCGATGATCGCCCCGAACGTTCCCAACACAATGTTGAGAATCAAATACGAGCCAATATTCGGAATGATGTGCCGCCGGATAATCTGCCAATCCGACACACCCATGTACCGCGCACACGCAACGAACTCACGCTCACGCAACGACTGCGTCGTGGCTCGCACCACACGCGC